>NZ_JAIVFO010000116.1 GCF_029991245.1 Xanthobacter autotrophicus
CCCTCCCCCGCAAGCGGGAGAGGGAGCCACCCGTGCGTTGCGCCCTCACGCCGGCTCCCCCGCCAGCACCAGGCAGACATTCTGCCCGCCGAAGCCGAAGGAGTTGGAGATCACCCGCCGCACCTTGGCGTCGCGCGCCACGTTGGGCACCACGTCGAGGGGAATGGCCGGGTCCGGGATATTGTAGTTGATGGTCGGCGGGATGCGGCCGTTGGCGATGGTGAGCAGCGACACCGCCGCCTCGATGGCGCCCGCCGCCGTCAGGGTATGGCCGATCATGGACTTGTTGGACGAGATGGGGGTCTGCGCCAGCTTCTCCTCGCCGAACACGGCCTTCATGCCCACATATTCCATGCGGTCGTTTTCCGGCGTCGAGGTGCCGTGGGCGTTGATGTAGTCCACGTCGTCGGGGGTCACGCCCGCGTCGGCGAAGGCATTGGTCATGCAGCCGATGATGGGGCGGCCGTCGGGGCTGGAGCGGGTGCGGTGGAAATTGTCCGCCATCTCGCCGCAGCCTTCCAGCACGCCGAGGATCTTCGCCCCGCGCGCCACCGCATGCTCATAGCTCTCCAGCACCAAAGCGGCGGCGCCCTCGGCCATGACGAAGCCGTCGCGATTCTTGGCGAAGGGGCGGGCGGCGCCTTCGGGATTGTCGTTGGCGGTGGTCAGCGCCGAAAGCAGGGAGAAGCGGATGAGCGCTTCCGGGTGCACCGAGCCGTCGGTGCCGAGGGACAGCGCCACATCGGTCTCGCCGCGGCGGATGGCCTCGACGCCAAGCTGGATGGCGGTCGCCCCCGACGCGCAGGCGGTGGACAGCGAGATGGGCTGGCCGCGGGTGCCGAAGCGGTCGGCGAGCCGGTCCGCCACCGAGCCGAACAGGAAGCGCTCGTGCCAGGGGCGGAACTTGCCGGAGGCCGCCGCGCCCAGCAGGTCATGATAGACGATGGGATAATGACCCACCGCATCGGCGAGCTGCCGCCGCTCGGGCCATTCCAGCTCCACGGGCGGCACCGCCGCGAACAGCGGGCCGGGAAAATCCCCGTCTGAGCCGATGGCGGCCTCGGCGATGGCCTCTTCCGCCGCCAGCGTCGCCAGCTTCTCGGACAGGTTCGGGGCGGCGACGCGGCCGTCGAACAGGAAATCCACCGTGCCGGCGATGGTGGTGCGCATGCCCTCGATGGGGAAGCGCGTGATGGTGTGGATGCCCGATTCGCCGGCGGTGAGCCGGCGCCAGTTGTCTTCCTTGCCCTGGCCCAGGGAGGTGACGATGCCGATGCCCGTCACCACCACGATGGGGCGGCCGAACGTGTCCAGATGCGCCTGCGTCATGTTCGCGGCTCCTTCAAGTGAAGCGCGCCCGCCCCAGGCGCCGTCCATGGTGTCCCCCGGCCTCGCGCGAGTTGCTGCTGTGCGAGCGTCCGTGCCGGCGGGTCCGGAAAATAAGCCGAAGGCGGCGGAAAGGACAATGCGTCGGCGCCTTGTCCCGTCCCGCGGTTTGAACGTGCACCGTTCCCGCCGCCGTCTGGCGGCCTGGATCCGCCGGGCAGGCGGGTGATGACGATGCCAGCACCGGTCGAGTGCGCCGCAAAACCCTTGGAGCAACGGGTGCCCCGGCCGGGCCTCACGCCTTCTCCACCAGCCCCGCGCCTTCGCCGCGCCAGTGGCCCACCTGCGTCACCACGATGCGCTCGGCGGCGTCGCCCGCCTGCTCCAGCGGATCACCGGCGTGCGGAGGGAACAGCGCGCCCTTCGACACGGCGAGGGCGGCCAGCGCCAGGCCGGCGATGAACTGCGCCTCGAAGCCGTGGCCCATGCGGTTCGCCACCGCGCGCACCGGCAGGCCGGAGGCGGCCAGCGCCGCGCGCTCGGCTTCGGTGGCGTCATGGGCGCCGGTGGCGCCGGAGATGATTGCGGTGCCGGCCGGCGTTCCGGCGGTGGCCAGAAGCGCGGTCACCTTCTCGGCGACGGCGCCTTCCACCGCGCGCTTCGCCCGCTCCGACCACACGCCGGACAGCCTGGCGATGGGCCTGGCGCCGCGCGCCGTGGCGTGCTCCGGCGATTCGAGCACCAAGAATGCGCCCATGGAGCCGGAGGCGATGCCCGGCGCAGCGAACACCGGCTTGAGGTCGCCCTTCAGGCAGAAATTGTCGAGGTCGTTGAGGAGCAGCGTGTCCTCGCGCTCGGCATTGTAGGCGCCGCCCACCAGGGCGATCTCGCTCTGCCCGGCGGCAATGCGCGAATAGGCGACGCGGGTCGCATCCACGCCGGCGCTCTCCTCGCCCATGAAGGTGCGCGAGGAGCCGGTGACGCCGTGCACGATGGAGATGTTGCCGGCCAAAAGATTGGAGAGCTGGGCCAGCGACAGGGTGGGCCGCAGGTCCGACAGCAGGCGCTCGTTGAGCAGCCGGCCGGCATCGTTGGACGTGGACAGCTCATTGAGGATGGAGGCGTCGACGGCGAAATCGCGCTCGCCGCCGCCAGCCGCGACGATCATGTCGGTCTTCGACAGGATCTCGGTATTCCTGGCGATCCCCGCCGCGTCGAGGGCAAGGCCGGCCGCATAGGTGCCGATGCGCTGCCAGGGCTCCATCTGCCGCTGGTCGCCCTTCTTGGGGATCTGGGTATCGAAGTTCACCTTGACGAGCGGGTGGACCACATAGGGCGCGTAGGTGGTCGCGTCGGTCAAAGGCGCGGCGCCGGTGGCGAGCGCTTCCCAATGGGCATCCAGCCCCTCCCCGAGGGAGGAGACGAGGCCGATGCCGGTGATCCACACGTCGCGGTGGATCCGGCGCCGGCCAGCGTTCGCATCAGGCATCGGTAAAGTCCGCAAGGGGGAAGGAGACGTGCTCGGCCACCTTCATCACCACGGGCTTCATCTTGCCTTCCGGCCAGGGGAGCACGCGGAAGGTGAGCTCGGCGGAGCAGATGGGCTTGCCTTCGAGCATGGCCTGGGTCTTCGCCACGACGAAGCCCGAGCCCTCGTGGAGGATTTCGGAGTAGAGGTCGAGATTCTGCCCCGGCAGCACGAAGGTGCGCAGCTTCGCTTCCTTGACGGTGGCGAGGAAGGGCATCTTGTTGAAGCGGTTGCGGGCAAGCACCAGCCAGCCGGTGGTCTGGGCCATGGCCTCGATGAGCAGCACGCCGGGCATGATGGGATAGCCGGGAAAGTGCCCCTCGAAGATGGAGCTCTCTTCCGGCACCAGGCCCTGGCAGTGGATCTTCTGAAGCGACGGGTCGATGGAGACGACCCGGTCGATCATCTTGAAGACTTCAGGACGCATCTAGGCGCCTCACGCGACCTTCGCAGCGACCAACTCGTCGATGCGGGCGCACAGGTTCTTGAGCACGAAATACTGCTCGGTGGTGGCCTTGCCGTCGTTGACTTCCTGGGTCCACTGCTCCAGCGGCAGCTTGATGCCGAACGCCTTGTCGATGGCGAAGGCGATGTCCAGGAAGTCGAGGCTGTCGATGCCCAGATCGTCGATGGCGTGGCTGTCCGGCGTGATGGTGTCCCGCGGAATATCGCAGGTTTCCGCGATGATACTGGCCACCGTGTCGAACGTCGAAGACATGGACTGACGCCTCTCGTGTGCTCGGCTGCTCTGCTCACCGCCGGCCCCCGCATCACGCCCTTGGGCATCATGCAAGGTCTGCGTTCAGGGCCGAGGGCTGGCCGCATGGCCCCTTCGGAATGAGTTGTCGGCCCCTATAGCGAAGGCTGCAAGAGGTTTCAATGGCCGACGCCGAACGGCCCGCGCGAAGGGGTTCCTCCGCGGCGGCGCCGTGCGATTGGCCGTCCTTCGCATGCTTGGCCGCAGGAGGCAAGAGCGGGAAGACGCGCGGGAAGAAAGAGCCGCGACGCGCGCGGCAAACAGAGCGGCAAAGAGCGCTGGTGTGACGGCGCCGAGCCTTGCCGGGCCCTCGCGCCGTGTGCGCCCGTTCGAGCACGAGGCCCGGCCCCCGCCTCCACCCCATTGGCGCCGAACATGCTGTGCGCAGTGGCAAGGCGCGTGGCGGCGAGGGCTTGCGCCACCACAGTCGGCGCCGATTCGCGTGACGGAGGAATCAGGCGGAGTCGGGCTCAGATCGGGCCGGAGAAGGTATTGCACTGCTGCATGGAGCCGCCCTTCAGGCCGCGAGTAAACCAGCTCACCCGCTGCTGCGACGAGCCGTGGGTGAAACTGTCGGGTACCGCATAGCCCTGCGACTGCTTCTGCAGCCGATCGTCGCCGATGGCGCTGGCGGCGTTCAGCGCCTCTTCCACGTCGCCCTGCTCCAGAATGCGGAAGCGGGCATTGGCATGGTAGGCCCACACCCCTGCCAGGCAGTCGGCCATCAATTCCACGCGGACGGACAGGTTGTTCGCCTCCGCCTTCGAAGAGGCGCGGGCCTGCGCCTGCTGCACCTTGGGCAGGATGCCGATGAGGTTTTCCACATGGTGGCCCACCTCGTGAGCGATGACATAGGCGGCGGCGAAGTCGCCCGGCGCCCTGAAGCGGGTCTTCATCTCCTGGAAAAAGGAGAGGTCGAGATAGACCTTCTGGTCGAGCGGGCAATAGAACGGCCCCATGGCCGACTGCGCGCCGCCGCAGGCCGAGCGCGTGGCGCCGGAGAACAGCACCAGCTTGGGATCCTGATAGGTCTTGCCTTCGGCGCGGAACAGCTCGGTCCACACGTCCTCGGTCTGGGCGAGTACGGCGGCTGCGAATCGGCCGAGTTCGTCCTTGGGCGCGCCCTGCGGGGTGGTGCTCGGCGCCGCCTGCTGCTGCGGGGCCCTGCCGCCGCCCATGCCGTTGATGGCCTCCAGCCCGCCGATGAGCACGGCCGGATTGATGCCCAGCGCCCAGCCGACAATGCCAACGATGATGATGGTGCCGATGCCGAGGCCGCCCCGGCCGCCGGGCATCTGGAAGCCTCCACCGCCTCGCCGGTCTTCCACATTATCGCTGGAGCGGAAATCGTCCCAACGCATCGCGCGCCTCCCGCACAGGATCCCGGCCTTGGCCAAATCACGCTCAGGTCACGTCCACACCGCCGAGGGCCGCCTTGGACGCGTTCTTGTACATGGGTTTACATGCTGACGGGAGCAATGCCCAGCCCGTCCCGGGGTTCCATGCTATCAAGACCCACGGGCCGCGACTCGCTCGGGGCGGTCTGGTCACGGTCAGATCAGGGTTTCCTTCCCCCATGGCGTCGCGCCCGAAAACCCCGCCTCAGTTCACCGATTCCGGTTCTGCGCCCTCAAGGCCGCGCGGACGTCCGCCGAAGGCCGTCACCCCCGGTTGGGTGGGCCTCGACTTCTCCCGCGAGCGCGCGCTCCACGCCAAGGGGATCGCCCCGGTGGCCGGCGCCGACGAGGTGGGCCGCGGCCCGCTCGCAGGTCCCGTCGTGGCGGCGGCAGTGGTCCTTGATCCGGCGCGGGTGCCGCAGGGGCTTGATGATTCGAAGCGGCTGACGCGGGCGAAGCGCGAGGCGCTCTACCTGGAGATCTGCGCCACTGCCGAGATTGCCGTTTCCCTCGCCCCGCCGGCGCGCATCGACCGCGACAACATCCGCCAGGCAACGCTCTGGGCGCTCGCGAACGCGGTGCGGGGCCTGCCGTGCCGGCCGGCGTTCCTTCTGGTGGATGGCAATGATCCGCCCGAGGTTGCCTGCGAGGTCGAGGCGGTGGTGGGGGGCGACGGGCTCATCGCCTCCATCGCCGCGGCCTCCATCGTGGCCAAGGTGGTGCGGGACCGGCTGATGGCGGGCGTCGGCGCGGCCTTTCCCGCCTACGGGTTCGAGCGCCACATGGGCTATGGCACAAGGGAGCACGGCACGGCGCTGAAGGCCCACGGCCCCTGCCTGCACCACCGCCGGTCGTTCGCCCCGGTGCGCGAGCAGCAGCTCACCCTGTTTCCGGTGGCAGGGGAACTGGAAGAGGCGGACTGAGGGCGGCACAAACGCCCTCAGTTCAAACCCTCAGTGATACCCCTCGCCCTCGCGCACCTTGCCGCGGAAGATCCAGTACACGAACGCCATGTAGCCCAGCACCACCGGCAGCAGGAAGATGACGCCGAACAGCATCAGGATCTGGCTCGGCGCGGCGGCGGCGGTCTGCCACACGGTGAGGCTCGGGGGCACCAGATAGGGGAAGGTGGAGATGGCAAGGCCCAGAAAGCCGAGCACGAACAGCCCCACCGTGCCGAAGAACGGCAGCATCTCCCGTCCGGACTTCAGCCAGTGCAGCACCGCCAGGGCGACCAGCACGGTGACGATGGGCACCGGCGCGAGGAAGAAGATGTTGGGCCGCGAGAACCAGCGGGTGGCGATGCGGTCGAAGGCGATCGGGGTCCACAGGCTCACCACCGCCATCATGGCCATCACCGCCAGCAGCAGGGGGATGGCGTGGGCGCGGGCCCGCTCGGCCACCACCCCGTCGGTCTTGATGAGCAGCCAGGTGGCGCCGAGCAGCGCATAGCCCAGCACCACGCCGATGCCGCACAAGGCGGCGAACGGCGTCGCCCAGTCCAGCGGGCCGCCGGCGAAGGCGCCGTTCTTCACCGTGATGCCCTGCACCAGCCCGCCGAGAATCACCCCCTGGGAGAAGGCCGCCACCAGCGATCCGCCGGCGAAGGCGGCATTCCACCAGCGCCGGCTGCCCATGGCCACCCAGCGGAACTCGAAGGCGACGCCGCGGAACACGAGGGCGAGCAGCATGATGATGACGGGCAGGTAGAGCGCCGGCATCACCACCGCATAGGCCTTGGGGAAGGCGACCCACAGGCCGCCGCCGCCGAGGATGAGCCAGGTCTCGTTGCCGTCCCAGAACGGCGCCACCGTGTTCATCATGGTGTCGCGCTCGCGCTCCTCCTTCGCGAACGGAAAGAGGATGCCTATGCCGAGGTCGAAGCCGTCGAGCACCACATACATGATGACCGCGACGCCGATGATGACGCCCCAGATGACGGGGAGATACCATTCCATGGCTTGGATCCTCTCACGCGTCGGTTGAAGGGATGAGCGTGTTCCGGCGCCGGGCTCAGCTGCCCGGCGTCATCTGGCCTTCGCCGTGGGCGGCGGCCAACGGCCTGCTGGGCCGTTCGGTGCTGGGCGGCTCGATCAGCGTGCCGCCGGGACCGCGCGTGATGAGGCGGTTCATGAAGTAGATGCCGGCGGCGAAGATGATGCCGTAGACGATCAGGAACAGCACCAGCGTCAGCGCCACGGTCCACCCCGCGAGGGGCGACATGGCGTCCTCGGTGCGCAGCAGGCCGTCCACCACCCAGGGCTGGCGGCCCTGCTCGGTGACCACCCAGCCCGACAGGATGGCGATGAAGCCCAAGGGCCACGCCCACGAGCAGATGCGCAGGTACCAGCGGGTGATGGTCTCTTCATCCCGGTAGATCAGCCAGGCGCCGATCCAGCCCAGCAGGATCATCACCACCCCCACGCCCACCATGGCGCGGAAGCCGAAGAAGGGGCCGAGCACCGGCGGGCGGTCCTGCGGGGCGAAGTCCTTCAGCCCCGGGAACAGGCCGTCCAGGCTGTGGGTGATCATCAGCGAGGCACCGCGCGGGATGGAGATTTCGTAGAGGTTCTTCTCCGCCTTCTCGTCGGGCCAGGCGAACAGCACGAGCGGGGCCGGCTCCTTGCTGTCCCAATGGGCCTCGATGGCGGCGATCTTGGCCGGCTGGTAGTGGGCGGTGTTGAGGCCGTGGCTGTCGCCGACGAAGGCCTGGACCGGCCCGACGATGGCCAGCATGCCGATGCCCATGACCATCATCACCCGGGATTCCTCGGGGAACTTGCCGGCGAGGAGGTAGCGCGCACCCACCGACAGCACCACCAGCGAGGTGGTGAGGTAGGCCGCGAGCAGCATGTGCGGCAGGCGCCAGTGGAAGCTCGGGTTGAAGATGATCTTCAGCCAGTCCAGCGGATAGGCAAGGCCGTCGCGCAGCTCGAAGCCCGCGGGGGTCTGCATCCAGCTGTTGGCGGCAAGGATCCAGAAGGCCGACATGAAGGTGCCGAATGCCACCACGCAGCACGACAGCACATGCAGCCACGGCGGCACCCGGTTCCAGCCGAACAGCATGATGCCGAGGAAGGTGGCCTCCAGGAAGAAGGCGGTGAGCACCTCGAAGCCGATGAGCGGCGCCACCACCGAGCCGACGAATTCCGCGTAGCGGCTCCAGTTGGTGCCGAACTGGTAGGACAAAACGATGCCGGACACCACGCCCATGGCGAAGGACACGGCGAAGATCTTGGTCCAGAACCGCGCGAGGCGGTGATACACGTCGCGCCCGGTCTTCAGCCAGAGCAGCTCCAGCGTCGCGATGAAGGCGGACAGCCCGATGGTGAAGGCGGGGAAGATGATGTGGAAGGAGACCGTGAAAGCGAACTGAATGCGTGCGAGGGTCACCGGATCGAAATCCATCGGGTCCGCTCCTTGTCGTCCGCCCGGTTTGAGCCGCTGGCATCGTCCGCTCGGGTCCGCCGGGACGGGGCAGGGTCTGACCCTCCAGGGGTTTGGCCCTCACCGCCGATTGGATCCCCGGTCTGGACGGCGCCCAGGCCGGCCTTCTGCTTCTCCCGCCGGTGTGACGCTCCAGCCTGGAGAAGCATTTCCCAGAAAACGCATGGACGATATCCGCGGACCGGGACGGCGTCGATACGGGAAGTCGACCCGTGCACCACATGGTTGGTGCCGCGTTGCCGCAGGGAGGGGGATCTCGAACCGGTGCCGGGGGGGCGGCCGCTGCCCTTGCGGCGCCTCGCGCAGGCGTGTTGCCGCAGTGCAGAAAGGCCTTGACCCCGCGGTTTCCCGGCGCGATAGGCGGCGCGGCGGCCCCCGTGCCGGTCAATCGAAAGTCGTTACCTCTGATGGACAGTTCCAGTCGATCTAGCTTGAGCCAGCTCGCGGCGGCACGGACCTGACACTTCGCGTCCGGTTCGTCCTCCCGCCGCCGGCCGGCTCCGGGATGAAAGGTGAACCCATGCGGACGCTTCCTTTCCGCACACATCCTTTGCACAAGCCCCTGTTCCGCAAGCCCTTGTTCCGCAGGCATCGCACCTGCCGGACGAGCGCTGTCGGGCTGGACCGAAGTCGGCGCTGACGCCGCCGCGCGCGGCGCCGTGTGGCCGTGGTCGAACGCGTTTTCAACCGGCAACGCCCCAACGGGCCCGGATGAAGGGCGCTTCGATCGCAATGCGTTGAGCATGCCATTCTCGCCCGGGCCGCTCCGGGCGGTTCGTCCTGTGCTTCGGCCGGCCGATCCCTCACGCCGAATCGGATCCTTCCTCATGACGCTGCATCACCCGGCCCTGGAAGCGGGCCGCCGGCGCGCGTTTGCGCCGAACCTCTGGGACGCGCTGGCCTTTGGCCTGCTGTTCGGCGGGCTCATTCTCATGGTCCATGGCGGCAAGGAGACGCTGGCGCCGCTGGCGGCGCTGGACCTTGCGCCGGTCTCGCTCGATCCGGCCATGCTGCCGGAGTATGCGCTGCGCACCACCATGCGCATGCTGGCAGCCATCGTGGCCTCGCTGGTCTTCACCTTCGCCTACGGCGCGCTGGCGGCCAAGAGCCGGCGGGCGGAGATGGTGCTGGTGCCCATGCTGGACATCCTCCAGTCGGTGCCGGTGCTGGGCTTCCTCTCCTTCACCGTGGTGGGGTTCATGTCCCTGTTCCCCGGCCGGGTGCTGGGGGTGGAGCTGGCGGCCATCTTCGCCATCTTCACCAGCCAGGCCTGGAACATGACCTTCAGCTTCTACCAGTCACTGAAGACGGTGCCGCGCGACCTCGACGAGGCCACCCGCAGCTTCCGCCTCACCGGCTGGCAGCGCTTCTGGCGGCTGGAGGTGCCGTTCTCCATGCCGGGCCTGGTGTGGAACACCATGATGTCCATGTCGGGGGGCTGGTTCTTCGTGGTGGCCTCCGAGGCCATCTCGGTGGGCGATACCACCATCACCCTGCCGGGCGTCGGCTCCTATGTGGCGCTCGCCATCAAGGAGCAGAATCTCGCCGCCGTGGGCTGGGCGGTGCTCGCCATGCTGGCGGTGATCCTGCTCTATGACCAGCTGCTGTTCCGCCCTCTGGTGGCGTGGGCCGACAAGTTCCGGGTGGAGACCTCCGCCGGCGGGCCGGCGCCGCGCTCCTGGCTGTTGTCCGCCGCCCGCCGCACTTATCTGTTCCAGCGCGTGCTCCAGCCTTTGGGCGCCATGCTGGCGGCGGTGCCGCGCCAGCGGCTCGCCTTCTCCGCGCCGGTGTCGCAGGACACCCGCCGCGCCGTGGCGGGCGCCTGGGCGAGCCGCTGGGCGGAGGGGATCTGGCTGGCGCTGGTGTTCGCCGTGGCCGGCTACGCGCTTTATGTCATCGTCGCGTTCGTCGCCACCGAACTGACCCTGCCCGAGGTGACCCAGGTGTTCGGCCTCGGCGTCCTCACCATGCTGCGGGTGATCGTGCTGATCGCGCTGGCAACCTTGATCTGGGTGCCCATCGGGGTGTGGATCGGGCTGCGGCCGCGCTGGGCCCAGCGGGTGCAGCCGCTGGCCCAGTTCCTCGCCGCCTTCCCGGCCAACATCGTGTTTCCCTTCGCCGTGGTGGCCATCGTGCGGCTGGGGCTGGACCCGGACATCTGGCTGTCGCCGCTGATGGTGCTCGGCACCCAGTGGTACATCCTGTTCAACGTGGTGGCCGGGGCGAGCGCCTTCCCCAACGACCTCAAGGAGGCCGCCGCCACCTTCCGCATCCGCGGCTTCAACTGGTGGCGCAAGGTGATGCTGCCGGGGATCTTTCCCTATTACGTCACCGGCGCCATCACCGCGAGCGGCGGCTCGTGGAACGCCTCCATCGTCGCCGAGGTGGCGAGCTGGGGCGATACCACGCTCCGGGCCCACGGGGTGGGCGCCTATATCGCCGACGCCACGGCCGCCGGCGACTATCCGCGCATCGTGCTCGGCGTCGCGGTGATGTCCATCTTCGTCATCTTTTTCAACCGCCTGCTGTGGCGCCCCATGTTCACGTTCGCCGGCCGCCGCCTGCGCCTCGACTGAAGGAGGATAGAATGGCCGTGATCGATCGCGCCCCGCCGCGCTCCGAGACCGAGTTCGCGACCCTCGTCAGCGCCTCGGGCGTGCGGCAGGTCTACGCCAAGGGCGACAATGCCGACCTGGTGGTGCTGGACGACGTTGCCCTCACCATCCGCGAGGGCGAGATCGTGGGCCTGCTCGGCCGCTCGGGCTCGGGCAAGTCCACGCTGCTGCGCATCATTTCCGGCCTCGTGAAGCCCACCTCGGGCCGCGTGGACTGGTGCGGCAAGCCCGTGACCGGCCCGTGCGAGGGCCTGTCCATGGTGTTCCAGAGCTTCGCCCTGTTTCCCTGGCTCACGGTGCTGGAGAATGTGGAGGTGGGGCTGGAGGCCATCGGCGTGCCCGCGGCCGAGCGGCGGCGACGCGCCATCGAGGCCATCGACCTGATCGGCCTCGACGGCTTCGAGAGCGCCTATCCCAAGGAATTGTCCGGCGGCATGCGCCAGCGCGTGGGCTTTGCCCGCGCCCTGGTGGTGCATCCGCGCCTGATGCTGATGGATGAGCCGTTCTCGGCGCTGGATGTGCTCACCGCCGAGACCTTGCGCACTGACCTCATCGACCTGTGGATCGAGGGCCGCCTGCCCATCAAGTCCATCCTCATGGTCACCCACAACATCGAGGAGGCGGTGCTGATGTGCGACCGCATCCTCATTTTCTCCTCCAATCCCGGCCGGGTGGCGGCGGAGATCCGGATCGAGCTGCCGCACCCGCGCTCGCGGCTCGACCCCGTGTTCCGCGCCATCGTGGACGACATCTATGGCCGCATGACCCAGCGCACCCCGGCGGAGAAGGAGGAGCGCAAGGACGAGGGCGCCTTCCCCGGCAGCGGCATCGGCATGGCGCTGCCCCACATCTCCACCAACCTCATTTCCGGCCTCATGGAGGCGCTGGCCGCGCCGCCCTATGCCGGAAAGGCCGACCTGCCGGATCTCGCCGCCACCCTGCAGATGGAGGTGGACGAGCTGTTCCCCATCGTCGAGACCCTGCAACTGATGCGTTTCGCCGAGCTGGAGGAGGGCGACGTCACCCTCACGGAGGCCGGCCGGCGGTTTGTGGATCTGGACGTGGATGCGCGCAAGCGCCTGTTCGCGGAGCACCTTCTGGCCTACGTGCCGCTGGCGGGCCTCATCCGCCGGGTGCTGGACGAGCGGCCCAGCCACAAGGCGCCGTTCATGCGCTTTTCCGAAGAGCTGGAGGACTACATGTCCGAAGACTTTGCCGAGAAGACGCTGCGCGCCCTCATCACCTGGGGGCGCTACGGCGAAGTGTTCGGCTATGACGAGCACACCCGCCAGTTCAACCTGGAAAACCCGACCTGAAACCAACGGCCATTGGTCTCAGGCCGCGGGGCGCCTGCGCGGCGCCCGCTCCACATTGGTCGAAGACCCGGCCTCCGGCCGGGCGCTCAGGGATGCCCGCCCGGCCTGCGGGCCGGGGCCTCCACGCCGATGAGGTGGCGGGCGCGGGGCGGGGCCTCGCCCCGGTGGAATGTCAGCACGCCGGCCTGCACGTCGGCATCCGCATGGGAGACCCGGCGATGCTGGCGCAGGTGCTCGGCCCACGATTCCACCATGAACCACTCCACCATGAGCGACGGGTCGGCGGCATCCTCGGTGACGCCCCAATTATAGGCGCCGTCCCGCCGCCGGGCGGCGGAGAGGCGGCAGAGGGCATCGAGGAAGGCCGGGCGGTCGTCCGGCGCGATGCGGTATTCGATGAGGATAAGCACCGGCCCGCGGTCATTCTCCACGGGGGCGGCGAGCAGGGGTTCGGGCCAGTGCATGGCGGGGGTGAGATCCGCCTCGCCCGCCGGCAGCTTCACCCGGTGGAGGATGAGCCCGGCCACGGCAAGGCCGGCGCCCGCCACGACGAGCGCCGCCGCCAGCCCGATCTGCTGCGCCACCAGGCCCCAGGTGATGCTGCCGCAGGCCATGGCGCCGTTGAAGGCGGTGAGATAGACCGCCAGCGCCCGCCCGCGCACCCAGTTGGGCAGGATCGACTGGGCGGTGGCGTTGAGGGTGGTCAGCGCGATGATCCACGCCCCGCCCATGGCCAGCAGCACCACCAGGGCGAGCCAGCGCGGCGGCGCGAAGGCAAGGCTCGCGGTGGCGGCGGCGGTGACGAAGGCGGCACCCAGCACCAGCCCGTCGGCGGTGGCAAACGCCCGCAGGCGCGGCAGCAGCAGGGCGCCGGCGATGGCGCCGGCCCCCACCGAGCCCAGCAGCACCCCGTAATAGGCGGCGTCGCCCTTCAGCAGCTCCCGCGCCACCAGCGGCAGCAGCGCCCACACCGCGCTGGCGAAGAAGAAGAAGAACACCGCGCGCAGCAGCACCACGTGCAACTCGCGGCTGGCGCGGGCATAGCGCAGGCCGGCACGGAAGGCGCCGGTGAAGCGCTCGGACAATTCATCCTGCGCGCCGGCATCCCGGCGCCACCACCACAAGGCGGCGATGACGAGCACGTAGCTGGCCACGTCCGCGCCATAGGTCACCGCCGCGCCGAAGGAGGCGAGCAGCAGGCCGCCCACCGCCGGGCCGATGGAGCGGGCGATGTTGATGCCCAGCGAGTTGAGCGCCACCGCGCTCTTCAGTTCGGGACGCGGCACCAGTTCGGGCACGATGGATTGCCAGGTGGGCGCCATCAGCGCCGCGCCCACGCCGCCGAGGAAGGTGAGCGCCACCAGCGACGACACGGTCATGAGCCCGCTCATGGACAGCAGCATCAGCGCCACGCTTACCGCCCCGAGGCCGAGCTGGATGCCGATGAGGAAGCGGCGGCGGTCGAGGATGTCGGAGAGCACGCCGGCAGGAATGGCGAGCAGGAACACCGGCAGCATGGCGGCGGCCTGCACCAGGCCCACCGCCGCCGGGGAGGCGGACAGGTCGGTGACGATCCAGGCGCTGGCCACGTCGCGCATGAAGCTGCCGGTATTGCCGAGCACCGTGGCGCCCCACAGCACGGCGAACACCGGCCGCCGCAGCGGCGCGAAGGCGCCGCCGGCTGCGGGAGGCGGGGCGGCAGGCGCGGCCGGAGGCGGTGAGGCGGGCACAGCCGGAGGCGGTGAGGCGGCGGCGTGGGGGGTGTCGTTCACAGCTCCCTCCTGTCGAGCGAGTGCAGCGTGGGGTATGCCGGCGGCGGACTTGGGCGTCCGCTCGCGCTTGGGTGCCCCCCGTTCGAGGCGCCGTGGTTGAGATCGTGCCACGCCACCAGCACGAAGGCGCCGGCAAGGCCCAGATGCTCGAAGAAGGCATTGGCGGCCATGGTGCTCTCGGGGGGCGCCATGGCCCAGAAGCGGTTGGCGAGGAAAGCGGCCAGCACCGTGAAGCCCGCCAGCCCCAGCGCTCCCAGCCAGCGCAGCCGGCCGCTGAGGATCAGGGCCGAGGCGCCCAGCTCCAGCACGATCACGGCCACGGCGAAGGGCGCCTGCGGGGTGAGCCCGAAATGGGCCATCTCCGCCAGGGCGCCTTTGAAGTCCAGCGCCTTGGCGAGGCCGCCCTGGATGTAGGCCCCGCACAGGGCCAGCAGCGCGAGAAACCGCACCGGTGCCGGTGATATCAGGCGCCGGGCGAGGGCGGTGAGGGGAGCGTTGCTTGCGCTTTCAGCCATGGCTGGCGTGGTTCCGAAGGTTTGGGGCGGGGCGAGGGGTGCAAGTTCGAACATCTAACGTCGCGGCCGGGTCCAACGGGGAACCCTCACCCGCGTGCGGGGGAGGGCAGGGTGGGGGCTGGTGC
>NZ_JAIVFO010000117.1 GCF_029991245.1 Xanthobacter autotrophicus
CCCCTCCCCCGCACGCGGGAGAGGGGGCAGGCTGGTGCGGGGATGGCGAGCAGGGGTCCACCGCCCCACCGTTCGGGCCGGCTTGACGGCGCAGCCCCCGGCGCGGCACATGACGGCGCCCGCCGCGGACCCGCATTCCGGGGATCAGATGCCGACCTTCGCCCTGCCTTTCCCGGCCATAGACCCGGTCCTGGTCCAGCTCGGCCCGCTGGCCATCCGCTGGTATGCCCTTGCCTATATCGCCGGCCTCGTCCTCGGCTGGCTGCTGGCGCGGGCGATGGTGGCCCGCCCCGCCTTGTGGGGCGGCACCTCGCCCATGACCCCGCACGACCTCGACGACGCCCTGTTCTGGGCGACGCTGGGCGTCATCCTGGGCGGGCGGCTCGGCTATGTGCTGTTCTACAATCCGGCCTATTTCGCCGCCAACCCGCAGGACATCGTGGCGGTGTGGAAGGGCGGCATGTCCTTCCACGGCGGGCTTGCCGGCACGCTGGTGGCCCTGGTCCTGTTCGCCCGCGCGCGCGGCATCAGGGTCATGTCGCTGCTGGACGTGTCGGGCGTGGTGGCGCCCATCGGGCTGTTCTTCGGCCGCCTCGCCAATTTCATCAATGGCGAGCTGTGGGGCCGGCCCGCCGATGTGCCGTGGGCCATCGTCTTCCCCCATGGCGGCCCCGAGCCGCGCCATCCCAGCCAGCTCTATGAGGCGGCGCTGGAAGGCCTCGTGCTGTTTCTGGTGATGCTTGTGGTGGTGCGCCTCGGCGGGCTGAAGCGGCCGGGGGTGGCGGCCGGCATCTTCGGCATCGGCTACGGCATTTCCCGCATCACGGCTGAATTTTTCCGCGAGCCGGACGTGCAACTGGGCTACCTCGCCTTCGGCACCACCATGGGCATGTGGCTGTCGGTGCCGCTGGTGGTCGCCGGCGCCGGCCTTCTTCTCTACGCCCTGAAGCGCAAGCCGGCCGCGTGACCACGCCGCTTTCCGAGGAGATCGCCGCCCTCATCGCCGCCGAGGGGCCCATGCCGGTGAGCCGCTACATGGCGCTGTGCCTCGGCCATCCGCGCCACGGCTATTACATGACGCGCGATCCCCTCGGCGCGCGGGGCGACTTCACCACCGCCCCCGAGATCAGCCAGATGTTCGGCGAATTGCTGGGCCTGTGGGCGGTGGCCCAGTGGCAGCAGATGGGATCGCCCCCCGCTTTCCGGCTGGTGGAGCTGGGCCCCGGCCGCGGCACCCTGATGGCCGACGCCCTGCGCGCGGCCCGGCTGGTGCCGGATTTCGGCGCGGCGGCGCGCATCCATCTGGTGGAAACGAGCCCGGTGCTGCGGGCCGCGCAGGCCCGCACGCTCGCCGCCCATGCGGACCAAGTGTCCTGGCACGACCGCGTGGAGGAGGTGCCGGACGGGCCGGCCCTGGTTCTTGCCAACGAATTCTTCGATGCGTTGCCCATCGACCAATATGTCTTCCGCGCTGGCCACTGGCATGAGCGGCGGGTGGGCCTTGATGACAAAGGCCGGCTCGTCCTCGGCCTTGATCCCACCCCGTCGCGGGCCGCTGCCGCCTTCGCCGCCCATCTGCCGCCGCCCGCCGAAGGGGCGGTGCTGGAGCATCTGGAAAGCGGCCCGGCGCGGGCGCTGGCGGCGCGCCTGAAGGCGCAGGGCGGGGCTGCTCTGGTCATCGATTACGGCCATGCCGGCGGCTATGGCGACACCTTCCAGGCTCTGGAACAGCATCGCTTCGCCGATCCTTTGGCCGCGCCGGGGGACGCCGACCTCACCGCCCATGTGGATTTCTCGGCGCTGGCCCGCATCGGCCGCGCGGCGGGGCTGCGCGCCTTCGGGCCGCTGGAGCAGGGCGAATTTCTTGCCCGCCTGGGCCTGGCCCAGCGCGCCGAGCGGCTGACGCGCGATGCGTCGGTTGAGGTCCGCGCCGGCGTGGACGCCGCCGCGCGCCGGCTGGCGGGGGGCGGGGCAGGGGAGATGGGGCGTCTGTTCAAGGTGCTCGTCCTCGCCCATCCTGAAATCGGGCTGCCGCCCGCGTTCGATTCGACCGAGGAACGGGTGTGATGAGGTTTGCGTCATGAAGATCGAGGCCGCCTCGCTTGCGGCCCTGCCCGGCATCCGCCATGCCTTCTTCACCCGGCAGGGCGGGGTCTCGACCGGCCTCTATGCGAGCCTCAACGGCGGCATGGGCTCCGATGACGATCCGGCCGCCGTGGCGCAGAACCGCGCCCGCATGGCGCAGGAGATCGGCATCACGCCGGAGGCGCTGCTGGCCCTGTGGCAGGTGCATTCGGCCGATCCGGTGCTGGCAACCGAGCCCTGGACCCGCGAGGACGCCCCCAAGGCCGACGCCATTGTCACCAGCACCCCCGGCCTCGGCGCGGCGGTGGCGGTGGCCGATTGCGGGCCAATCCTGCTCGCCGATCCAGATGCCCGCGTGGTGGCCGCAGCCCATTCCGGCTGGAAGGGCGCGGTGTCCGGCATCATCGGCGCGACCGTGGCGATGATGGAGCAGCAGGGGGCGAGGCGCGCCAACATCCGCGCCGTCATCGGCCCGCTCATCCGCCAGCCGAGCTACGAGGTGGGGGAGGATTTCGTCGCCCGCCTCCTCGGCGAGGACAAAAGCTTCGCCCGCTTCTTCGCGCCGGCGGACCGGGCCCACCACGCTTTGTTCGACCTGCCGGGCTTCATCCGCCTGCGGCTGGAACAGGCGGGCGTGGGCTTCATCGAGGATCTGGGCCTTGATACCTTTGCGGACGAGGCGCGCTTCTTTTCCTATCGCCGCACCACCCACCGCAAGGAAGCCGACTACGGCCGGCTGATCGCCGCCATTACCCTCGCCTGATTTGGCCTGAACCTGTCCGGACTGACGCATGCGCTCCACCGATGCCGCCCTTCTCATCGTGCCCGGCTGGCAGGGCTCCGGCCCCGATCACTGGCAGAGCCGGTGGGAGCGCAGCCTCTCCTCCGCCCGCCGGGTGGAGCAGGCGGACTGGGACCGGCCCGACCGGGAGGACTGGCCGCGGCGCCTCGCCGCGGCGGTGGCGGCGGCGGACAAGCCGGTGGTGGTGGTCGCCCATTCCCTCGGCGTGCCGACTTTGCTGCATGCCGCGCCGCTTCTGCCGGAGGGGAAGGTGAAGGGCGCCTTCCTGGTGGCCCCGCCTGATCTCGACATGGCCGGCCTCGACCCGCTGGTGGCGGCATTCGGCCCCATGCCGACGGCGCCGCTGCCGTTTCCCTCGGTGCTGGTGGCCAGCCGCACCGACCCCTATTGCAGCTACGCGCGGGCCGAAGGCTTCGCCCTCGACTGGGGCGCGGCCATCGTGGATGCGGGCGATGCCGGCCACATCAATGCGGATGCGGGCTACGGGCCGTGGCCCGAAGGCTCCATGCGTTTGCTCGGCCTGCTCCAGTCGCTGAAATGAGCGCGGGGCGGGATGTTTACCAAACCTTAAAAGGTTGTCGGCGCCCGGCAGGGAGTCCGCCCGGGCATGGTCGAGCGTTGATTTTGCTCGGTTTCACAGCTCCATTAACCGCGCCTTAACCGTTTTTCTGGACCCGGCCCGCGTTTCCCGCTACGCCTTCGGTGACGAGACAAGCGCCGGGAGCGACCATGCGGGGATACGAGGCAGAAGCCGTTCCGGAGGTGCGTGCGCACCGGCCGTTCGTCTTTTCCGCCAACCGGTCCCGGACCCTGGTGCGCCTTGCGGGGCTTGCCCTGTGCATGGCGCTGGGCGCCTGCCAGACGGATGGGTCCGGCATGGCCTCTTCCGGCAACCGCGCCCTCGCCTTCGACACCATCGACGGACCGCCGCCGGCCACCTTCGACAAGCTGGTGGGCCAGCTTTCCAGCGAGGCGCAGGACCGCAAGGTGTCCGTGGTCTCCCGCAGCACCAGCGCGGCCTACCGGGTGAAGGGCTATCTGGCTTTGCACGTGGACAAGGGCAAGGCCACCGTCGCCTATGCCTGGGACGTGTACGACCAGAACCAGACCCGCGTCGCCCGCATCGCCGGCGAGGAGCCCGCCGGCAAGGTGAAGGGCGGCCTCGCCAATGGCTGGGCCGCCTGCGACGATGCCGTGCTCTCCCGCGTGGCCAACCGCTCCATGGCGAGCCTGGCCGAGACCCTCGGCGTCGGCGGCAGCGCGCAGGCGGTGTCCGAGCCGGCGCCGGGTGCAGCAGCGTCGGCCGCGGCGTCCTCGGGCCTGGGCGAGTCCCCCGCCGCCGAGCCGGCACCGCGCGATCCCTCGGGCGTGCCCGTCGCGGCGCTCTCTGCGCCCTCCGCAGCCCTGGCATACGCGGACAACTGACAGCTTCGGCCGCGGGCTGGCCGGAACACCTGGAAATCCTTCTGCACCAAGGCTGCGCGGGCCTGATCGAGCCGGCCAGATCGAGCCGGCCTGGGCGGTGTTCGCCGCGGTCCGGCGGGGCGCAGTCTGTGCCTGAGGCGCAGCGGGGCCTTTACAAGATTGTGACGGCCCGCCTATCAGAACCCCTCAAGCTTTCGACCAGCTCCCGGTGCGGCCGGGGCGGAGCGACCCATGTCAGCGGAGAACGGATCCATGAAGCTCGTCGCGGGCAACTCAAACCGCGCGCTCGCTGAAGCCATCGCCGCTTATCTCGCCACCCCGCTGACCAAAGCGGTGGTGCGGCGCTTCGCGGACATGGAAATCTTCGTCGAGATCCAGGAGAACGTGCGCGGGCAGGATGTGTTCGTGGTGCAGTCCACGGCCTTCCCCGCCAACGATCACCTGATGGAACTGCTCATCATCATCGATGCGCTGCGCCGGGCCTCGTCCAAGCGCATCACGGCGGTGCTGCCCTATTTCGGCTACGCCCGGCAGGACCGCAAGCCCGGCCCGCGCACGCCCATCTCCGCCAAGCTGGTGGCCAACCTCATCACCCATGCCGGCGCTGACCGGGTGATGACGCTGGACCTGCATGCCGGCCAGATCCAGGGCTTCTTCGATATCCCCACCGACAACCTCTATTCGGCGCCGGTGATGGTGCGCGACATCAAGGAGCGGTTCGACCTCTCCAACGTCATGGTGGTGTCGCCGGACGTGGGCGGCGTGGTGCGCGCCCGGGCGCTGGCCAAGCGCATCGACGCCCAGCTCGCCATCGTCGACAAGCGCCGCGAGCGCCCCGGCGAGAGCGAGGTGATGAACGTCATCGGCAATGTGGAAGGCCGCTCCTGCATCCTGGTGGACGATATCGTCGATTCGGGCGGCACACTGGTGAATGCCGCCGAGGCCCTGCTCGCCCGCGGCGCCAGGGAGGTGCATGCCTACATCACCCACGGCGTGCTGTCGGGCGGGGCGGTGGCGCGCATCACCGCGTCCAAGCTCAAGGAACTGGTGATCACCGATTCGATCCAGCCCACCGAGGCGGTGCGGGTAGCCCGCAACATCCGCGTGCTCTCCATCGCCACCCTGATCGGCGAGGCCATCGCCCGCACGGCCCACGAGGAATCGGTCTCCAGCCTGTTCGATTGAACCGTTCTTCGGCGAGGGGTATATAGATACATCTAAAATTGTATTTTGGCCCAACGAACGTAAAAGTGTCGTGATAAAATGATCTCTTTCCCGGTAACGCCCGGGGAGGTTGAAAATGCGGCTCGCGAGCTACAACGTCGAGAACCTGTTCGACCGGGCCAAGGCACTCAATCTCGACACCTGGGATGACGGCAAGGCCGTCCTTGAGGCATTCTCCGCCCTCAACGCCTTGCTCGGGCAGGTGGCCTATTCATCTGCTGACCAGCGCAAGATGGTTGAGCTGATGATCAATCTTGGGCTGGAGAAATCCGACACGGGGCCGTTCGTCCTCCTGCGCCGGAGCCGGGGCGGGCTGCTGAAGCGTCCGCAGGCCGGCGGCATCGAGATCCTCGCCGAGGGGCGGGCGGACTGGGTGGGCTCCCTCGAACTGCGGGACGAGCCGATCAACGAGCATGCCATGCGCAACACGGCGCGGGTGATGGTCGACCTGGCCGCCGACGTGCTCGCGGTGGTGGAGGCCGAAAGCCGTCCTGCGCTCGCCGCTTTCAATGCCGAGATCGTGACCGCCATGGGCGGCACGCCGTATCGCCACGTGATGGTGATCGACGGCAACGACGAGCGCGGCATCGACGTGGGGCTGATGACAGCTGAAGGCTATCCCATCGGCACCATGCGCTCCCATGTCGACGACCGGCTCCCCTCGGGACAGCCCGTATTCTCGCGCGATTGCCCGGAATTCACGGTGGAACTGCCCTCCGGACCGCCGCTTCTGGTCCTCGTCAATCACTTCAAGAGCAAGGGCTACGGCTCGACCTCCGATTCGAACGCCCGGCGGCGGGCCCAGGCCGAGCGGGTGCGGGCGATCTATGAAGGGCTCGTCGCCGCCGGCGAGACGCGGATCGCCATCGTCGGCGACCTCAACGACACGCCTGGCAGCCGGCCGCTGGAGCCGCTTCTCGCCCAGACCGATCTCAAGGATATCTTCGAGCATCCCGCGTTCGACAATGGTGGTCATCCGGGTACGTTCGGCTCATGCCTTGCGAGCAACAAGATCGACTATCTGCTGCTCTCGCCCGCCCTGTTCGCCAAAGTGACGGCCGCAGGCGTATTCCGGACGGGCATGTGGCCGGGCGTCCGCCCGCGCAAGTGGGACGCCTATGCGGAGATCACGAAGAAAGTTGAGGCCGCTTCCGACCATGCCGCCGTATGGGTGGATATGGACATCTGAAGCGCACGCTCACGCACCGTTTCGCGCTTGCCCCGCGTCGGGCGGGATGGCGCCCTCGTCGCTCCTCCCGGTCTCGCCTTCCACCTCGCCCCGGCGCTGCAGCCACAGCATCAGCAGCCAGCAGGAACAGGCCCAGGCCGCGCCCAGGGCCCAGCCGCCGAGCACGTCGGTGGGCCAGTGCACGCCGAGATAGATGCGGCTGATGCCGACGATGACGGTGAGCGCCGCCGCCGAGCCCAGGAAGAACACCTTCACCCGCGTCCGCGCCTGGGTGCGCGCGAGCAGCGCCCCGAGCGTCAGGTAGACCACCGCCGAGAGCATGGCGTGGCCGGAGGGAAAGCTCTGGCTGTAGACCGCCATGCCATGGGGCACGAGGTCCGGCCGGGGCCGATCGAACCCCCATTTCAGGATCTGGGACAAGGCGGTGCCGCCCGCCACCGACAGCAGCACCAGCCAGGCCGCGTGGCGCTTGCGCGTCATGATGAGGAAGACGGCCACCAGGAGGGTGAGCAGGGTGAGCACGCTGGTTCCGCCCAGGGCGGTGAAGTCCCGCATGGCCTCCTCAAGCCATGGCGGCCCGAGGGGGTCGGACGGGTCGGCGGGATTGCGCAGGGCGAGGAGGATGTCGCGGTCGAGCCGGCCGGTGGCGCCCTCCATCACCTCGTCGGCGACCTTGACGAAGACGTAGAAGGCGAGGGCGACGAAGCCGAGAACCGCCAGCGTCACCCGTTCCATGCCGCTCACCGAAGCCAGCAGAGGCCCGATGACGGGTACGGCTTCGAGACGGCGCAGGCCGCTCTGGAGGAGGGAGTTTCTGGGGTGCGCGCTCACCCGCAAGGTTTGGCGTGCTTCGGCTGGAGCGTCAACACCTTGTGGTGGAGGATGACGCTTCAGTGACGCTGCGGCCTTGCCGGGGGCCTGATTTCGGACGTGACCTGCCGCCGGCACACAGAAAAAGGGCGCCGCGCGAGCGACGCCCTTTCCACATGTCTGTGGCCCGGTGGCCGGGTCAGGCGGCCTGCTGCTTCGGGCGCACTTCGGCGGAGTAGGAATCCATCAGCTGATGGGTGATTCCCGAGGGGGCGAAGTGCCAGTCCGCGATGGAGCCCACCGGGGTCACCTCGGCGGCGGTGCCGGTGATGAAGCATTCGGTGAAGGAGGAGAGTTCCTCCGGCTTGATGTGGCGCTCCACCACCTCGATGCCGTGGCGGCGGGCGATGTCGATCACCGTGCGGCGGGTGAGGCCGTCGAGGAAGCAGTCCGGGGTGGGGGTGTGGATGACGCCGTCCTTCACGAAGAAGACGTTGGCGCCGGTGCACTCGGCCACATAGCCGCGATAGTCGAGCATCAGCGCGTCGGCATAGCCGCGGCGTTCGGCCCGGTGCTTGGAGATGGTGCAGATCATGTAGAGACCGGCCGCCTTCGCCTTGCAGGGGATGGTGGCGGGATCAGGCCGGCGCCATTCCGACAGGTCGAGCCGCAGGCCCTTCTGGCGCTGCTCGGGATCGAAATAGCTCGGCCACTCCCACACGCCGATGGCGAGGTGGATGGTGTTCTTCTGGGCGGCGACGCCCATCATCTCGCTGCCGCGCCAGGAGACCGGGCGCACATAGGCGTCCACGAGATTGTTCTTCTCCAGCGTGGCCTTCTTGGCCGCGTCGATCTCGCCGATGGTGTAAGGGATGGTGAAGTCCAGCATCTCCGCGGACAGGCGCAGGCGCTCGGAATGCTCCGAGCTCTTGAAGATCGTGCCGCCGTAGGCGCGCTCGCCCTCGAACACGGTGCTGCCGTAGTGCAGGCCATGGGACAGCACATGCAGCTTGGCATCGGCCCACGGCACGAACACGCCGTCGTACCAGATCCAGCCGTCACGTTGGTCGAAGGGGACACCCTGCGCGCTCATGATCTCGAACTCCTTTTTCCAACCGCGTCGTCCGCGCGGCTTCTCCCCGCTACAACCGCCGCTTTCCAGCGATCCCGCATGGGGATATCTTTACGCCTGCTCACGAAGCCGGCAAAGCCACGAAATGATCGAACCTTGTGTAGAGGCTGGGCGACCGATCATTTCGTAGAACCGGCTCTTGAAGTAACGATCAGAACGAAAAAGTCAACATGACTGACATAAATTCTCTCCTGGACTCGGCGCCTTCTCCCGCTTCCGCGGCGGTCGAGGACGCGGCGGCGGCCGTGCCGCTGGTGGACTTCATCGAGCTTTTGTTCTTCGCCTACAGGGACTTCGTGGGTGATCCGGACCAGATCCTGGCGCCCATCGGCTTCGGCCGGGCGCATCACCGGGTTGTCCATTTCGTGAACCGGCATCCCGGCATGCGCGTGACCGACCTGCTCGACATCCTGCGCATCACCAAGCAGAGCCTGGGCCGCGTGCTGCGCGAACTGGTGGACGAAGGTTTCGTGGAAAGCCGGGCGGGGTCCTCGGACCGCCGCCAGCGTCTGCTGTTTCCCACCGCCAAAGGCGAGGCGCTGGCGCGCCAGTTCGTCGGTCTGCAGAGCCGGCGCATGGCCACGGCGCTGGAGGCGAGCGGTCCCGACGGCCGGGAGGCGGTGCAGCGCTTTCTTCTCGCCATGATCGACCCGGAGGATCGCGCGGCGGTGGAGCGTCTCATCGAGCGCGCCGACCGCGCGGCACGGGCCCGGCCGGCGTGACGGTGCCGGGCGTTCCGGCCGAACGCCCGACCGGAGAGCCCGACCGGACCATGACCGAGACCTGCACGAGAGTGATTTGCACGAGTGTGATTTGCGAGCGCCCCCATGCCTGATGCCGCTTCCGGCGCCGCCGCGCCCGCCCCCGTGCCCGTCGCCGACGATGCGCCGCATCTTCTGGTGGTGGACGACGACAACCGCATCCGCACCCTGCTGTCGCGCTTCCTCACCGAGCATGGCTATCGCGTGACCACCGCGGCCAATGCCGTCGAGGCGCGCGGGCGGCTGGACGGGCTCGCCTTCGACCTCCTCGTGCTCGACGTGATGATGCCGGGGGAGAGCGGGCTGGACCTGGCCCGCGACCTGCGGCGCTCGTCCGCGGTGCCGATCCTGATGCTCACCGCCCGCTCGGAGACCTCCGACCGCATCACCGGGCTTGAAGCCGGGGTGGACGATTATCTCGCCAAGCCGTTCGAGCCGCGCGAGCTTCTGCTGCGCATCGGCTCCATCCTGAAGCGGGCGCTGCCGCCGGCGCAGAAGGCCATCGAGAGCGTGCGCTTCGGCGAGTTCGCCTTCCACCTGGAACGGGGCGAACTGACCCGCAACACCGAGATCGTGCGCATCACAGAGCGCGAGCGCGACATGCTGCGGGCGCTGGCCGAGGCGCCGGGCGAAACCGTGCCGCGCCTTGCTTTGGCCGGCGGCGGGGCGGCCAGCGAGCGCGCCGTGGACGTGCAGGTGAATCGCCTGCGCCGCAAGCTGGAGCGTGATCCCGCCAATCCGGTGTTCCTGCAGACGGTGCGCGGCATCGGCTATCGCCTGGTGGTGACGCCTTGAGCGTGGCCGAGAGCGGGCCGTCGGGACTGCGCCTGCTCGCCGCCTGGCTGCGGGACGCCAACACGCGCTTCGCCGCCTGGTTCAACCGGGTGACGCCAAAGGGACTTTATCCGCGCTCGCTGCTCATCATCGTCACCCCCATGGTGATTTTGCAGTCGGTGGTGGCCTTCGTCTTCATGGAGCGCCACTATAATACCGTCACTCGTCGCCTGTCCGCGGCGGTCAGCCAGGACATCTCGGCGGTGGTGGCGCTCTACGACCTGCTGCCCAAGGACAAGGACTTCACCGAGCTGCGCCGCGTCGCCTGGCGCAACCTTGCCCTCAACGTCACCGTGCTGCCGCCGGACCCGCTGCCGCCGCCGGGGCCCAAACCCTTCTTCTCGGTGCTGGACAGCTCCCTGTCGCGGGAGATCGGCCGTCGCATCCAGCAGCCGGTGTGGATCGACACGGTGGGGCGGTCCAACCTCATCGAGGTGCGCATCAAGATGGAGGATGCGGTTCTGCGCATCTTCGCCCCGCGCAATGCCGCCTATGCCTCCAACTCGCACATCTTCATCCTGTGGATGGTGGGGACATCTCTGGTTTTGTTGACGGTGGCCATCCTGTTCCTGCGCAACCAGATCCGCCCCATCGAGAACCTTGCGGACGCCGCCGAGGCCTTCGGCAAGGGGCGGGACGTGGAGAATTTCCGCCCCCGCGGCGCCCGCGAGGTGCGGCGGGCGGCCATCGCCTTCCTGGAGATGAAGCGGCGCATCGAGCGGCAGATCGAGCAGCGCACCACCATGCTCGCCGGCGTCTCCCACGACATGCGCACCATCCTCACCCGCTTCAAGCTGGAGTTGGCTTTCCTGGAGGAGGGGCCGGAGACCGAGGCGCTGAAGAAGGACGTGGACGAACTGGCCGGCATGCTGGAGGCCTATCTCGCCTTCGCCCGCGGCGATCCCGGCGAGCAGACCGCGCTTACCGACATGGCGGCGCTGGTGGAAGACCTGCGCCTCAATGCCGAGCGTGACGGCGCCGTCGCCGAAGCCAGCTTCATGGGTCCGCCGCTGGTGGAGGTGAAGGGCGACCAGCTCAAGCGCTGCGTGGGCAACCTCGTGAACAATGCGGTGCGCCACGCCTCCCGCGTCGCCATCACCGGCACCCGCGACGCCCGCTGGCTGATGGTGAGCGTGGACGACGACGGCCCGGGCATTCCGGAAGAAAAGCGCGAGGAGGTGTTCCGCCCCTTCCTGCGGCTGGACGATGCGCGCAACCAGGACGACGGCGGCTCGGGCCTCGGCCTGTCCATTGCCCGCGACATCGCCCGCGCCCATGGCGGCGAGGTGATCCTCGCCGACAGCCCCATGGGCGGGCTGCGGGCCACCGTGCGCATCCCGGTGTGAGGCCGGAGCGGACCTCAAACGCCCATGTTATAGGCATGCCTTTTTCATGGGCTTGCCTTCCTTGTGGGGGTGATGGTCCTATTCCCGGATGGACAAGACGCCCCCCTTCCGCATCGAGGACCTGATCGAGACCCATCCCGGTCTCGCGCTGCTGCGCCTTGCGGCCCTCATCGCCGAGAGCAACCAACAGGACGCGAGCGCGGACGAGGACACCCTCGACCTCATGTTCGAGCAGATGGAGGTGGGCGCGCTCGATGCCCTCGACCCCGCCCGCATGTGGCCGGAGCTGGAGCGCGGCCTGATGGCCCCGGCCCCCGCCGCCATGGTGAAGGCCCTGCGCGAGTGCGGGGTGCTGGAGATCGTGCTGCCGGAGGTGGCGTCCCTGTTCGGCGTGCCGCACATCACCGATACGGCGGACGAGATCGACCTCGGCGTGCTCATCCTGAATTCGCTCACCGAGGCGGCCCGGCGCAACGCGCCGCTGGAGGTGCGGTTCGCGCTGCTGGTGATGCATGCGGGCAAGTCGGATTCCCCGCGCGAGCACCTGCCGGTGCATTACCGCCACATGGAGCGCGGCCTGCCCCGCATCCATGCCATCTGCGACCGCTTCGCTTTGCCGGACGTGTGCCGCGACCTTGCCCTGCTGGCGCTTCAGGAATGCGAGCGGGTGGGGCGCGTGTCGCCCATCCGCGCCGGGCCGGTAGCGGCCATGCTGGAGCGCACCGGCGCCTTCCGCGATCCGGACCTCTTCGCCAAGCTTTTGCTGGTCTCCACCTGCGATTACTTCGGCTATGGCGACAAGGTGGGCGACACCCACCCCAAGGTGGACCTGCTGCTGGCCGCCCGCACCGCCTGCGCCACGGTGGACGGGGAGGGGCTTGAGGGCGACGATCTGGCGACGGCGCGGGCGCAGGCGATTGCGGTCGCGTTCCGGTCGGAGCGCTGGGCGGAGGCTTGATGCCGTGCATTGAAGATTGAGCACACGAAACACCCCGGTCGGGCCCTTAATCTCCGGTGTAGTTTCAGCGATCACCTGCTCATTGATGACGAGCCGATTCTAGCAGGTATAGTAGATCCGATCGCTAAAAGGTCGCATCTGATTCGTCGAGGGGGATGGGTTGGCAACGCATCCGTACATTTCGGGCCCGGGTAACGTCGAGCAGATGGTCGTATTCCTTCGGAAGAATTTTCCGTCGACGGTCACATCCGAGACAGTCAAGAAGTTCGCCATTGCATCAAACAATGAGAGCTACATCATTAATGCCCTCCAATTTATTGGCGTTATCGATGAAGGTGGGAGGCGTACTCCCAAAGGGCAGGAAGTTTTTGTTTTAGGAAATGATGATTTTCCCAAGGCTTTTGGGCAGTTAATACGAGAATCCTATAAAGATTTGTTCGATGTTCGTGGTGAAGATGCGTGGATATTGAATAAGTCCGATCTCACGTCTTATTTCCGCACGTCCGACAAGACGAGCGAGGTGATAGGCGGTCGGCAAGCTGGAGTGTTTCAAGTATTTGCTCGCCTCTCTGGTTATGAGGTGGATGTCGCTAAGGGCTCGAGCAATGCTGCCCAGAAGGCCAAGGTCAAAAAAGTTAAGGCCAGCGGCTCGAAGCCGGAGAAACAAGCTGAGTCTTCGATCGCAGAATTGCCCGCCAGCCGTGTCGCTGAAAAGCAAAGCCGTCGAGATATGGCAATGACGGTGAGAATCGAAATTAACTTGCCGGCGAATGGCTCGCAGGAGACTTACGATAATATTTTCAAGAGCATTAGAGAAAATCTAATCGATGATTAAGCGTCTAGATTTCTTCGAGAAAATCGTGAGAGTTTCTGGAGCATTAGGGACTGCTACGGATCAATCTTCTAGTTCCGCTCATCCTTTTGATGAGCGGAATATCCATTCAGATATAAGATCTGTTAGCATTAAGCTATTTGATGACGGGCATTATTCGCAATCGACATTCGAAGCATTTAAGTTTGTTGATCTTAAAGTTAAAAGTATTTCAAAAATAAACGACAGTGGTTATAAATTGATGATGGCAGCATTTTCAGAATCAAGCCCTAAAATAAAACTGACAAAACTGCTGACGGTAAGCGAGATTGATGAGCAGATAGGATATAAGTTTATCTTTGCGGGGGCTATGTCTGCAATTCGAAATCCTAGAGGGCACGAAATAAATGTCGATCCAGTGGGGCGGTGTCTTGATCATCTGTCACTTGCCTCGGTTCTGCTGCGTCGTCTAGAAGACGCAGTCCTTTGATGTGAAGCCGAGTGCCCACGCACGCGATGGCATGCAGCTTAAGTTGTTGAGTGCCGGGTCCCTAGAGCACGGTTGAAAATTCGCTCAGACCGGCGCTTACAGTCCTCGCAGGCGCAATATCATTGTCATAGCCGGGCTTGTCTCGGCCATCCACGTGGGAAGGCTTGGAGCGATTTTCGTACCCTGTCCCAAGTGGCTCGGCGTGGATGCCCGGCACAAAGCCGGGCATGACGGGGGGTGATTGCGGTTTTGCCTTTTTGAATTTCTTAACAGCCTTTTAGTAGTCAACGGTTTGTGCGGCTTAGAGATTTTTCTTGCGAGATGGACATAGTTACCCGTTGGCACGCCGTCCCTCACCCCTCACCCCGCTCTATGAACCTCACCATCCGCCGATCCACCCGCACATCCTGCCCGCGGATCGCCCGCACCCGCGACAACGCCACATAGGCCTGCCCCGGAGCGAAGGCGCCATCGCCGAAGCCGATTGCGCACGTCTTCCAAAGTCAGGCCCTGCGCCTTGTGCATGCTCAGCGCCGAGACGGGGCCAGCGGAAGCGCGGTGTAGCTGCCCACCGAGCCTTGCCCCCGCCACCC
>NZ_JAIVFO010000118.1 GCF_029991245.1 Xanthobacter autotrophicus
GGGTGGGCTGGTGTGGGGCATGTGGTTCTCCACGGGTTTTCGGGCACGCCGCGGCGTGCCCTCCCGCCAGACCAACGACGTGCATCGCGGCCGGTTCCCGGTGGCGGCCGCCGCGGCTACAAGGGAATGAATCACAAAGGAGGAGACGGCGATGGCGAGCTTCCCCCGCACCGGCGAGATCGCGGCCGAGGTCAGGGCGGTCCTGGAGCGGCTGGGGGTTGCGCAGGAACGCCTGTCGGGCCCGAACGCCGCGCATTCGCCCCTTACCGGGGAGGTGGTGGCCCATTGGGGTGCCCTTTCCGGGTCGGCGGCCGATCTTGCCGAGGCCGATCCGGGCACCGACCCGGCGGAGGCCGCCATCGGCCGGGCCCATGCCGCATTTCTTCAGTGGCGCAGCGTGCCGGCGCCGCGCCGGGGCGAACTGGTGCGGTTGCTGGGGGAGGAACTGCGCGCCGCCAAGGCCGACCTTGCCGCGCTGGTGACGCTGGAGGCGGGGAAGATCGCCTCCGAAGGCGCAGGCGAAGTGCAGGAGATGATCGACATCTGCGATTTCGCCACCGGCCTCTCGCGCCAGCTCCACGGCCTCACCATCGCCACCGAGCGGCCCGACCACCGCATGATGGAGACCTGGCACCCCATGGGGGTGGTGGGCGTCATCTCGGCCTTCAACTTCCCGGTGGCGGTGTGGTCGTGGAATGCGGCGCTGGCCCTGGTGTGCGGCAATGCGGTGGTGTGGAAGCCGTCGGAGAAGACCCCGCTCACCGCGCTCGCGGTGGACGCCATCTTCGCCCGCGCCGTGACCCGCTTCGGCGGTGTGCCGGAGGGGCTCGCCACCCTTGTGCTGGGCGGGCGCGAGGCGGGCGAGGCGTTGGTGGACGACCCGCGCGTTGGCGTGGTCTCGGCCACCGGCTCCACCGCCATGGGCCGGGCGGTGGCGCCCCGCATCGCGCGGCGGTTCGGGCGGGCCATCCTGGAACTGGGCGGCAACAATGCCGCCATCGTCTGCCCCTCCGCCGATCTGGACCTGACCCTGCGGGCGGTGGCCTTCGCCGCCATGGGCACGGCCGGCCAGCGCTGCACCAGCCTGCGCCGCCTCTTCGTGCATGAGAGCATCTATGACGCGCTGGTGCCCCGGCTCCGCCAGGCCTACGGCTCGGTGCCGGTGGGCGATCCGCGGGAGGCAGGCACGCTGGTGGGGCCGCTCATCGATGGGGACGCCTACACGGCCATGCAGGCGGCGCTGGAGGATGCCCGCGCCGCCGGCGGTGTCGTCACCGGCGGCGAGCGGCTCGGCGCGGAGGACGCGCTGGACGCCTATTACGTGCGCCCCGCTTTGGTGGAGATGCCGTTCCAGGCCGATTGCGTGGCCGCCGAGACCTTCGCGCCCATCCTTTATGTGATGCGCCATGGGGCTCTCGACGAGGCGATCGGGCTCCAGAATGCGGTGCCGCAGGGCCTTGCCTCGTCCATCTTCACCACGGACCTGCGCGAGGCGGAGCGCTTCCTCTCCGTCGCCGGCTCGGATTGCGGCATCGCCAACGTGAATATCGGCCCCTCGGGCGCGGAGATCGGCGGCGCCTTCGGCGGCGAGAAGGAGACCGGCGGCGGGCGCGAGGCCGGCTCCGACAGCTGGAAGGCCTATATGCGGCGCGCCACCAACACCATCAACTACGGCTCCACCCTGCCGCTCGCCCAGGGCGTGACGTTCGACGTGGGGTGATCCCTCGACAGATGGCTCACCCCTTCGGCAGCGGCGCGGCGGCCTTGCGGAAGTCGCCCCACGGGTCGTGCGCCAGATGCGCGAGCCGGCCGGGTGCGTTCAAGGCGGTGAAGTGCTGCGGGCCGATCTCCGGCGTCAGCTCGTCCCATGACAAGGGCATGGAGACGGCCGCCCCCGGCCGCGCCCGCGTGGAATAGGGTGCAACGGCCGTGGCGCCGCGCTGGTTGCGCAGATAATCGATGAGGATGCGTCCCTTGCGCTTCGCCTTGGCGATGCTCGCCACGTAGCGTTGTGGACTGTCGGCGGCCATGGCCTGCGCCATCGCTTTGGTGAAGGCCTTCAGCGTCGGCCAGTCCGCCCCGGGCCGGAGCGGCGCGCAGACGTGCAGCCCCTTGCCGCCCGAGGTCTTCACGAAGGCGGCCAGACCCACGGCTTCGAGCCGTGTGCGGACCTCTTGGGCGCAGGCGATCACCTCCGGCCAGGGGACGCCTTCGCCGGGGTCGAGGTCCATGATCAGCGTGTCGGGCCGTTCCCAGTCGGCCACGGGCGCGCCGAAGGGATGGATCTCCAGTGCCGCGCCCTGCACCAGGGCGGTGAGCCCGTCGAGGTCGCGGATGGCGAGATAGGGCGCCTCGTCCTTCGCCTTCGGGTCGGGGATCTGCAGGATGTTGCGGTCGAGGCCCTTCCACGGGTGCTTCTGGAAGAAGTGGGGGCCGTCGATGCCCTCCGGACAGCGCAGCAGCGCGAGCGGGCGGCCAGCCACGAACGGGGCCATGTGCCGCCAGACCTCGGCGTAACAATCCGCCAGCCCCTCCTTGGTCAGGCCCACATCCGGCCAGTAGACCCGGTCGGGATGGGTGAGGCGCACGCGCCGTGCCGGCGGCGGCTCCGGATCGGCGGTCGCGGCGGGCGCCTCGCGCACCACGTCGGCGGCCGGCTTGTCGTCGCGCAGGCCCCGGAAGGACGCGTGGCGCAGGTGGCCATCGCCGGTCCAGGCGCGGAACTCCACCTCCGCCACATGCTTCGGGGTGACGAAGACCACGCCGCGCGTCGCTTCCGCTTCCAGTGGGCCGGAGAAGGGGCTTTTGTCGACGGCATCGGGCGCGAGCAGCGCGAAAAGCGCGTCGGCCATCTTGTGGGTGAAGCCGGTGCCGACGCGCCCCACATGCACCAGCCCGCCCTTTTCGAACACCCCCAGCACCAGCGAGCCGATGGCCTTGCGTGCGGTGGTTGAGGGCACGAAGCCGCCGATGACGAATTCCTGCCGCTCCGAACACTTGGACTTGATCCAGTCGCGTGAGCGGCCGGAGCGGTAGCGCCCATCCCCGAGCTTGGAGACGACGCCTTCCAGGCTGAGGCGGCAGGCATGTTCCAGCACCAATGAGCCGTCATCCGTGAAATGGGCACTGAAGCGCAGCAGCCCGTCTTCCGTGGGAATAAGCTGCTCCAGCAGCGCCTTGCGGGCAAGGAGGGGGACGCCGCGCAGATCGTGGCCGTTCAAATGGAGGAGATCGAAGGCGAAAAACGTGAAGCGGTCGGTACGCCCTTCGCTCAGGTCGGTCTGGAGCGCGGAGAAATCGGATGCGCCGTTGCCGCCCTCCACCACGATCTCACCGTCGATGAGCGCATCGGTGACAGGCAGGCGGGCGAGCGCGGCGACAAGCTTCGGGCCGAAGCGGTCGGTCCAGTCGAGGCCGGTGCGGGTCAGCAGGCGCACCTTTCCGCCTGCGATCCGCGCCTCGATGCGGTAGCCGTCGAACTTGATCTCGTGCACGTAGCGCCGCCCCGCTGGCGGGCGCGATGAAAGGGTGGCGAGGCAAGGGGGAATGAAGTCGGGCAGAGGCGCCGCCGTTGCGCCTTTGGGAATGGGCAGGTCGGAGGAGGGGGGCGGCGCCGGAGCGGTCTTCCTGGCCGCGCCTTTGCGGGCCGTCGCCGCCTTGCGCCGGGGCGCGTCGCCGGACGAGAGGTCGCCCACCTCGCGGCCCGAGACGACGGATTTGGGCGCTTCCATGAGAATGTCTGGGGCGCCCTCGGGCCGCGCGGCAGCATCCTCGGCCTTGATGAGCAGCCAGTTGTCCTTCTTCTCGCCCTTGCGGTCGGCCATGCGCACCAGGTGCCAGCGGCCCGTCAGCTTGTTCCCGTCGAGGGTGAATTCCAGGTGGCCCTTGGCATAGGCGGCACGGGGATCGCCCACGGGCGTCCAGGTGCCGCGATCCCAGATGATGACGCTGCCGCCGCCATACTGGCCTTTCGGGATGGTGCCCTCGAAGGATCCATAGTCGAGGGGATGATCCTCCACATGCACCGCCAGCCGCTTCTCGCCGGCGACAAGGCTTGGCCCGCGGGTGACGGCCCAGCTCTTCAGGACGCCGTCCATCTCCAGCCGGAAATCATAATGCAGCCGCCGCGCCGCGTGCTTCTGGATCACGAACACGCCTTCCGGCGCCTTCGCCGAGCGGCCCTTGCGGCCTTCAGGCTCGGGCGTGGTCGTGAAATTCCGTTTGGCGCGGTAGAGGTCGAGGTCGGCCATGGCTCACCTCCCTCAGCCTGCCTTGCGGGAGGTGGCCGGCTTTCCGGTCGCCTTGGCCGGTTTCGCCGCAGCCTTGCGGCCGGCGGGTTTAGTCTTGCCGCCCTTGTCAGCCCGCCTGGTGTCCTTGGCCCCTTCAGCTGCGCTGGCGCGCAACGCCTCCAGCAAATCCACCACCTTCTCCTCCCGGCGCGGGGCCGCCTTGGGCAAGGGCTTGCCCTCCAGCTTCGCCCGCACCAGCTCGGCGAGGGCGCTCTCGTAGCGGTCGTCGAATGCGGCCGGATCGAAGACGCCGGCCTTGGAGCGGATGATATGGGCGGCGAGGTCCAGCATCTCGCCGGTCACGTCCACGTCGGGCACGTCGGCGAAGGCCTCCTCGGCCGGACGTACCTCGTAGTCGAAGCTCAGGGTATCGGCGATCAGCGCGCCGCCGTCCATGTCCGGACGGATCAGCAGCTTGCGCACGCGGCGGAACAGCACCGCCTCGCCCAGCGCCGCCACCTTGGTGGCGGCCATGCCGGCCGTGATGAGGGCGAAGGCCTCGGCGCTCGGCTTGTCCACGGGGGCGAGGAAATAGGGGCGGTCGAGATAGACGGTGTCGATGTCGGCGCAGGGCACGAAGGCGGTGATGGCGATGGTCTTGTCGCTCTCGGGCACCACGGCGGCGACCTCGTCCGCTTCCAGCGTGACGTAGTCGCCCTTGGCCACCTCGTAGCCCTTCACCTGGGCGTCAGGTTCCACCGGGCGCCCGGTCTCCTCGTCCACGAACTGCCGGCGCAGGCGGTGGCCGCTCTTGCGGCTGACCATGTGCAGCGAGATGCGCTCGGAGGTCGATGCCGCCGCATAGAGTGCGACGCCGCAGCTCACGGCGCCAATAGTGAGAAAGCCTTTCCAGCTCGCACGTGGCGCCATGGGTCACCCCTCTTTGTCACCCCTCGTTCCGGCTGCACACGCCGATGGCACATCTGCGCGGCGTCGCAGGCAAGGATCGTCTTCACGCCTGCGGTCTTCACGCCTGCGCGGTACGACGCGCATAGCATTCGGCGAGAAGCCGGGCCTCGGCCCGCGAGCCGGACCGGATGGGCGTGGCATCGGAGCCGATCAGGCTGAAGAACCAGCGCCGGTCGCGGCAATCGAGGCGGACGAGGGGGGTGCCGTTGTACCCGAGCAGTTCGGCACCGTCTTCGGCCCTGCTCCATTCGAGCAATGGGCCATCATGAGCTGCCGCCTGAAAGACTTCGCCTTCATGGGGCAAGAGTCGGGGAAAGAAACGCCTCAGGCTTTGGGTGGTCAGTGGCTCGTATTGCATGGCGGATCTCCTGTTACAGATCCAAGTAGCTGCGGCCTCGTTTGGTTCCCGCGCCCGTTGCGGCCAAAGGCGCCGCGTGCTCTACGGTCTGGCAAAGGTGCCGGCGGGAGGAAGCCATGGTTCGGGTGTACGAGGCGGCGGAGGTGGAGGCCGCGCTGGGCTATGAGCGGCTGATGCCCGCCCTCGGCGCCGCCTTCGCGGCTGCGCAGGTGGAGGCGCCGGTGCGCCAGTCCTATGAGGTGGGGCAGGCGGGCGCGCCGGCCCATCTCCTCGCCATGCCGGCCTGGCGGCGCGGCGCGGCGCTGGGGGTGAAGATCGTCAACATCTTTCCCGCCAATGCGGCGCGGAACATGGGCTCGGTGCACGGGCTCTATGTCCTGTTCGACGGCGCCACCGGCGTGCCGAAGGCGATCCTGGATGCCGAGGCCCTCACCAACCGGCGTACCGCCGCCACCTCCGCGCTCGCGTCCTCCTTCCTGTCGCGCATGAACAGCGAGACGCTGACGGTCGTGGGAACGGGCCACCTCGCCTTCCACCTCGCCCAGGGTCATTGCTTTGTGCGGCCCATTAGCCGGGTGCTGGTGTGGGGCCGCTCGCCGGCGCGGGCGCAGGACATGGCGGCGCGGCTGAAGGCGCTGGGGCTTCCCGCCGAGCCGGCGGAGGACCTGTCGGCGGCGGTGCGGGCGGCGGACATCGTCACCTGCGCCACCACCTCGGTGGAGCCGCTGGTGCTGGGGCGGGACGTGAAGCCCGGCACCCATGTGGACCTGGTGGGCGCCTTCACCCCCGCCATGCGCGAGAGCGACGACGACCTCGTGGCGAAAAGCGCCGTCTATGTGGACACCTATGGCGGCGCGCTGGCGGAAGCCGGCGACCTGCTCCAGCCGGTGGCCTCGGGGCGCTGGTCGAAGGACCTGGTGCGGGCGGACCTCCACGAATTGTGCGCCGGGCTGAAGGAGGGGCGTACGGAAAGCGAGAGCGTGACGCTCTTCAAGTCCGTGGGCGCGGCGCTGGAGGATCTTGTGGCGGCGGAACTGGTGGCGGGCTGAGGCGCCCGACGCCTTCCTCAAGAGGGCGTCAGGCGCGGATTTCAGGCATTCGCTTCGAGCGCGGCGTCGAGCGCCTGCAGGAGCCGGGGGTCGTCCGGCGTCACCCGCGGCGAGAAGCGGGCGATGACGCGCCCGTCGCGCCCCACCACGAACTTCTCGAAATTCCACGAGATATCGGACGGGGACGCGCTCCGGCCGGAGGGGCGCCGGCCTTCCTCGTCGGAGGTCTCGGGGCGGGCCGCCACCAGCGCGTCATAGAGCGGATGGCGGCTGGCGCCCACCACCGAGATCTTCTCGAACAGGGGGAAGGTGACGCCATAGGTGAGGCTGCAGAAGCTGGCGATCTCGCTCTCGGTGCCAGGCTCCTGGGCGCCGAAATCATTGGCCGGGAAGCCGAGGATTTCGAGCCCGTCGCCGTGGCGCGCCGCATACAGCTTTTCGAGCGCCGCATATTGCGGGGTGAGCCCGCATTTGGAGGCGACATTCACCACGAGGAGAACCTTGCCCCCGAAGTCGCCGAGGGTCGCCGGGGTACCATCGATGCGTTTCAGGGGGATATCGTACAGCGCCTGGGGCATGGGATCCTGCCGGGATGAGTTGTGTCGGCGCGCAGGCTAGCACGCCCTCCGGTACCCTGCCGAGACCGCGCGCGCCGTAACGAGATCAGCCGCCACGTTCCAGCGCCGACAGGCGCATGTAGAGCGTCGAGCGGGCGATGCCGAGGCGGCGGGCGGCGCGGGAAAGGTTGCCGCCGCAGGCGTCCACCGCGGCGCGGATCGCCGCTTCCTCCACCGCCCTGAGGTCGGTGGCGGGCGCCGTCTCCACGGTTTCGTCGCGGATCTCCTGCGGCAGGTCGGCGATGTCGATTAGCGCGCCGTCCTCGCCCCCCGTGCCGGCCATGGCCACCAGCATGTCCACCACGTTGCGCAGCTCGCGCACGTTGCCGGGCCAGGCATAGGCCATGAGCGCCGCATGGGCGGCCGGCGAGAAGCGGGGCGGGGCAAGCCCGGCGCGGGCGGCGGCGCTGTGGCCGAAATGATCGAGCAGCAAGGCCACGTCCTCGCCGCGCTCGCGCAGGGGCGGGATGCGCAGGCGCAGCGCCGCGATGCGATAGAACAGGTCCTTGCGGAAGCGCCCCGCCGCCACCTCGCCGGAGAGGTCGCGGTTGGTCATGGACACGAGGCGCAGATTGACCCGCCGCCCCGTATGCCCGCCGACGCGGTAGACGACGCCATCCTCCAGCACCCGCAGCAGGTAGGATTGCAGCTCCAGCGGCATCTCGCCGATCTCGTCGAGGCAGAGCAGGCCGCCGTCCGCCGCCTCCACCTTGCCCTGCTTGCCGGCGGCGTCGGCGCCGGTGAAGGCGCCCTTCTCGTAGCCGAACAGCTCGCTGGCGATGAGGTCCCGCGGCAGGCCGCCGCAATTGAGCGGCACGAACGGGCCGCAGGGCGCGCGCCCGCCATGGATGGCGCGGGCGAACACCTCCTTGCCAACCCCGGTCTCGCCTTCCAGCAGGATGGGAAGGCCGCTCTCGGCCATGCGCCGGGCCTTCTCCCGCACCTCGCGCATCACCGGGCTGTCGCCCACGATGGCTTCGAAGGGCAGGGCGTCGGGTTCCCGCGTGGCCTCGCGCAGCATCGGGCGGGGCTTGCGGGGAGCGTGCAGCACCACCACGCCGCCGATCTCCTCGCCGTCCTCGCGCACGATCTCCACGCTGGCGCCCGGCAGCAGGGCCGCGACGCGCTCGGCCCAGGCCGCCGGCGCCACGTCGTTGAGTGCTTCCAGCCGGCCATCGGCGATGAAGCGCGCGTTGCGACGAGCCACCTCCTTCAGTGCGCGGTCGGTGGAATAGATGAGGGCGCCGGAACGGCCGAAGGCGAGGATTTCTTCCGACAGCCAGAGCGAGCGCTTGGAGAGGAAATGGCGCAGCACCTGCTCGTGCTCCATCTCCATGCGCCGGCCCAGCACGGCCTCGATCTGCTGGGCGAGGGCCACCGCATGGGCGAGGTTCTGCGGGTTGAAGGTATCGGTGGAGCCGGAGACATCCACCGCGCCGATCACCGCGCCATGGCCGGGATGGCGCACCGGGGCGGCGGCGCAGGTCCAGCGCTGCACGCTGGCGCAGAAATGCTCGGCGGCGTGGATCTGCACCGGCCGGCCGGAGGCGAGCGCAGTGCCGATGGCGTTGGTGCCGATCTGCGCTTCGCACCACAGGCCGCCGCGCTGGAGCTTCACTTCCTGGCCGGTATCCACCGCCCGCGCGTCGCCCTCGGTTTCGAGGATCGTGCCCTCGGTATCGGTGAGGATCAGCATGGAGCGCGCGTCGGAGAGCAGGTGGCGCGCCTCGTCCATGGCCGGGCGGGCGGCGGCGATGAGGCGCATGTTCTGCTGCCGGCGGCGATGCAGCTCCGCCTCGCTCACGAGGGGAGCTTCGGAGAGGTTCGCCGTGATGGCGTGCTGGCGCGAGCGCTGCCAGGAGGCCAGCACCGCGGGGCGGACGACGGATGAGGCGACGCCGTCCTGGTGAAACGCCTCCCAGGCGCGGGCAATCTCGCGATATGGCACCAGCTCTGCCCTCCGGGCCGGGCGGCGCGGCGTTCCCGAAAGGCGCCGCCTAAGCCGTTGGCCAGCGCGCGCGCCCGCTCGGCTGATGCGCCGGCGCCGCGCCCGATGGCGGGTTCACTCCCTGAATGCCGCATTCTATCCGCCGGTTTTCACCGTCGGCGGCGGCTTGGTCGGCAAGATAAGCGCAAGTTCGCGCCATGGGCAAGGCCCGCGCGGGGCGCCGTCCCAGTCGTTCGCGGCAGTCGCGAGGGGGCCGGACAACAAGTGTCCGGAAACCGGACAGTCTAATTCTTCCATATTACATGATGCGTTGCACAATATTCAGGTGAATCCGCGATTTTCTACAGTTGATCGCCTCTGGCACGCATCCTGCCACTCCCATGGCGAGCCGGCACCGAAAAGTGAGGCCGGCATTAATGGGAGGACAACGGCGTGAACGTTCCCGTGGGACACCTGCGCAACGTCCAGGTGCTCGGCATCGATGCCGGCGGCACCATGACGGACACTTTCTTCGTGGACCAGGACGGCGACTTCGTCGTCGGCAAGGCCCAGTCCACGCCCCAGAACGAGGCCCTCGGCCTCATCGCCTCGTCTGAAGACGGGCTCGCCAACTGGGGCATGTCGCTCCACGAGGCGCTGGCCCAGCTTCAGACCGGCGTCTATTCCGGCACCGCGATGCTCAATCGCGTGGTCCAGCGCAAGGGGCTGAAATGCGGCCTCATCGTCAATCGCGGCATGGAGGATTTCCACCGCATGGGCCGCGCGGTGCAGAGCCATCTCGGCTACGCCTATGAGGACCGTATCCACCTCAACACCCACCGCTACGACCCGCCGCTGGTGCCGCGCCACCTGACCCGCGGCGTGGTGGAGCGCACCGACATGATGGGCACGCAGGTGATCCCCCTGCGGGAGGACAGCGCCCGCGCCGCCGCCCGCGACCTGATTGCGGCCGATGCGGAAGGCATCGTCATCTCGCTGCTGCATTCCTACAAGAACCCGGTCAACGAGCGCCGCGTGCGCGACATCGTGCTGGAGGAAGTGGCGAAGAGCGGCAAGACCATCCCGGTCTTCGCCTCCGCCGATTATTATCCGGTGCGCAAGGAGACCCACCGCACCAACACCACCATCCTCGAAGGCTATGCGGCCGAGCCCTCGCGGCAGACGCTGTCGAAGATTTCCGATGCCTTCAAGGAGCGCGGCACCAAGTTCGACTTCCGCGTGATGGCGACCCACGGCGGCACCATCTCCTGGAAGGCCAAGGAGCTGGCGCGCACCATCGTGTCCGGCCCCATCGGCGGGGTGATCGGCGCGAAGTATCTCGGCGAGGTGCTGGGCTACAAGAACATCGCCTGCTCGGACATCGGCGGCACCTCGTTCGACGTGGCGCTGATCACCCAGGGCGAGATGACCATCAAGAACGACCCGGACATGGCCCGGCTGGTTCTTTCCCTGCCGCTGGTGGCCATGGATTCGGTTGGCGCCGGCGCCGGCTCCTTCATCCGGCTCGATCCCTATACCCGCGCCATCAAGCTCGGCCCGGATTCGGCCGGCTACCGGGTGGGGGTGTGCTGGAAGGAGAGCGGCATCGAGACCGTGACCATCTCCGACTGCCACATGGTGCTCGGCTATCTCAACCCCGACAACTTCCTCGGCGGGGCGGTGAAGCTCGACCGCCAGCGCTCGGTGGATGCCATCAAAAAGCAGATCGCCGACCCGCTCGGCCTGTCGGTGGAGGATGCCGCCGCCGGCGTCATCGAGCTGCTCGACAGCGATTTGCGCGATTACCTGCGCTCCATGATCTCCGGCAAGGGCTATTCACCGCAAAGCTTCGTGTGCTTCTCCTATGGCGGCGCCGGCCCGGTGCACACCTATGGCTATACGGAGGGCCTCGGCTTTGAGGACGTGATCGTGCCGGCCTGGGCGGCGGGCTTCTCCGCCTTCGGCTGCGCGGCGGCGGACTTTGAATATCGCTACGACAAGTCCCTCGACATCAACATGCCGACGGAAACCCCCGATGCCGACAAGGAGAAGGCGGCCGCCACCCTCCAGGCGGCGTGGGAGGAACTGACCAAGAACGTGCTCGAAGAGTTCAAGCTGAACGGCTATGCGCCGGAGCAGGTGACGCTCCAGCCCGGCTACCGCATGCAGTATCGCGGGCAGCTCAACGACCTGGAGATCGAGAGCCCGCTGGCGCAGGCGCACACCGCCGCGGACTGGGACCTGCTGACCGAGGCCTTCAACGCCACCTATGGCCGGGTCTATGCCGCCTCCGCCCGCTCGCCGGAGCTGGGCTATTCGGTCACCGGCGCCATCATGCGCGGCATGGTGCCGATCCCCAAGCCCAAGATCCCCAAGGAGCCGGAGGAGGGCGAGACCCCGCCCGAGAGCGCCAAGATCGGCACCCGCAAGTTCTACCGTAAGAAGAAGTGGGTGGATGCCCAGCTCTACCGCATGGAATCCCTGCGCCCCGGCAACCGGGTGATGGGTCCCGCCGTGATCGAATCCGACGCCACCACCTTCGTGGTGCCGAACGGCTTCGAGACCTGGCTCGACGGCCACCGCCTGTTCCACCTGCGCGAGGTGTGAGGGCGCTGAGGATGGTTGCTCCCTCTCCCCCTGTGGGAGAGGGCTGGGGTGAGGGGTATGCCGCCGCGCGAACCGGCGTCGCTGCTTCATAGAGCGGTCACCCCTCACCCCCATCCCCTCTCCCGCAAGGGGAGAGGGGGACTCACGCAGCATCGCCTCACTGGCATCCCGGTCAATGCCAAGGAAATGAACCCAAAAGAACTCAAAGGAAACGACCCCATGAACGTCACTGTGAACCAGAGCACCCTCGAGGGTGCGACGCGCGGCATCGTGCGCGGCGGCGAGACGCTGAAAGAGCATCGCGACCGCCTCATGGCCGCCACCAAGGCCACCGGCCATTATGCCGGCCTCAAGACGCTGGAGCTGCGCGAGCGCGAGCCCATCCTCTACAACAAGCTGTTCTCGCGCCTGCGCGCCGGCGTGGTGGATGCCCGCGAGACCGCGAAGAAGATCGCTGCCTCCCCCATCGTGGAGCAGGAGGGCGAACTGTGCTTTACCCTCTACAACGCGGCGGGCGACAGCCTTCTGACCTCCACCGGCATCATCATCCATGTGGGAACCATGGGTGCGGCCATCAAATACATGATCGAGAACAATTGGGAGGCCAATCCCGGCGTCCATGACAGGGACATTTTCTGCAACAACGACAGCCTGATCGGGAACGTGCACCCGTGCGACATCCACACCATCGTTCCCATCTTCTGGGAAGGTGAACTGATCGGCTGGGTGGGCGGCGTCACCCACGTCATCGACACCGGCGCGGTGGGGCCGGGCTCCATGGCCACCGGGCAGGTGCAGCGCTTCGGCGACGGCTATTCCATCACCTGCCGCAAGGTGGGCGCCAACGACATCCTGTTCCGCGACTGGCTGCACGAGAGCCAGCGCATGGTGCGCACCACCCGCTACTGGATGCTGGATGAGCGCACCCGCATCGCCGGCTGCCACATGATCCGCAAGCTGGTGGAAGAGGTGGTGGCGGAAGAGGGCATCGAGGCCTACTGGAAGTTCGCCTACGAGGCGGTGGAGCATGGCCGGCTTGGCCTCCAGGCCCGCATCAAGGCCATGACCATCCCCGGCACCTACCGGCAGGTGGGCTTCGTGGACGTGCCCTACGCCCATGAGGACGTGCGGGTGCCCTCCGACTTCGCCAAGCTCGACACCATCATGCACGCCCCCTGCGAGATGACCATCCGCCGGGACGGCACGTGGCGGCTGGATTTCGAGGGATCGAGCCGCTGGGGCTGGCACACCTACAACGCCCATCAGGTGAGCTTCACCTCGGGCATCTGGGTGATGATGACCCAGACCCTCATCCCCTCCGAGATGATCAATGACGGCGCCGCCTACGGCACCGAGTTCCGCCTGCCCAAGGGCACCTGGATGAACCCGGACGACCGCCGCGTCGCCTTCTCCTACAGCTGGCACTTCCTGGTGTCGGCCTGGACGGCCCTGTGGCGCGGCCTGTCGCGCTCCTACTTCGGGCGCGGCTACCTGGAGGAGGTGAACGCCGGCAATGCCAACACCTCCAACTGGCTGCAGGGCGGCGGCTTCAACCAGTATGACGAGATCCATGCCGTGAACTCGTTCGAGTGCGCCGCCAACGGCACCGGCGCCACCGCGGTGCAGGACGGACTCTCCCACGCCGCCGCCATCTGGAATCCGGAAGGCGACATGGGCGACATGGAGATCTGGGAACTGGCCGAGCCTCTGGTCTATCTCGGCCGGCAGATCAAGGCGTCCTCGGGCGGCTCCGGCAAGTATCGCGGCGGCTGCGGCTTCGAGAGCCTGCGCATGGTCTGGAACGCCAAGGACTGGACCATGTTCTTCATGGGCAACGGCCACATCTCCTCCGACTGGGGGCTGATGGGCGGCTATCCGGCGGCCTCCGGCTATCGCTTCGCCGCCCACAAGACCAACCTGAAGGAACTGATCGCGTCCGGCGCCGAGATCCCGCTCGGCGGCGATACCGACCCGGAGAACCCCACCTGGGATGCGCTTTTGCCCGACGCCCAGATCAAGCGCGACAAGCAGGCCATCACCACCGAGGAGATGTTCTCCGACTACGACCTCTATCTCAACTACATGCGCGGCGGCCCCGGCTTCGGCGACCCGCTGGATCGCGACCCGCAGGCGGTGGCCGACGACATCAACGGCGGCTACGTGCTGGAGCGCTTTGCCGGCGATGTCTATGGCGTCGTGGTGCGGAAGGGGGCGGACGGGCAATATGGCGTGGACGAGGCCGCCACCGCCGCCGCCCGCGCGCAGATCCGCAAGGATCGCCTCGCCAAGTCCGTTCCGGTCTCCGAATGGATGAAGGGCGAGCGGGAGAAGATCCTCGCCAAGGATGCGGGCACGCAGGTGCGGCAGATGTTCGCCGCCTCCTTCAAGCTCGGCCCGCGCTTCGAGAAGGACTTCCGCGCCTTCTGGACCCTGCCCGACAGCTGGACCCTGCCGGAGGAAGAGATCGGCGTGCCCACCTACGGCTCGCGCTATTCCATGGACATCTCCGAACTGCCCGACGTGCACACGGTGCAGTTCGTGGAGGAGTGAAGCGCGCCCCGGCATAGCAGCCGCGTTTCTCCCTCTCCCCTTGCGGGAGAGGGCCGGGGTGAGGGGTCCGCTGCTCTTTGGCCCCGGCGCGCGGACCCAGCCCCCTCACCCCCAACCCCTCTCCCGCAAGGGGAGAGGGGAGCC
>NZ_JAIVFO010000119.1 GCF_029991245.1 Xanthobacter autotrophicus
TAGCGGGGCAGGACTCGAAACGGGGCGCAAGGGTGCGACCATAGCCCATCGGCCGCGCCCTGCACGGCCTTTTCCGACCTGCCGGTGAGCGCGAGCGCCGCATTGACAGGACTGCCGAAGGACGCCTCTTCTCCGGCAGCGGCGCACCGGCCGTGCCGGAGCCCTGCGCCCATGAGCTATCTTTATCTCGTCATCGCCATCGTCGCCGAGGTCATCGCCACCTCCGCCCTCAAGGCCACGGAGAGCTTCACGCGGCCGGGCCCCTCGGTGCTGGTGATCGTGGGCTACGCGACCGCCTTCTTCTGCCTGTCGCTGACGCTGAAGACCATGCCGGTGGGCATCGCCTACGCCATCTGGTCGGGGGTGGGGATCGTGCTGGTCACCGCCATCGCCTGGCTCTGGTATGGCCAGAAGCTCGATCTGCCGGCCTTGATCGGCCTTGGCCTGATCATCGCCGGGGTGATGGTGATCAACCTTCTGTCGAAGAGCGTGGCCCATTGAAAAAGGCGGCGCCCGGATGGGGCGCCGCCTTCTTCGTCCTGTCGGGGCAGACGGGTCCGCGTCAGTGTACTTCCAGCTCGGGCTCGGCCGGGTCCGGCAGCAGCCAGTCGAACAAGCGTCCGGTGGCCATCCGCTGGGCCTGCAGCACGGCGCCGGCCATGCCCTGGGCATCCGCCGCCGCTTCCTGCGCCAGAGACAGCGCGGTGGGGAAGGGGGCGGTAAGCTCGGCCACGACTTCGTCGGTGTCGAAGCTCAATTCGGCGTCGAACTTGCGCGCGATCTGCTGCATCCGCCGGTTGTGGGCGAGGCAGTTCATGCACAAGGTCCGAATCCCGCGGTTGCGGGCGCTGAGAATCACGCGCTCCAGCAGCTGGCTGCCGAGGCCGTGGTTCTGAAACTCCTGCTCCACGCTGAAGGCGGCTTCCGCCTCTCCGGGCAGAACGTCGCCCATGGGATAAAGCTCGGCTGCTGCGCGCAGTTCTCCGTCCACAAAGCAGCCATGCACGATCGCACCCGTGCGGAATACCCGCGACGCGTAGCGCTCGACGAATTCGGCAGACACCGCAGAGCCGAACCTGGACCGACGGCTCTCGGTATCGAGCCGAAGGAGATGGTCGCGGAATGCTCCGGCCTCTCCGGTCCACAGCTTGCGGATGATCCCCGGTGTGACCTCAACGGTCATTGTGGTCTCCAGACTTGGCGTCTTGGAAAGCCCCCCGGTTCCTCCGCAACGGAATTTAGGTGCGCTGCAGCAAAGGTCAATGGGATTGACATTACCAATAGGTTAAGAGCCTCCCGGAATTGGCGGCTAGATCAAGTAAGATATTGATTTAAAATATAAATACACCGCCATGCGCGGAGCGCAGCGCGGCTGCGCCGCAGGGGCGGGCCTCGGCCACAGCTCTGCCGCAATGGAACCGGGGTCGCGTCTATCGCACCAGGATCGCCCTGAAATCATTGACGTTCGTCAAGGTCGGGCCGGTGATGACCAGCCGGTCGAGGGCGGAGAAGAAGCTGTAGCCGTCATTGTTGGCGAGGAAGTCCGCCGGCTTCAGCCCGCGCGCCGCCGCCTCCTCCAGGATGCCCGAATCGAACCAGGCGCCCGCATTGTCCTCGGTGCCGTCCACCCCGTCGGTGTCGCAGGAGACGGCGGCGATGCCGGGCCGGCCCTTCAGCGCGACGGCGAGGGCGAGCAGGAATTCCACGCTGCGTCCGCCCCGGCCCTTGCCGCGCACGGTCACGGTGGTCTCGCCGCCGGACAGCAGCACGCAGGGGGCCGCCGCCGGCAGCCCGTGCGCGGCCGCGCAATTGGCGATGCCGGCGAAGACGATGGCGGCTTCCCGCGCCTCGCCCTCGATGGCGTCGCCGAGGATGAGGGGGGTGATGCCGAGTTCGCGCGCCTTCGCCTCCGCTGCCTGCAGAGCCATGAGCGGGGTGGCGATCATGTGCACCGTCTGCCCGGGGATGGCATCGCCGGGGACGGTGTTGGCGCGGATGACCCGTTCGAGCTTGTCCGTCACCTCGATGCCCCAGGTGCGCATCAGGCCCAGCACCTGCTCGGGGTCGGAGGCTTCGGGAATGGTCGGGCCGGAGCCGATGGCGGCGGGATCATCGCCCGGCACATCGGAGATGAGGTAGGTCACCGCCCGCGCCGGCGCGATGGCGGCAGCAAGGCGCCCGCCCTTGATGGCGGAGACCGACTTGCGCACCAGGTTCATGATGCCGATGGGCGCGCCGGATTTCAGCAGCGCGCTGTTCAGCGCCTGCTTGTCGGCCAGGGTCAGCCCCTCCGCCGGCATGGTGAGGAGCGATGAGGCGCCTCCGGACATGAGGCAGACCACGAGATCGTCCGGCCCCGCGCTCCTCGCCAGCTCCATGATGCGGCGGGCGGCATCGCGCCCGGCCTGGTCCGGCACCGGGTGGGAGGCCTCCACGATCTCGATATGGCGCGTCTCGCAGCCATGGCCGTAGCGGGTGACGATAAGCCCCTCGCAGGGGCGGCCCCATTCATCCTCGAAGGCGCGGGCCATGCGGGCCGAGGCCTTGCCGGCGCCGATGACGATGGTGCGTCCCCCCTTCCCTTCATCGGGCGGGGCGGGCAGGCGATCCTTGAACTTGCCTTCCGGCAGCGCCGCCGCGAGCCCCGCATCGAACAATGCGAGGAGGATGTCCCGGTCGGACAGGGGCGCAGAGGTCATGGCGTTCTCCCGCAGCCCGCCTTCGAGGGGGCGGGCACTTCATTCGTTTCAGGGTCGGCTTTAGCGGCGCCGTCCCGGGCGATCAATGGCGCGAAAGCGAAAGGCAGCTTTAATCCGGAAGGCAAGGCTGGGCGCGGAAGGGCCCTGCGCGCGGCGGGGCGCCGGCTCGCATCGCGCCGCCCGAAGTCCTATATGGCGCCCATGAGCGATATCACGCGCGATGCGCCCCATCTCGTCTTCGACCGGCCGCTGCTGCGCCGCCGCCTGGAACGGGCGGCGCGCCTTGGTGCCGAGCCGTTCCTCCTGGAGCGGGCGGCGGAAGACATGGCGGACCGGCTGGCTGCTGTGAAGCGGCAGTTCGAGACGGCGGTGGATCTCGGCACGCCCACCGATGCGCTCGCCCGCGCCCTCGACGGCCATACGGCGGTGGGGCACCTGTTCCGTGCCGCGCCGCTGGCGGCGGGACTTTCCGCGCCCGGCGTGGTGGCGGACGAGGAGGCGCTGCCATTCGCCGCCGGATCGCTCGATCTCGTGGTGTCCGCCCTGTCGCTGCAGAGCGTGAACGACCTGCCGGGGGGTCTTGCCCAGGTGCGCCGGGCGCTGAAGCCGGACGGGCTCTTCATGGCCGCGCTTCTGGGCGGGGGCAGCCTTTCCGAGCTGCGGCAGGCTTTTGCCATCGCCGAGAGCGAGACCACCGGCGGCCTGTCCCCCCGCGTCGCGCCGTTCGCGGATGTGCGCGACCTCGGCGCCCTGCTTCAGCGCGCGGGCTTTGCCCTGCCGGTCACCGACGTGGACCGCGTGGTGGTGCGCTACGGTTCGCCTTTCTCCCTGTTTTCGGATTTGCGGCGCATGGGCGGGGCCAACGCGCTGCTGGAACGCCGGCGGGTGCCGCTGCGCCGCGCCACCCTGCTCCGGGCGTCGGAAATCTATGCCGAGCGATTCGCCGATCCCGACGGGCGGGTGCGCGCGACCTTCGAGATCGTGTTCCTGTCGGGCTGGGCGCCCCACGAGAGCCAGCAGAAGCCGCTGCGTCCCGGCTCCGCCAAGATGCGCCTTGCCGACGCCCTCGGCGCCCTTGAAGTGCCGCTGCCGCCAGCGGGCGCGGACGAGGGCTGAGCGATGCCCTCCTGTCCACGTTTGCTGGCCTACGCTGTTAACAGGGTGCATTCCGGCCGGGTCGGACGGTAGAAAGGCAGGCCGCCGGGGGCGGCTTCAGCACGGGGGAAGCGGATGAGCGGACAGGCGGGCCAAGGCGGGGGACGGGAAGAGCCGGTTCTGATCGGCGGCTTTTCCCATGTGCTGCCCATCACCACGCGCTGGGCGGACGTGGACGTCTACGGCCACGTGAACAACGTGGTCTATTATTCCTATTTCGACACGGTGGTGAACGAGCAACTGGTCTCCGCCGGCCTGCTGGACCCGCAGACCAGCCCCATCATCGGCCTGGTGGTGGAGACGCGCTGCACCTATTTCCGCAGTCTCACCTATCCGGCCCCGGTCAAGGCCGGCATGCGGGTGGCGAAGCTCGGCTCCTCCTCGGTGCGCTACGAGATCGCCCTGTTCCAGGGCGAGGACCCGCGCGCGGCGGCGCAGGGCCATTTCGTCCATGTCTATGTGGACCGCGCCACCCAGAAGCCGGTGCCGATTCCCGATCCCGTGCGGGCGCTGCTCCAGACCCTGGTGGTGTGAGCGGCGGCCAACGCTTCCCCGAAAACGCACATGCCCCGGACAAGCCGGGGCATGGCGGTATTGCAGGGTGCCGACCCGGGGTCGCGCTCAGGTGATGTACTGGGCGCCGTTCACCGTCATGGTCGAGCCGGTGATGAAGCCGGCGTCGTCCGAGGCGAGGAAGACCACGGCGCGGGCGATGTCCTCCGGCTCGCCGAGGCGGCCCACCGGAATGGTCGCCACGATCTTGGCCAGGGCCTCGGCCGGCACCGCGCGCACCATCTCGGTGCCGATATAGCCGGGGGCGATGGCGTTCACCGTGATGCCGGCGCGCGCGCTCTCCTGGGCCAGTGCCTTCACGAAGCCGATCTCGCCGGCCTTGGCGGCGGAATAGTTGGTCTGGCCGAACTGGCCCTTCTGCCCGTTGATGGACGAGATGCAGATGATGCGGCCGAACTTGCGCTCGCGCATGCCCTCGATGACCGGGCGGGTCATGTTGAAGGCGGAGTTGAGGTTGGTGTTGATCACCGCGCTCCACTGCTCCAGCGTCATCTTGTGGAACTGGCCGTCACGGGTGATGCCGGCATTGTTCACCAGCACCTCGACCGGACCGACCTCGGCCTCGACCTTGGCGATGCCTGCCTTGCAGGACTCGAAATCGGACACGTCCCACTTGAAGGCGGCAATGCCGGTCTTCTCGGTGAACGCCTTGGCTGCCTCGTCGTTACCGGCATAGTTCGCAGCGACCTTGTAGCCGGCGGCTTTCAAAGCCACCGAAATCGCTTCGCCGATTCCACGCGTGCCGCCCGTGACCAACGCGACGCGTCCCATGGTTCCCTCCTCACTTCTATTGGCTCGACCTGACGACACTTCACCCGTGCCCCGGAGCGGGTCGAGCCACGCTCCGGCGGTTTACCAAGTCTTTATTTCCGTGAGAAAACAGCGGGCCGCGATGGAAGGTCGCGGCCCGGTTCTGCGCGCGCCGGTTGCAGGCCCCATGCCGCCCGGCGAGCCGGACGGCGGGGCTTCCTGCGCTGCGCCTCAGGCCCGATCAGTCCCGGGCGAGGCACATGGCGATGCCCATGCCGCCGCCGATGCACAGGGTGGCGAGGCCCTTCTTGGCGTCGCGCTTCTGCATTTCGTGCAGCAGGGTCACCAGGATGCGGGTGCCCGAGGCGCCGATGGGGTGGCCGATGGCGATGGCGCCGCCGTTCACGTTCACCTTGCTGGTGTCCCAGCCGAGGTCCTTGTTCACGGCGATGGCCTGGGCGGCGAAGGCCTCGTTGGCCTCCACGAGGTCGAGGTCGGAGGCGCTCCAGCCGGCCTTCTCCAGCGCAAGGCGGGAGGCGGGGATGGGCCCGGTGCCCATGACCGCCGGATCGACGCCGGCCTGCGCCCAGGACACGATGCGGGCCAGCGGGGTGCGGCCCTCGGCCTTGGCCTTGGCGGCGCTCATGAGCACCACGGCGGCGGCGCCGTCATTGATGCCGGAGGCGTTGCCGGCGGTCACGGTGCCGTCCTTGGCGAAGGCGGGCTTCAGCTTGGTCATGGCTTCGATGGTGGAGCCGTGGCGGATGTACTCGTCCTGGTCCACCACCACGTCGCCCTTGCGGGTGGAGATGGTGACGGGGACGATCTCCTCCTTGAACTTGCCGCCCTTCTGGGCCGCTTCCGCCTTGTTCTGGGAGGCGACGGCGAATTCGTCCTGCTCCTGGCGGGTGATCTGGAACTGGCGCGCCACGTTCTCGGCGGTGTTGCCCATGTGGTAGCCGTTGAAGGCATCCCACAGGCCGTCCTTGATCATGGTGTCCACGAACTCGAGGCCGCCCATGCGGGTGCCGTTGCGCACGTGGGCGGCGTGGGTCGACTGGCTCATGGATTCCTGGCCGCCGGCCACGACGATCTCGCTGTCGCCGTTGACGATGGCCTGAGCGCCCAGCGCCACCGAACGCAGGCCGGAGCCGCACACCATCTGCACTTCCCAGGCGGGGACGGAGATGGGAAGGCCGGCCTTCAGCGAGGCCTGGCGCGCCGGGTTCTGGCCCTGGGCCGCGGTGAGCACCTGACCGAGAATCACTTCGCTCACGGTGTCGGCGGGAAGTCCGGCGCGCTCCAGCGCCGCCTTGATGGCGATCGCGCCGAGCTCATGGGCGGGCAGCGGCGCAAGTGCGCCATTGAACGACCCGACCGGGGTGCGCGCTGCGCTGACGATGACGACCTCGTCCTTCATGGGTGTCTCTCCTGGGGGAAGATCGGGCGGGCGGCTTTGCGCCTCGTTGCCAGTGCGGTGCTGCCAGTGCCGTGTGGAATACCGGCCCCTATCGTGGCCGGGGCCGACCATGTGTCAATGACCCACCTCATTGCAAGGGAGCGCATCGCACGCAAATTGAACCTTCGTCTGGGCGACAGCCCGATGACACTGGCGCGCATTGCAAAATGGCCGGTGCGCGGCGCACACAAAGTGGTAGCTCTGCACTTGGAAACGCCTTAACCTGCGGCAGCGCCCAAGGAAAACGGATGACCGGACAATGGCAAAATCGCAAGAGCCAGTCACCATCAAGAAATACGCCAACCGCCGTCTCTACAACACGGGGACGAGCACCTACGTGACCCTCGAAGACCTCGCCAACATGGTGAAGGAGGGGGAGGACTTCGTGGTGTACGACGCCAAGAACGGCGACGACATCACCCACTCGGTGCTGACGCAGATTATCTTCGAGCAGGAAAACAAGGGCCAAAATCTTCTGCCCATCGCCTTCCTGCGCCAGATCATCCGCTTCTACGGCGACAGCATGCAGATGCTGGTGCCGCGTTACCTGGAAGCGTCCATCGACAGCTTCACCAAAGATCAGGGAAAGTTCCGCGAGCACGTCGCCAAGACGATGACGGGGACCAGCTTCATCGGGCTTGACGATCACGTGCGCCGCAACATGGAAATGTTCGAGCGCGCTTTCCACATCTTCCTGCCCTTCCCCAAGGGGGAGGAGCCCGCGGAAACGGCTTCGTCGGCGGTGCCTGCGCAGACGCCGGCCGTCCCGGTGGCCGAGCGCAGCGACGATCTCGACGCGCTCAAGCGCCAGATGGCCGACATGCAGGCCAAGCTTGAGCAACTGGTGCCGAAGAGCGAGCCGAAACCGGAAGGCGGAGACAGCTGAGTCCGGGGCCGGCGCGCGCGTCCCGCCGCCGGCCCTCAGGCCTTCCTGTCCGGCATGACATGCGGTTCAGCCGGCGTGTCCGGCATCATGCGGCCGCGTGCGGATCCACTAGGTCATATGTTTGCTGTTTGATGCAGGCTGCGTGGCTCTCCACACCGCCTGCCTGATTGTGCGCCGTGATTGATTTTGCGGCGTGGCCTGTTTTGCGGCCTGCCTGCTTGCGCGGGGCAATCGTCGCCGCGCCCCTTGCTTAACAAGGAGAATGCGTATCCGATCAGCTTGCGGTGCAAGCCGATCGGCGCGTGCTCTATTCCCGGGGCTCCACGGAGAAATCGCGCTGGGCGACCCGGACCGAGACGGAGAAGCCGGCGACCACGTCCAGCAGCATGATGCACAGCAGGATGGCGAAGACAGAATTGCCCGCCTGCCGCACCAGCAGGAATTCCGCCATGGCGATCACGAACACCAGCATGGACAGCATGTGATCGACGATGGAGCGGTGGGTGATCCGCGTCGCCTTCAGGATTTCGAAGAACAGGAAGAACAGGCTGATGACGATGAACGTCTCCGCCATGCTGATGGTCCACTCCGCCCCCGAAAGCATCGAAATGGTGGTCAGCACGGTGGACCACGCGATGCCGGGCATCAGGAAGGTGACGATGTTGTAGATCGCGAGAGGAACGATCAGCAACGGGACGGGCGTCAGCATATGTGCTCCTCGGGCCGCAGTGCCGCGGGCGCACTCTCCATCGAAGCCCTACCCCGGCGCTGCGGATGGATGCCACATCAGGGTGGGAAAGTCACGGTCCCGCCCTGCGGCGTTGCGCGCCTGGGCGAGCCGGATTCCGCATTCTCGACAGGAAATCGTCGAATCCGGGGGGTGCCCCGAAGGGCCGGGCCGACGCGGCCTGCGCATTGGCCGGCGCCGGAGGCGCGGGCCATGGGCTTTCAAGCGGCGCCGGCGAATCGGCGCCGCGCCGCAGCCTCAGGCTTCGGCCTTGGGCTTCAGGATCTGGCGACCGCGATACATGCCGGTCTTCAGGTCGAGGTGGTGGGGACGGCGCAGCTCGCCCGAATCCTTGTCTTCCACATAGGTGGGCTGCTTCAGCGCGTCGGCCGAGCGGCGCATGCCACGGCGGGACGGCGAGGTCTTTCTCTTCGGGACAGCCATTGTCCAAACTCCTGAACGACGTAACGTGGCAAGCGCGGCGTGGTCGCTGGAACAAGGCGCGCTGCCGACTTGGCCAACTTGTGAATTGGCGAACTTGTGATCGCGAACGCACCGAAGGCAGAGCCGAGACGCGAGCCGCTTGGAGCGGTTCGCCCGGGGCTCGCTGAACGGCCAGCATTCCCGATGGAAGGCGCGCCTTATACAGGCTCGCGCGGGGGAGCGAAAGCCCTGCCACGCGCTTTTCCAGTCGCTCTATGCCCCAACAATGCCCTCTTGTCAGCCGAGGAGAGCTAAGCGAGGTTGCGCCCGCTTCGGCTTGCCCGAAGACATCCCGAGGAAACCGGACCCATGATGCGTTCCGCCAAAACCCGTCTTTTCGCCGCCGCGCTCGCCGCGACCGTCTCCGTCGTGTCCGTTTCGGCAGTGCTCGCGCAGGGGACCGCCCCGGCCGCTCCCCCCGCCGCGACGCAGGCGGCGCCGGCCCCCGACACCGTGGTTGCGACCGTCAACGGAACGCCCATCCGCCAGAGCGATGTGACCATCGCCACCGATGACATCGGCGCCGGCCTGCCGCCCCAGCTCCAGGGCCCGCAGCGGGAGGAATATGTCCTGTCCTTCCTCACCGACATGACCTTGCTGGCCAAGGCCGCCGAGGCGCAGAAGCTGGACCAGACCCCCGACTTCCAGCAGCGCCTGGCCTATGCCCGCACCAAGGCGCTCATGGAAACCCTCATGACTCAGGAGGCCAAGAAGGCGGTTTCCGAAGAGGCCAAGCGCAAGACCTATGACGAATTCGTCAAGTCGGCGCCCGCCGAAGGCGAGGTCCGCGCCCGCCACATCCTGGTGGACGACGAGGCCAAGGCCAAGGAAATCGCCAAGAAGGCCAAGGCCGGCGAGGACTTTACCAAGCTCGCCAAGGAGTATTCCAAGGACAGCGCCGAGGACGGCGGGGATCTCGGCTATTTCACCAAGGACCAGATGGTCCCCGAGTTCGCCGAGGCGGCCTTCAAGCTGGAAAAGGGCCAGGTTTCCGATCCGGTGAAGAGCCAGTTCGGCTGGCACATCATCAAGGTCGAGGACAAGCGCCAGAAGCCGATTCCCACCTATGAGCAGGTGTCGGACCAGGTGGAGCAGTACCTGGTGCGCAAGGCCCAGGCGGACCTCGTGACCAGGCTGCGCACCGACGCCAAGATCGAGAAGACCGCGGCCGCTGCGTCTGCTGCGCCGGCTCCTGCCGCTCCGGCTCCTGCGGCTCCTGCCCCTGCGGCCGACCCCGCCAAGAAGTGACCGGCGTCACCGAGCCATGAGTGAAGGGGCGCTTCGGCGCCCCTTTTCTGTTCCGGCGGCGCTGCGGTCGCCTGCCGGACGCCGGTCAGAGTTCCTCCAGCCCGGCCTTGGCGCGGGCGAGGAGCTTGGCGGCATCGAGAATCACATCCTTGTCCGGATCGTGGACCACCGCGCCGAAGCTGCCGGCGAGCGCGGCGCACACGCCCATGGCGCTCACCTGCTCGCGCACGTCGCCGCTCCATTTGAAGTCCACGGCCACGTCCCGCCCGCCCAGGGCCGCGGCCAGCGCCGCCGATCGGGCGCCGCCGGCGTCCACGTCGCTGAAGCGGAGGGTGAAGCCGGCATCCTCGCCGTCGAGGGTGCAGGGCAGGTAGCCGGACGATTCGAACGGCACGTAGCCGTCGTCCATAACCAGCTTCAGCTTGAGGGCGTCGATGGCCTGTTGCAGCGCCGGGCGGGCCGGAACGTCGCTGCGGGACAAAAAGGCGGTCTGGGCGCGCGCCATGGCGGCTCCTCCAAAATCGGATCGTTGAAAAACGGCCGCCGGGCGGGCCGGCAGCGGGCTGAAACGGGAAAATCCTAAAGGGGAATGCCGGCGCGTGGAAGATCCGCGCGCCTCCGCCGTCAGCGTCCGGGAGCCTCCGATGGCACCCGGGCAACGCACGTTCGGCCCCGCCCGCCGGCATCTGCCATGGGCATCAGCGCGGCGGAGCGACGCCGGTGCAGGCCTGCGACGGCGTCGCCAGCGCCGCCCACACGGCTTCCACCGCCGCGGCGTTGTTGCAGCGGTCGGCCGTGGCCTCCAGCTGCTCGTGCAGGTTCATCTGTACCGGCTTGGAGAGCCACCAGCTCATGGACACGTCGCGGATCTTCTCCGGCGTGGGCTCGCCCACCGGGCAGTGGCCGTCCTTCACGGACTCCGGCCACACCTTGATCTGGGCGAGATTGGTGGCGCACCGGTCGCTGAAGCGGGCGTCGAGCCAGTGGGTGGCCGTCGCCACCGCCAGCCGCCCACGGCCGCTGCGCACCGCGCCGATGGCGCCCACCGGCCCGGTGACCTCGGTGAAGGTGGCATGGTCCGGGGCGTCAGGCACCACGACGCCGCTGCCGGTGCGGGCCGTGCGCTCCTCGGTCAGCACGCTGCCGGGATCGTTGGCGACGACGAGGATGAAGGGCGCGAGCCGAGGCTCGATCTCCACCATGGCCTGGGCCAGCTCAAGCGCGCTCTCCACCCCGAAATTCTCGAAGAAGCCGCCGTCCACGATGCGGTCCACCACGTCCTTGTCCATCTGGTAGATGGAGCCCGGCGGCGAGATCACCGGGAAGCGGGCGGAGTTGGTGGCGGCGGTGGACAGGCGCACGTCGAGATCGGACCGGACCATGCCGTGGAAATCGATGGCGTGGGTGAAGAGCGGGCATTCCGCGTTGGCGCCGCCCGAAGGGCAGCGGCCGGTGGCGGCATAGGTTGGCAAAAGGTCGGTGGTGACGATGCGCTGGCCGGTCTCCACCGACGTGCCGTTCAGCACCAGGAACGGCACCCAGCGGCCCGGATCGGGCGGCGCGCCGAGGAAGGGCGTGGCCAGCCGGCCCGCCGCGTCGGGCGTCGCCTTTGCGCCGGCTGCGGCCACATGCCGGGCGAAATTGTCCTCCCAGGACTGCTCCAGCAGCGCGGCGCGATCGGAAAGGAAGAGCTGGACCTGGTCGTGGAAGGCGAGGCCGAAGAAGGTGGCGGTGAGATAATCGCCCGCCGTCATGCTCTCCAGGCAGTCGCGCCAGCCGGCGAGCGTGCCGCCGAACCAGCCGTCCGGCGCGGTGTCGGGGCAGGGCGCGGCGGAACCGGTGCGGGCCGCGAGCGCTGCCGCCACCACGGCGGCGCCGTAGGACCCGCCGGACACGCCGGAAATGGCGAAGATGCGGGTCGCGATGTCCTTGCCGTTCAGGGCCTGCTCGATAGCGGGCGTGAAGCGGCCGTCGTCGCGGGCGGCCCGGTTGATCTTCGAGCCGTCGGCGCGGGTGAAGGAGAAGGCCTGCCTGTGGCGCTCGAAATCGAGGAAATGGCCGATGACGCTGGCGGTGAAGAAGCCGGCCCGGCTCGCCCCGCCCGCCGCAGCGACGATGACCGGCCGCGGGCACGTGGCAGGGGCCTCCGCGCAGTCATTGGCGCGCATCCACAGCTGGACCGCCGGCACCATGGAGGTGCGTCGGTAGGCCGGCTCCACGGCGGTGAGGGTGCGCACCGCGTGGTTGTCGCCGAAGACATAGACGCCGAGGGCGCCGAGGAGGAAGAGGCCGGTCAGGATCGGCACATGGAAGCGCCGCCCCACCGATGACAGATAGCCCAGAATAGGCACCCAGCCGCCGAAGATGAGCGGCACGGCGAAGGCGAGGGGCAGGTGCCGGGCCAGCCAGTGGGGGCTGGCGGCGAGCACCACGATGACCAGCACGGCGTAGGCGAGCAGGATCAGCCGGCCCGTGGCGTGCAGTTCCGCCTCGGGATCGTCGGGCCGGGCCTCGATGCCGAGCAGGGCGAACACGCCGGCCAGCCGCCGCCCCAGCGCCGCATCGAAGGCTTCGAGGGGGCCGGCATCGGTGAACAGCCCGCGCAGCAGGCAGTAGGCGTAGAACAGCGGCGCCCCGGCCAGCATCACCCAGGCCAGGAGCGCCAGCTGGGCGTGGGCGGCCGCCATGGCCGGCCGGTCGGCGAGGGTGGGCAGGTTGCCGATGGCGTTGCGCGCGCCGATGGCGAAGGCGACGAAGGTCAGCGCGCCGAGAATGCGCGGCACATGGCGCAGCATCAGGCAGAAGATCAGGTCGCGCTGGCGCCCCCGCGCGGCGGCGGCGGCGGTCCGCCGGGCGGCCGTGTCCGCGAGGCCGCGGTCCGTCTCCATCAGGAGGCGGGCGGCGTAGTGCACCGGCATGGCCCACAGAAGGAAGACGGCGGCCAGAAGGGCGATCATGGCGCGGGACAGGCCGGCGGCCGCGCCAACGGGCGATCCCGCCATAGCGACGTCCAGCGTCACATCCTGGGCCTGGGTCACGGCGGACATGAGCAGCAGGCCGAGGACGACGCTGGCCAGCGGCACCCTCACCACCCACAGGATCAGCCCGAAATCGAGAACGCGACCCCAGATCCGGCCGAGCAGACCGGATGCGCCGGGTTTTGCCGGACTGCATCCCTTGAGCCCGGTTTCAGGGCTCTCAAGCTCGATCTTCATGCGTGCCTCCAGTCCCCGCACGCCTGAAGACGTTACTCTTCCCGGAGGGCACAGACAACGGCCGGCCGCCCCGCCGTCCACCCCTTGGGGGGTGAACCCTCCGGAGCGGGGTCGGCCATCGTCCGGGTGTCAGATCATGGCCATGCCGCCGTTCACGTGCAGGGTCTGGCCGGTGACGTAGGCGGCCTCGCTGGAGGCGAGGTAGACGCAGGCGGCGGCGATGTCCTCGGGGGTGCCGAGCTTGGCGGCCGGTACGGCCTTCAGGATGCCCTCGCGCTGCTTGTCGTTGAGGGCGTCGGTCATGGGGGTGGCGATGAAGCCGGGGGCGACGCAGTTCACCGTCACCCCGCGCGACGCCACTTCCTGGGCCAGCGACTTGGACATGCCGATCATTCCCGCCTTGGCGGCGGCATAATTGCCCTGGCCCGCATTGCCGGTGACGCCGACGATGGAGGTGATGGAGATGATGCGGCCCGAGCGGCGGCGCATCATGGTGCGCACGGCGGCGCGGCTGAGGCGGAAGGCGGCGGTGAGGTTCACCGCGATCACCTGGTCCCATGCCTCGTCGGAGAGGCGCATGAAGATGTTGTCGCGGGTGATGCCGGCATTGTTGACGAGAATGTCGATGTGCCCGCCCAGCGCCGCCTCGGCGGCCGGCACCAGCTTCTCCACCTCTTCCGTGCTGCCGAGATTGCAGGGCAGCACGTGGACGCGGTCGCCGCCCAGCTCGCCGGCGAGGGCGTCGAGCGCCTCCTTGCGGGTGCCGGAAATGGCGACGATGGCGCCCTGGGCGTGCAGCGCCTTGGCGATCGCGCCGCCGATGCCGCCGGTGGCGCCGGTGACGAGCGCGGTCTTGCCGGAAAGATCAAACATGAGTGCCCCCAGTCCTTTGTCGTGTATCCGGCGTCAGGGCCGGAGTGTTCTTCGATGGGCGGGAGCGCGTGTTGCGGCCACTCCCTCTCCCGCTTGCGGGGGAGGGCCGGGGAGGGGAAAGCGTAGGAA
>NZ_JAIVFO010000011.1 GCF_029991245.1 Xanthobacter autotrophicus
CTCGCCCCCCTTGCGCCCGCGCCCCGCGCCGCCGAGCGCTGCGGACCTCGCCATCCTCGCCGAGCTGGAGCGCAAGGTGCTGTGGCTGGCGAGCTGGATGATCCACAATGCCAACCACCTGCGCCCGAGCCCGGACGGGCTGAAGGTGGGCGGTCATCAGGCCTCCTCCGCTTCGCTGGCCGCCATCATGAGCGCGCTCTATTTCCACGTGCTGCGCCCGGAGGACCGGGTGGCGGTGAAGCCCCACGCCAGCCCCATCTTCCACGCCATCCAGTATCTGTTCGGCCGCCAGACCCGCGAACGACTGGAGAATTTCCGCGGCTTCAAGGGCGCCCAGTCCTACCCCTCCCGCACCAAGGACGCGGACGACGTGGACTTCTCCACCGGCTCCGTGGGCCTCGGTGTGGCGCAGACCCTGTTTGCCAGCCTCGCGCAGGATTACGTCCACGCCCACGGCCTTGCCGGCGCCCGGCCCAAGGGGCGCATGATCGCCCTGGTGGGCGACGCCGAGCTGGACGAGGGCAACGTCTTCGAGGCCCTGCTGGAGGGCTGGAAGCACGAGGTGCGCAACACCTGGTGGATCATCGACTACAACCGCCAGAGCCTCGACGGCGTGGTGCGCGAGGGCCTCTACGAGCGCTTCACCGGCATCTTCGAGGCCATGGGCTGGCAGGTGGTCGTGCTCAAATACGGCACCCTCCAGCAGGCGGCCTTCGCCGAGCCGGGCGGGGCAGCCCTGAAAAGCTGGATCGATAGCTGTCACAATGCCGAATATTCCGCGCTCACCTTTCAGGGCGGGGCGGCCTGGCGCAAGCGGCTGATGGACGACCTCGGCGACCAGGGCGAGGTCTCCGCCCTCATCGCCCGGCGCTCGGATGCCGAGCTGTCTGCCCTCATGACCAATCTGGGCGGCCACGACATTGCCGCGCTCATCGCCGCCTTCGACGCCATCGACCACGACCGGCCGGTGGCCTTCCTGTGCTACACGGTGAAGGGCTTCGGCCTGCCGCTGGCCGGCCACAAGGACAACCACGCCGGCCTCATGACCCCGGCCCAGATGGAGGCCCTGCGCGCCGCCATGGGGGTGGGCGAGGGCCGCGAGTGGGAGCCCTTCGAGGGGCTGAAGCGCCCGGCGGCCGAGCTTTCCACTTTCCTCGCCCGCGTGCCGTTCGCGCAGGGCGGCCCGCGCCGCTTCGCGGACCCCGCCCTCGCGGTGCCGGCTCTGGCGCCACCGCCCAATCCGGTGATCTCCACCCAGGCCGGTTTCGGCCTCATCCTGCAGGACCTGGCCAGGGGCGAGAGCGCACTCGCCGATCGCATCGTCACCACTTCGCCGGACGTGACCGTCTCCACCAATCTCGGACCATGGGTGAACCGGCGCGGCCTGTTCGCCCATGCGGCGCTGGCGGACGTGTTCAAGCGCGAGCGCATCCCCTCCACCTTCGCCTGGGAGTTCTCGCCCAAGGGCCAGCATGTGGAGCTGGGCATCGCCGAGATGAACCTGTTCCTGACGCTTTCGGCCTTCGGCCTGTCCCATTCCCTGTTCGGCGCGCGCCTCGTGCCGGTGGGCGCCCTGTATGATCCCTTCATCTGCCGCGGCCTCGATGCGCTGAACTATGCCTGCTACCAGGACGCCCGCTTCATCCTGGTGGCGACGCCCTCCGGCATCACGCTGGCGCCCGAGGGCGGGGCGCACCAGTCCATCTCCACGCCGCTCATCGGCATGGCGCAGGACGGCCTCGCCGCCTTCGAGCCGGCCTTCGTGGACGAGCTGGCGGTGCTGATGGAATTTGCCTTCGACTATGTGCAGCGCGACGGCGAGGGCGTCGGCGACGAGCGCAACTGGCTGCGCGACGAGACCGGCGGCTCGGTCTATTTCCGCCTCTCCACCCGCCCGCTGGAACAGCCGAAGCGGGTGCTGACCGCGGCCCAGAAGCGCGGCATGGTGGATGGCGCCTACTGGCTGCGGGAGCCCGGCCCCAATTGCGAATTGGTGGTCGCGGTGCAGGGCGCGGTGACGCCCGAAGCCATCGCGGCGGTGGCCCTCATCGCCGAGGACCGGCGCGACGTGGGCCTGCTCGCCGTCACCTCCGCCGACCGGCTGAACGCCGGCTGGACGGCCGCCGCCCGCGCCCGCGAGCGCGGCTTTGCCGGCGCCACCAGTCCTGTGGAGCGCCTGCTGGAGCCGCTGCCCCGCCATTGCGGCATCGTGAGCGTCATCGACGGCCATCCGGCGACGCTGGGCTGGCTGGGGGCGGTGGCGGGGCATCGGGTGCGGGCGCTGGGCGTGGAGCATTTCGGCCAGACCGGGACGCTGGCCGATCTCTATGCCCACTACGGCCTCGACACCGCCGCCATCGTCGCGGCCGCCCAGGCCATTTCGCCCGGCCGGCCGCTGCGGCATCTCAAGGCGGTGTAATGCCAAAGGCCGAGGAGCGTAACTCATCGGCCGTCGGCATGAAGCCGGCGCCGCACGGGGCGGACCCCGTGTCGGCGCCAGTCCAGGACGGGGGCCGTCGTCACAGGGTGGAACGCGAGAGGGCGGCCTGAGCGGGAGAAAAGCAGAACCGATGGCTTAGACGGCTTGTCGGCGGCTTTGTGGTCCGCTAGAAGCGCGGGACCACACCCACCAGCGCTGCTGGTGCCGGGCCTCGCGGAGAGGTGGCAGAGTGGTCGAATGCACCGCACTCGAAATGCGGCATACGGGCAACCGTATCGGGGGTTCGAATCCCCCCCTCTCCGCCAGTTTATGGACATAAGTATTTGAAATATAACGAGTTTGTAGCGCTCGTTTCATATCGACCCCACCGTCAACCCCACCGCACGACACTGGCTTTAGGCGAACGTTCACGGACACATAGGGACGATTGTCGCCTGAAATGGGAAGGGGCCGCCCCGGTGGGCAGCCCCCTTAACCAGCCAGACCTCTTTGGTTGCCGCTCTCAGTGCGCCAGAAGAGCCGGCGTCGCAACCGGCTTGATGCTTGTGCCCTGAATGGCCTTCACCAGCAGCGTGAGCGGGTTCTCTGCGTCACCCTTGAGGGTGAGCTTATCGTTGAGCATGCCGAGGTGACGCGCCAGCAGCGTGAGGGCACCGATCTTGTCGGACAGCTTGATCTTCCTGACGCTGCCGGTGTGCTCACCATCATCGTTGAAGGTCTCGGCAACCTCCAACCCGGCGATTGCCGCCGCCGTTTCGTCGTCGATCTGGTCGAGCGGCTTCATGCTGCCGTCCGCGTTGAACGCCTTGCGGATGTCGAGGAAGGCGATGCGCGCCAGCTCCTGAAGAACGCGTTCGGCAGTGATCCCCGTCCGCGCAGCCCGCTCATCCATGGCGCGCTGAATTTCACGTGCAATGTCTGGTTTAAGGAGGTTTTCACTTCCAATCTTCACTGCCGTCCTTTTGGAATAACCGGCTCGAACTGCGGCCTGCGTGGCGTTCAGATCCACAAGATACTCCTGCACGAACCGCGTCTGCTTCGGTGTCATCTCACCCTCTCCTTGCTATTTCCCTGTGCCAAAAGTGCCGAAATCGCCGAAATAAATTTATCTTTCTAATTCAGATACTTATGGGGGATTATTTCGATTTCGCGCCTGTGCCGGAATTGAACGGCCGTGCCGAATTGACGTCACCACCGCACATGGCTGGGTTCACCTCGAACCCCTTGATCTTCCGCCCGCGCCCCGCCTTGGTGTCCGGAATAGGCCTGACGAGGCCCGCATCACCGAGTTCGGCGAGGGCAGCATCCATAGCCTCGGCCGTCCGAAGCGCTCCGCCGACCTGTCGCCGCAATCCTCGGACGTTGAAAGTCGGCAGCATCTTCGCTCGGATGTGGCGAGCAAGCGTGGCAGCGTTCGTTTCCGCGACAGGGATCGAGGCGTCGCCGAAGACCCGCTCGGCCATCGGGAGAAAATACGTTTCCATCATTTCGCACGCGGTGGCCACAGCCGCTTCGCCGATGTCTGCGGGCTCGTCGAAGGATGCTCGCGGATCGGCGCTCCACCACATGATGGTGAGGATGCTGGACAGCCGCAGAGCGTGCCCACGCGCTTTGCCAAGCGCCGACTTCATGAGCGGTGAAGCTCCCGCTTCGCGTGCCTTCATTTCCAGCGCAAAGCGCTCCAGCTCGGCGAGGGCGGGCTCTTCCAGCCGCAGGAAGACTGGACTGTCAGGCATCGGTACCGGGTTTGAGTTCATGTGAAGTCGGCAAACACGGTTCACCACCCGCTCCGCAGGGCCTCGGTCAAAGTCCTCGCGCGCGATATGAAAGCCGGGCACCGGATTTGGCCAGCACCATAGAAAACGCGAAACGAAGCCATCGTCCGCCCCCTTGAGCAGCTCGGCGGCTTTGTCCGGCTGAAGGGCGCCGATGATGCCGATGCTCAGATGAGGGACACGGATGGGATCGCCGCTCTTCACGCGGTCAACAGTGAAGCTGCGGCCACCATATGCTTCCAGGAAAAATTGCCTGTCCGATCCGCCGCCGCCGGAGTAGCGGCCGAACGAGGCGAAGAGACCAGCGAGTTCGTCGCGATGAAGGACCAGGCCGGCAGGGTTCTCCGCCGATAGGGTGGCAAGCCTTTCGACCGTGCTGTCGCGGACCACGATGCGCTTCAGGAAGGGCTTCACGGGCTCGCGGAAGCCCTCTGGCAGCTTGACGGGAATTGCGGCTGCCAGCGCTGGATCGGCTCGCATCGCCTCGCGCGCGGCCGTTTTGTGCGCGGCCATCACCGCGTCGGCGGAGAGCTTCTCAGCTTCGTACTCGCACAGGCGCTGCCGATAGTCGGCGTCGAGAGCCGCCTCCTCATTATTTACGAGGCTCATGACCGCCGACGATGCCGGGCTTTTTCCCGAACTAGGTTCGCCCACAAGCGCCATGAATAGTGTCGGCGGCTCCTCCCAACCGGCGCCAGCGAGGGGACGGCGGCGATTGCCGAGGAGGCCACCGATCAGGCCGAGAAGGGACACAGCCGCGTAATCCGTTGGAGCTGACGTTGCGCGGGCCTGCGCCTCAGCCCATCGCGCGAGGTGTGGCCCCAGCCAATCGAGTTGGAACGTCGGTGGTGGGCGGCGGCCTTCGTTGAGCAACGTCAGATCCGGCAGCGCCCACGTGCTGCCAACCGCTTCCCGATCGATCACCTCGCCCGTGGTGGCGTCGTGCAGCGTGCCATCTGCTGAGACAGCCAGATCGCGGTTCAGCGCGACGGCGGATGCAGCGATCTCCTCATCGCGGATGAACTCCTCAGGCACCTCGCGGGGCTGCGCCGTGCCGCCGCGCCGGGCGGAAGATATCGTCTTGAGCACCGATCGACGCCCGTCGTCTTTGACGAGCCCGCAGGCTTCTGCCGCCTGAACGAGTGCGGTGTGTGCCGCATCCTCGGCCACCCAGCCGGCCGCTACGAACTGGAAGATCGCGAACGCCGAGGTATTGAGCTGGTTGTTGCGGCCGCCGCGTCCGCACTGCGTCAGCGCCTGGATTTCGTCGTCGAAAGCCTTCTCCACCCAGGCGCGCAGCCGAGGGTGCCCCATGTCGAGTGCGCGGACGGCGGTCTGGCTCGAACTTGCAGCATTGAGAGGCGAACTTGGCGCCTTTGGCAGTGGACTTGGGTCAACCGGGGCTGGGCTTGGCGCCTTATCCTCGCGCTTGCCAGTGAGAATGTCGTGCAGCCACTCCGGAAGCTCGGGCGCTTGGAGGATGTCGAGCGGATCACCATCGCCGATGTCATAGATCCCATCTGCGAAGTCGCCGCCGTACCGCACCGATCCCGGCGCGATGATGTATCCGCCGGCGCCACGCACATCGACAGGGCACTCTGCTTTGGGCGGTAGGCCGCCGCGCCCGTTTCCGAGCTTCTCGCCCGGCCGCTGGCGGAAGATGAAGTGTCGGCCACCTCCTGCCGGCGTGTCCACCATAGGGCACTCCGGAACGCCGCCATGGGGTTCGCACAGCGCCTCGAACGCCGCGATGCCGATCCGCCCTTCATCGGCGTCGATGGCCAGCAGTGCGGCAGCTCCGAGGTTGATACCGGGCATCGCGTCGGGATGCTTCCGCCACATGGCACGAACGACATTGATGTTCGTGGTCGCGTCTCGGAACCCGTGCTGCGTGAGCGGCTTTTTGTTCTCGTCGCACGGAAAGATGGGTACGCCGCCACGGGCCAGCATCTCGGCGAGCAAGAGGTTGGTAAGCTCGGGCGGCTCGAACGGAGGATCGAGAGTGACCGGCATCACGACCGCTCCCCAAACTGATTTATCGCGGTTTTCAAGAAATGAGCATTGCCTGCGAGAGGCAGATCAGATAAACGTGTCACGTCCAAAGACCTTTGTGTTTTGAAGGGCCGACCTTGTGGCGAGGTCGGTCCTTCTTCTTTTTTTCGCATCGATCTATCTCGACAGATGCCACGAAGTTGAGCGCTCACCTCTTGCGGGATCGACACTGTTCGTCCTCGAACTCTCCGCGCGTCTGCCTGTTAAAATCGTCGCTGGCAGTGGGGTCTCGCCGCCATTCGGAGCACCAGTCTCCGCGAGGATCGACTTGAGGCCAGCGGGGCCAGCCTCGCCCTGGACGGGCCGCGCGGCAGTCGCCCTCATAAGTTTTGCCAGGATTGTGCGGGCGGAAGTGCCGGCAGGTCTCGCAGCCCTCGCCTGCCGGCGAGAGGTTCGCACCTCGCGCCCGAAAGTTGGTTCGCATCTCAGGCTCCCACTTTCTTCGCTTTGCGGGCGGCGATGGCAGCCTCGGGCGCCGGATCGAGGCCGATTGGACGGGAGCGGAGGAATTTTTCGACATCCTCGGCAAGTACCAAGGTGGTCCGCCCCACCTTGCGGGCCGGAAGGGCGCCTTTGGCAATCAGTTCGAAGGCGCGGGAACGGGAGATGCCATAGATCGACGGGAAGTCGTTCGGCCGAACGGCGAATGGAGTAGCGTTGGACATAATGGCCTCGGACGTTTTGGACGCTGTGCGCGTCTGGATACGTCGCGAATATTGGCCGGGACCAACCTGTCTGTCGGGTCCTAATGGGGGCAAAACCCTTTTTACCCCCTCTTCCTATCCGGATGAATAGCCTGATAAACCCTTCTCGCGTATAGCTTTGCCTGATCATCGTTCGGAATGTTTTTGGGGTTTTGCACCGCCAACCAATCCACCATAGCTCGCGCGATTTTGCCCTGGCTCCAGTCTCCGATCCCGTCCGGCGTGTTCGCCTTCGCTGTAAGGTGGGCCATCGCACCTTCCCAGTCGTATTTCCTCGGTCTACCCGAGACGGTTGGCGCCGACAGATCAAGCATCCTGTCGGTTTCACCGGAAAGATCAGCACCCAGGTGATCCCTCAGGAACGTGATAAAATCGTCCCTCCGGACAATAACGTGAGCCCACTGGTCTGCTGATCCCGCCGCTGGCACCGTGCAGCGCCTCAAAAGTCGATTGTACTCTTCCTGTTCATCACCCTCGAAGGAAAAAGGAGCGATGGCACCATCCTCGTAATCGAATCCGCGCACACCATCGACCATGAAAAATTCAGCCGGTATCGGTTGGCGCGCAGCCGGATCTTCTGCAACGCTTCCGATCCAGAACATCATCGGGATGCCCTTCATCACAAGTGTCCCGTCGCGCGCGGCGCGCTGCATATCGCCCTGAAGCTGAAAAATGCGGGCGTTAAACTTGTCCGCGTCGTCGGCGGCGAGACCTTCAAGGAGTGAACCGGGCAACGCGTGGGCTTGCTCATCCCCGTTGGGGGCGCCCCACAACGCGAATTGCATCGCCTCCGCAAGAAAAAGCCACTCACCCTTCGGCAAGCGGTTCAAATCGAAAACTGGTTTCAGGTCCATTTTCGCACATCCTGCGCGTGAAATTGGTTTGGCTCGAACGCCACCGGACGTGGCAGGACCCATCATAGATGATCCAATCTTGCGGCCAGTATAAAATCCACAGCTTTATGTCCGGAAGCGATTTGCTTCGCCCATGAAAAATGCCCCCGCCATGGAGGTGGCGAGGGCGGACAGAACCAGTTCGACTCAAGCCTCGATTAGACGTTTTTCGCAATCGGCGAGCGAGATCCGCATGCCATCGGCAAAATCTGCATCGAATGGCTTGGCCAGAAGATGCTTGAGTTTGTCCATATGAAACGCAATTTCTTCAGCAGTTGCATCGGCTGGAGCGGGGCGAGTCAGGTTAAATACTCTGAGTCACATCACGTCATTGCCTGCTACGTTCATTTTGAATTCCTGTCTTTTGGGTTGAAGATCAAGCTCTGCGAGCGAAGTGCAAGGCGTCGTCAGAAAACGTCATGGTCGGACGTAGATATTCCCCCCAAATGGACTTCCCGCGCCAAACGGATTGTTGATGCTGTCCGGCGAATACGGGCTGCCGTAGCGCCCGAATGGATTGCTCGTACTGTCCGGATCGAAGGGATTGGTGCTGAGCCGCCCGCGATAGTTTCCGTGCCCGTCGTACAACTTCGGCGCGTTCGTGGCGTAGGGGTTTGTCCAGGAGTTGTTGCTGTACGGGCTTCCCCGGTCGGAATAGGGGTTCATCAACCCATTGGGCTTATAAGGACTTCCAGCGCCGTAGGGATTGGAAAGGCAGTTCGGATCGAAAGGGCAGACGGCCCCGGCAGCGCTGGCAGACAGCAGCAGGACGATGGATGCGGTGATGGTGCGCATGCGATGCCCCCCCATCAAGCCTGAGCAGGTGCAGGCGCCGTGTTGAATTCACAGAGCCGGTCAAAAAGGGAGACCAGCTCGGCGTCCGCGCGAGCGACTTCAAAAAAATCGCCCGTGGAGCGCACGTAGACGGCCTTCGCCCGCGCTTCCTCTTCGGTCTGCGGGCGGCTCACAAGCAAAGTAATCCGCGCCTCGACAAGCTTGTCGTACAACGCGTCCGCAATCTCGTCGGCCCTCTTGTACTCTTGTGAGTCATAAACGAAGTCGTTGGCGGCAGTGAATGCCGCGTTGACAGCAATCTGGGCGTCGCGATGTGCTTCGATCAATTTTTGCATGACAGACATGGATGTTTTCCTTGGCTAGACCGTGAAGCTTGTTCGGATTGGCTCGCACTATATGGCGACTTTCGTGAACTAAAGATCCGCTCTGCGATCATATGATCGTACAACGCCAGGAAACTACGTGGCAGCTTTGCCAAGCGTCCAATGAAACATTTGAATCGATCCAGCGGCATCCATCAGCGAGATGAATCGTTGGGCTGAAGCGCAGGTTGACGGCGAGCGTTGCGACCGCCATTTTGCGGATGGCTCAGGGGTCGTCGTATGTCGCGGCGGTGTCTCAAGATCGGATATGGCAGCGGCATTGACAGCGCCCCGGAGCCATCCGCTTTGGCCCGAGATCGCGCTAGGGGACCCGGAAACGGGTTGATTGGACTGCGCCCTTTCCCAAAGCAGCTTCTTCCCCTCGAACGTGGGATCGAGGGGTGCCTTTTGACCGATGAGATGACCAAAGTGCCGCCACGACCGATGCTGGTAAGATAAAACCAACCCCAAGTCCCAACGCCCGAAGCGATGGCGGCGAAGCACTGTAAGACGCCGTCGACGTTACCGGCAAGCCTGCGGTGGCCCTCGCTCATTCGCCGGTGGCACCGCTCTCCAACACCGGCAGCACCGATAGCCTGCCGAGATGGGCCGCCAGATCACGCCCCCGTGCCTTCGCCTGAGCCGCCGGGACCTTGGCGAGAAGCAACTTTGCGAGCGCCGGATCGAGCATCGCGTCGCGCACCAGTTCATCCACCCGTGTCAGGCCGGCATTCCTGATGGCCAGCGCCGCCGCCGTGCCCAGAGCCGCGAAGCCGCCGGTGGTGAAGCCGCTCACCGCGCCGACCGTGCCGGCACCACCGAGGGCCTGAGGCGTGAGAAGGTGTGCGAGAAGCGAGCGGGCGCCCTTCTGGGTCGCGGCGAGGTCCTGCGCCGTGTTCGACTGCCCCGGCAGCCGCACGGATGAGATGGAGCGATTGGCGCGCTTCAGGTCGGCAGCGACACGGCCCAACAGGTTCAGCTCCTGCTCGGAAAGGACATGCCTGAGGGCGGCAGCATTGGACTTCAGGAACCCCTGAAGCGCATCGGATTTGATCGTGTCCCGCCCGCTGGTGCCGGCCTCGGTGTTCGACAAGAACCGTTCCGCGATGTGGTCCGCCACCGCCTTGCGCAGCCCCTGCCGCGCCTCGGGATTGCCGCCGGTCTCACGCGCAAGGCGCCGCATCTGGGCCGCCGCATCCTGTTTCTCGAAGATGCCGCCGATGATGCGCTTCACGTCCGCCGGATCATCTACGTTCATGAGGCGGGAGATGGTGCCCCGCTGGAAATCATCCAGTGCCTTGCGCCGCGCTGCCGCGAGACCTTCAATCGCCTCCGATGCGGAGGTGGCGTCGGCCAGCTTGGCATCCAATTCGGGGAGAGCCCTCAACGCCTCCCGATGCTTGGCGCGCCAGGAATTCACCTTCGCCGGGCTCAGCATCCCGTCCGGACGCTCGGCCATGTGGCGCAGGTCCGCCACCGCATAGTCGCTGATGACCGCGTTGGCACGTGCATCGCCCACGGCGCGACGGAAGCTGTCCACGGCCTCGAACCCACCTTCGCCCTGCCGGAATACGCGCGAGGCCAGGGCATGATCGGGAAGGCCCTCGGGGAAGTACCGAGCCTGATCGAGCGCGCGCGACGCCTTCTCCGCCGTGCCCATCTTACGGCCAAGGCCGGGCATGGCGCGCAGTGCGTCGCGATGCTTCGTCCGCCACCGCTGGAAGGCATCGGGATCGAGCGTCCCATCCTTCCGCGTCGCGACGCGGCGAAGGTCGGAAACGGCATAGTCGGAGAGGATCTGCATGGCGGCATCATCCCCCACCGCCTTTCGGTACGCGCCCACAGCCTCAAAGCCCTTCGGCCCCGGCTGGAAGACCTTCGCCGGCACGGCAGCATCCGCCATGTGATATGGCCCGTCCTGGCCGGAACGCCGCGTCACCTCGCGCACGGGAGAGGCGCCGAAGGTCTGCGCCCGGTCGCGCGTGGCGGCGCTGGCCTCCTTCAGGCGTCCCACTGCGGCGGCGTCAAAGGGCTGAGCCGGAGGAGCCTCGGCGACACCATCACGGCGTGCTTTCCAGGCTGTTGCCTGTTTCTGCAATCTCGCCGCAAGGCTGTCTTCCGCGTCCATCTTTCCTGATGCGACGGAACGAGCATCGTCAGCCGCGCGCGTCGCCACCGCACCGTCAATGTCCCGTTCCACGGCGCCGCGAAGCTGCGAAAGCCGGGCATAAGTGGGCGTCTGTCCCTTGCCGGGGCTGGAAAGCTCCTCCCGCATGGCGGTGGAGATGCGATTACGCAATGCCGTCATCTCGTTGAACAGCACGGTGTCGCCTTCATAGCCGCGCGCCACATCAAAGATGGCGCGTTCCTCGCCCTCCATGGGCTTGGCCGATTCCGGCATGCGGTCCAGCACGTCCCGAGCCGCGCGCGTTGTGCTGGCGGAAGGCAGGGACAAGGCACCGTCCGGATCGACAGCCCGCCACAGCTCGCGCTCGTGATCCCTCGCCGCTCGTTCCGCTTCCCGGACGCGGGAACGAAGATCAGCGCCGTAGCCCTCCGGCGTACCGATGCCGCCCAGATCATCCATGGCGCTGCGGGCGCGCTGCTGGGCGCGCTCCACCGCTGGGCGCTCAAGGTCTCGAAGCGCCGCACCGTAGGCCTCGGGAGGAAGGTCTCCGCCCATGCCTCGGACGCGCTCGGCAGCGCCCGCCGTCGCCTCCTCAATGGCCTGCGCGGTCTCTTTGTCGATGGCGTCGAGTTGGGTTCGGAGCGCGGTGGAAACAGCTTCGGGCGCGCCGTCCGGCTGCACCTTACCGAGGGCGTCGAGGCGGGCGGCGTTCTGATCGGCGCGGCGCTGCTGGAACACCTCGGGGTTCTTGGTCGCCACCGCGCGCTCCAAGCCACCGAGACCCATGTCGCCGGTCTGCTGGAAGGTCGTAGGCCGGGAGCCCGGAACCAACTCTTCTGCCGGAGCGTCCAGCCCTTCGCGTACGGCGGTGGGATCGGTGGCAGCGTCGGCGATACGCCGGCCGGCCGCGCGCTCCTGTGCCGCCTCGGTCGGAACGAGATAGTCCGCCGCCCGGCGCACGCCACCCGCCACCGCGCCGGGCAAAGCCATCGCGCCAGCTGCACCGACACCACCGACGATGCCGCCAGCCATCTCGGCGAGGGGTCGCCACCGCTCGCCGCCCATCTCATCGGCGACCTGTCCGGCCACCTCGGCACCAGCACCGCCAGCGGCGCCCATCGCTGCATCAGCCGCCAGCGCGCCGGGAGAAGCCGCCCGACCGATGAAGGGCGCCGCCGCGTTCACCGCCGCCTCGGTGGCCGGCACGGCCCTCGCCGCAACACCGGCCACCGCCTGGGGCGCGATCATGAGGCCGGCGCCCTCACCAGCCTTGCGAAGAATACGTTCCATGGGGCCACGCGGCTCGACCTTGGCGGGATCGTTGACGCCCACCGCCTCGCCGGCACCCGCAAGCCACCGGCTCGAGCCGGGAAGGTCGGTGCGCGCCTCCGGCAGCTCGGCGCCCGTTACGGCGTTGACGCCCTGCACCGCCTTGTTCGTCACCCAAGTCGCTGCATCCACCGGCGCGCCGAGGGCAGAATAGATCCCTTCGTTGAGGCCAGCCGTCAGGTTGCTCCAAGCGCCCGACTTCTTCTCTTCAGGCGCAGCGGCTTGGGCATCGCCCGGCATCCAGATGGGCGGCTGCGAGCCAGCCGGCCTTTCGCCGCGACCCGCCGTGGCAGGACCGAACTGGGCGAAGAAGTTGCTTCCTGTCGGATCGCCCTCCCGGATGGTCTCGGGCGAGGCTGTGCTGCCGTTGGTAGACGGGCCGAACTGGGCGAAGAAGTTGTCGGGCATCACTGCACCCCCAGAATGCGAGCGGCAGCACCAGGGCCGTACCATTGGTCGAACTGAGCCGAGAGCTTCGGGTTTTGCCTGAGAGCCTCAATTGCGGCGGTGGGAAGGCCTGCGCGCCCCTGTGCAGCGGGCTGCGGGGCCTGTCCGCGCACCTGCGGATTACTTGCGGAGCCGGGAGCCCCCTGCTGCGGCGCTGGCTGCTTCCAGATCCCATCACCACCGGATGCCGGCGTAGATCCTGGCCCGCTCCAGCCTTGCGGCGGACGATACGAAGGGCCGGCCTCGCGCATCATGCCGCCGGTGGCGGTGGCCCGGTTCTGCCGCTTCTGTGCGATCACCTCCGCACTGTCGCCCGGCTGGGGGAAATACTGGAGCCGGGCGTTCGCAAACTCGCGTTCGTTGATGACCGCACCGCTCTCCTTGCGGAGAACCGCGTTGATAAAGTTCCGCTGCGCCTGATTAACTTTCTGGCGGTCGGTGCTGGCGACGATGTTGCCCACGCCCGCCGGCAACGTGCTCGATACAGCACCACCAATGCCGCCCGTGATGCCCGAGTTGATCCCCTCGTTCGCGCTGATCACAGCTTCGGCCTCTGCCATGCGGTCCGAGAAAGCGGCGGCCTTGCCCTGACCCTCGTTGAATTTGCCTGAGGCATAGGGGTTCACGCCCGCGCCTTCCTCCTGGCGCTTGAGGTCCGACTTGTACTTTTCCTTGGTGAGGTCTGCCTGAAGCCCCCGCTGCTCCTTTGCGATGTCAGCGCGCGCCTTGTCCGTGGCCTCAAGCTGGCTCATGCCGAACTTGAACACCTGCTCAGGCGACAGGAACATGGTTCCAAACCGGTACAGGCTCTCCATGCCGTCGAATGACTGCTTCGCGACCTTGCCGCTCGCGTCGGTGAACTCAAGGTCCACACCGACCGTCTTGCCCTTATCGTCCTTGCGGAGATTGGCCTTGCCCTTCAGTCCGTCATCGAAGTAGCCGGAGTTGTTGTAGGCCTCCATGGTGTGCTTGGCGAAGCCTTCGGCATCGCCCATCTGGGCAGACTGCATCGCCCTGGCCCAACTCTCCATACCCTTCTGCACCTGTTCGTTCTTCACCCATTCCTGGTAGGCTTTGGCCTTCTCCGGCTGTCCGGCGCGGATGTACGCCTCGGTCACCTTGGGCGTGCCCTCCTTCACGTAATAGTCAAGGAAGGGCTTCACGCCGTCCTGAGCCGCCGCCTTGGCCTGCGTCTGATCGGTGAAGGTCTTGTCGCCCACCTGCCAAGCTGGGAGGCCCCTGCCGTCCGTGGTCGGCCCCTGCGCCTCGATAGGCTGGATCGACTTCTCGATGTCGGCGTTGCGCTTCATGGTGGCGTCGGTGGCAGCCTGACCGTATGCGCCCTTGACGTTCGCGTCGTCCTGCCACGCCTTGCGCTGCTGGTCCCGCTGTTCACGCTGGAAGCCGATATTCTCGTCTTCCGACGCGCGACGCCGCGCCCGATCCTCTGCCGCGATGGTGCGGTCTTCATCTTCCAAAGCGCGCCGCCGTGCACGCTCCGCCTTGTCTGTCACCATCTTATCCATGGTGGCGAAGCCGGACATGAACGAGCTAATCCCCAATCCGCCGCTAACCATCACGCGTCCCCCTCAAGGTTGGTGGTGGGGGCGACGCTGGCCGTGGCCCCATCCAAAGTCGCTTTGATTTCCGCCATGCGCGCCAGGACATCGGGATGGAGGGCCATCTCCACCGTGTCGCCGCGATCAATCGCACGGCGCAGGCGGGCGGCATTGGCCTCGATCTGGGAGCGGCGCCGGTCACTCTCCAGGTCCGCGATGGCCATGAGCGCGACCGCAGGCACCTGATGCAAGGACGCGATCCGCTCCACGTCGCCATGGGAGGCGTCGGTTTCGGTGGCGCGGGATGGTGAGCGGAGGATGAAGATCTCAGCGCCGCCCTCGGCAGCGCATGCTTCCAGCGCGGAAAGGCGCCTGAAGGCTGTCAGCGGATCGAGCACCAAAGGCTCGCATCCGATGAAATATCGCAGGATGAAGGAGGGAAGCGGCTCAGCGCCGGGCGAAGACGGGGCGCGCATCATGCGCATCCTCCTGAATGGGGGTGGGGGCGAGGCCGATGGTGGAGCCGTCCCGCTTGCGCAACAGGACCTTCAACTCGCTGGGGGCCTCAACAGCGAGGCGCGCATGGTGTCCGCCACGCGAGTTCCGCCGCTCCGCTAGCGTCACAATCGTGTCGCCGATGACGAGGGTCTCGCCCATGTGCAGAGAGAAGAGCTTCATGCCCCGAAGATAGCGGTGCGGTAAATATATAGCAATATCAAATAGTTATTGGAACAATTGCGGACGCTGGCGGACGGCTGCGAACATCCTCGGACGTTGACAAGCGACCTTCTGTGAACTATAGTTCACGCATGATCGAGGTGCGCCAGACCGACGAATTCAGCGCCTGGATCAAAGCGCTTCGTGATGCCAATGCCCGAGCGCGGATCGTCAACCGTATGCGCCGCCTCGCTGCCGGCAATCCCGGTGATGTGAAGCCGGTAGGCTCGGGCGTCAGTGAAATGCGGATCGACTACGGTCCCGGCTACCGGGTCTATTTCGTGCAACGCGGTGATGTTCTGGTGATCCTGCTGTGCGGCGGGGACAAGCGCACGCAGGAAAAAGGACATCGCTATGACCAAGGCGCTCGCCGAGGATCTGGAGGACTGACATGGCAACCAAGACCACCAAATTCGACGCGGCGGACTACATCGACACCGCCGAGGATGTCATCGCCAACATCGAAGCCGCCTTCGAGGATGGCGACCCTACGGTCATCACCATGACGCTCGGCGACATCGCTCGCTCCAAGGGCATGACGGCGGTCGCGAAGGATGCTGGCGTGACCCGCGAGGCGCTCTACAAGGCTCTGAGCGCAGATGGCGACCCGAAGCTGTCCACACTGCTGGGGGTGATGAAGGCGCTCGGCCTGCATCTCACCGTGGTTCGGGGTCGGGCGGCATGACCAAGCTCGCCGCCGAGGAAGCGGTAGATGCTGCGGCCGTGCGCCAGTTCAAAGACCAGCTCGCCAAGGGGGAGTAGCCGGCATCAAGCCGCCCGCCTCTTCGCAACCTTGGCTATGGTCGCGCGGCTACACCCCGTCGCGGCCTGGATCTGCGACCACGACACTCCCTTCTCCAACATCGCGTTGATGCCGGCATTGCGTCCCACGTCCTCTGGGCGCCCGGTATAGCGGCCCTCGGCCATCGCCCTGGCCTGCCCCTGTGCCTGACGGCGGCGCCGGTCCTCGTAATCCTTCCGGGCCACCGCAGCGAGCACATCCAACATCATGGCATTCACGGCCGCGAACATGCGCGAAGTGAATTCGTCGGCCGGGGCTGCGAGCATCCACGAGGTGGGAAGGTCGAGCGCCACGACGCGGACCTGTCGGGCGTCCAGCTCGGAGCGGAGCCGCTGCCAGTCGGCGGACGTGAGGCGGGATAGGCGATCCACCTGTTCGATCAACAGCACGTCGCCGGGACGGCTGTCAGCCAGAAGCCGGAACAGTTCCGGGCGAGCGAGTTTCGCGCCGCTCTCGTTCTCAACGTAGGTCGCCGCGATCCGCAGGCCCTTGTCGTTGGCGAAGGCCTCAAGATCGGCCCGAGCACGAGACGCATCCTGCTCATCGGTGGACGCACGCAGATACAGGCGAACGAGCATGGATGCTCCCGGACAGTTCACTTTGGATGGTTCATATCTATCCGGTTCATTTTGAATGGTCAATTGGTATTTAATGAACCACGTCAGATGTGGTTCACTATGGGCATACCCAAAATGAACTTACATTGTCAGTGCATTCCGCTTCGCGCAAACGGCCGATCTAGCGAACCCGCGAAGTCGAGATGCAGGCTGGTCGATGGCGCCAGCCGCAGCCACCGCTCCTTCTCCACGGGCATGCGTCCCTTGAGGGTGCGGCGATTGTATCGAGGCTTGAGATTTCAACTGTTGGTACGGTGGCGCTCAGCTGACGCTTGGGCAAGGAGCCGGGATGAGCGAGAAAAAGCCTTGGACCGCAGGGCGTATTGCGCGGTGGGCGGTCGGTGCGTTCTTGTTGACATCCTTTGTCTCAGCAATGCTGGAGCCGCGTAAGGAACAGCAAGGAACGGCGTCGTCCCGCGAAGCTGCCAATCCGGTTGCCGTCGTCGATGCCAAGCAGGATCCACCCATCCCGCAACCGCCAGTTCCTATTGTTCCTCTCGGCGGCAACGTTGGCGGCTTCGCCAAGGTCTTCAATGACAAATCCAAGCGTTTGAGTGCCGGTGTCAGGATCGCGAAAGGAAGCTGCGGAACGGAAGTCCGCACAGCTTGCGACTACACATTGACAGATGGGGTATCCATCATCGCCGGCTCTTCTGCGGACAAAAAGACACTCGAATCTCTAACGATTCATCTTCTTACCGACGATAAAATGGTAGTTTTACGTTATTTTTCAGCTCTCGGTGTCATTCTAAACCTTTATGCGCCAACGGCGGGCAAAGACGAGGTCGGCTCCGTCGTCGGTCAACTCGTGACAAAAATTGGAAAGGGCAACAGCGCCGATGCGGTTCTGCATGGAGTTTCTGTCAGAATTCTACTCGTGCAGCCATTTGGCTCGCTCACATCCATATCGAGGCAATAGGTTGGCGAACGCCATGATCCCTCTTCTGCATCTGCAGGAGGGCTCATTGGTGTTCTGAAAACCGAACTGCCCCGTTCCAGTTCCGAAATTGTGGCTTCAAGCGCGACCTGCGGCCTCCTGAGACACATCCACTTCGTGCCGTTCACCGCCGACGCTAATCGTGATCCGATATGCCTTCTGGTCACCTGTCGACGTTTGCGGCGGGTCGAAAACAACCTGCCCTCCATACCATTCGCCCGGCATCATGGTGTTGTCCTTCAACACCTCGCGCTCCAGCGTGGCGAGGTTCTGCTGTCCGCGCTCGACTGCCGAGTTGACCATCTGCGCATTTTGATAAGAGGCGTTTGCCTGGGCTACCGCGTTGGCCGTAGGGCTGTAACCGTTGGTGACGACAGTCGCGGTCCCATACCGGGAATAGACTTGCGACGTATTGGTGTAGTAGCCAGACCGAGACGCAGCAGCGGCATTGGCGCCAGCCGCGACACCCACCAGCACCGCAGCAACAACCTGCCGGGTCTGTTCTTCGCGGACCAAATCCTCGTAGCTGTATACCTTGAGCGGCTGAACAGGCTGGCCATCTATGAGTTGCTCAACCGTGATGTCTTCGGCTCTGAGTGTGATAGGCGCTCCAGTCGCATTGTAGATGCCTACGACGTAGATGGGGCGCGCTCCGGCCCGTATGCCACGAGATGCAGGTCGAACCATGGCGACCGTTTTCGCCTTCTTCGACACGAGGGCCGGTTGGCCATCTCGGTAAATTGCTTCCTGTTGAGCCTTGGGCTGGAAGCGCGCGACTTCAGTGGTCACGCATCCCCCAACCATCAACGCAGCTGCCGCAGCCGCGCCAATTCGCACATATTGCCTCGCCATGCCACCCCCCCAACCTAAGCGTACATCGTGGGGAAGATGCATCCGACTGTCGAGGCGCCTTAACGTTCCGTTAATGCGATCAACGCGAGCGTTGCAATGAGGCCACACCTTACCGATCAGGCGGCGCTGCGCTCGATGAGAGGCTGGCTAAGAGCCCGTTGCGCTGCAACGCCCAGCGGGTGCACGGCGGGACCAACCGTTAGATTGCGATCTCTAACGAGCGGAGCTGACCCATACCTGCCCCTCCACTGCCCTTTCAGCGACGTCCGCTTCGCGCCCCCAATACAGCCGGTCAGATCCTATTGATCATGGCCCAAAAGCTGCCATTGAGCCAAGGTCGCACGAATGTCAGTGACGGACGGGGACACCCGCCCACCCGTGCCGACGATCGCGTCGTAACTGGCTTGTTCGGAACTGCAACCCGACCTTTAACGGAAATTCAGTGTGTCCCCTGCTAATTGGCTGAGTGTGGTTGACCGGGCGCCTTCGGGCAACCGTAATGGCAGAATTGCCGAATCGAGAATGTTCCTATATTGTTCTCGCATGTGAGGCCGTGATTTAAGGGGACGGGAATGAGGACCGTAAAGCCGGGCAGCCGAAAAGATGCTCGACCGACCGAGGGTCCTAGCGTTCTCGATCTCTTCTCCGGCGCAGGCGGAATCGCACTCGGATTCGCAGACGCAGGTTATCGCGTCGTCGGCGGCATCGACAATTTCCAGCAAGCGGTCGAATCGTTCGAAGCGAACATCGCCGGCGCGCGTGGGCTCGCGCGCGATCTGCGGGTGCGCGACTTCTCGGACGTGAAGGAGTTCGTCGGATCGGCCGGCGTCGATGTGATCGTCGGCGGGCCGAGCTGCCAGGGCTTCTCCACGTCGGGCGGTCTCAGCCGCGCGACCGGGCGCGATCAGGATGACCCCCGCAACCGCCTGTTCCTCAACTACCTTGATCTGGTGGACGAACTCCGGCCGTCGTGGATTGTGTTCGAGAACGTGCCCGGCCTGCTGCTCTACAATCAGGGGCGCGTGGCGCTTGAGATCGTCCACGCCTTCCGGGAGATCGGCTACACCGTCGTTCCGATGATCCTGCTGGCGGCCGACTTCGGCGTGCCGCAGCTACGTCGCCGGCTCGTGTTCGTCGGCAACCGGACAGGCGCCGACATCGCGTTCCCGGCGGCCACGCACGGCAACGCAGACCTCTGGCGCAACTACGCCTTGCCCTTCGCGCATCTGTCGCGCATCGGCCACGGCGGCGGTGACGAAGTGCTTCCGCACGTCAGCTTCGCCGACGCCTGCTCCGACCTCCCGCCTGTCGAGGAAGGCAAGGAGGCCGATGGTGTGAAGTATCCCGGCCGCGCGAAGACCGCATATCAGCGCGAGATGCGCAAAGGCTCTCGCTTGGTCCGGCAACACGCCGCCGCCGATCTGGCGGCGATTGACCGCCTTGCCGCGCGCACTCTGAAAGCAGGGCAGAACTGGCGCGACATCCCGATCGACCAGTTGCCCGACAGGTTCCGCCGAATCCGGCCTTACGATGCGACAACTATCCTGAAGCGTCTTCAACACGACGCCCCGGCTTACACCATCACCACGAAGTTCAACGAAGGCACGACGGGCGCCTTCATTCATCCGGATCAGGCCCGAACACTCACCCTACGTGAGGCTGCGCGCCTTCAGTCCTTCCCGGACCGCTTCGTCTTCAGCGGCAGCGCCGCGCAGATCCGGCATCAGATCGGGAATGCCGTTCCGCCGCTGCTCGCCCGCGCCCTGGCCGAGGCCATCCTGCCTTCGGTGCTGCGCGACGTGCACGGCGAGGCGGTGGAAGCCTTGCGCGATGTCGTCGTGGTCGAGAACAAGGTCGGGGACGCGGACATCCTCAAGCTGCGGGCGCCCCGGAAGGTCCGCGACGAGAGCCTGATCCCGTTCGACGACGCGGCGTAGGGGGGCGCGGCCATGCCGTTCTTCGCCCTCGATCACGTCCGCCTGGCGCTCGACTATTTCCAGAAGCCGGACCACACCCACCCCACCCTGATGAGCCTCCTGGCGATGCTGCGTCAGAACGTGCCGGCCAGCGGCGACCCGGATGATGCGATCCAGTTCGGCAGTCCGGTCGAGCGTCGGCTGATGGACGACTACTTCAAGCCGGCCGGCGGCCCGGAGAAAAAGCCCTACTTCCTCGTTTTCGGCACCGGCTACGGCTATAGTCACTGGCGCGACCGGGATTATCCGGGCAAAACGCTTCAGGTGCAGCGGAACAAGCACGACCTGTTCCGGCAGAGCCCGAAGGACAACAAGCGCTGGACCCTGGCGCCGAACCTCATTCAGGCCATCAAGGACACCCCGCCCAAGGAAGTGATTGGCGACATTCCGATCAGCGCCGCCTACTTGGCCGCGTGGTGCTATCGCACCAAGGAAATCGCATCGATCGAGGCGGCGGTCGAGGGGTTTGCGAAGGAGTTCAGGCTGAACGACTACGGTCTGGTTCCGGAGATTTTCTCGACCGACATTCCCGCCGATCTGGCGGCCGTTCCGCTTCAGGACGAACCGATCGACGACGGCGATCTCCTGCTGTTCTTACAGAGCTTGGAGCCGGAGAAGGCGGAGGAGGAGCCCGAGGAGACGCCTGCGCCGGCCGCCGCGCCCACCGCTGCCGTCGCCAAGGTGCATACGCCGCCGCCGCCACCGGGCGACTGGAACATGGCTTTGGCTGATCTCGGCGATCTGTGCGGGCTGCAGGGGATGGAGGAGGCCGCGACACGGGCGCTCGCCGCCTTGGCAGCCGGCGTGCATGTGATCCTCACCGGCCCACCGGGCTCCGGCAAGACCAAGCTGGCCGAATGCATCTGCTCGAAGGCCGGCTTTCCGACGTGGACGGTGCCTGCGACCGATCAGTGGACTACCTTCGAGACAATCGGCGGCTACTTCCCGACGCCCAAGGAAGGTGAGACCGGAGACCGGCTGGATTTCCTGCCGGGGGCGGTCGTGGACTCTCTCGAGAAGGGCAAGTGCCTCATCATCGACGAGATCAACCGCGCCGATATCGACAAGGCGTTCGGCGAGCTGTTCACGCTGCTGAGCGGCAACACCGTGACCCTGCCTTACCGCCGGCGTTCTGACGACGGCAAGTTCCGCCGCGTGCTGCTACAGGTCGGATCGGCGGTGGTCGAGGATGAAGACGCCGACGTGATCGTCGTGCCCGCCTGGTGGCGGATCGTCGGTTCGATGAACGACGCCGACAAGGCGAGTCTCAAGCGTCTGTCGATGGCCTTCGTCCGCCGCTTCGCCTTCATCCCCATCGACCTCCCGTCGCCGGCGATCTACGAGGCGCTAATCCGCGCAGCCGTGGACAAGACGGATGCGGCCAAGAGCGGCGTCGGCAACATGCCCGGTCTCACGAAGGTGCTGATCGAACTGTTCAGCACCGCAGACGGCGGCCTCAGCGGGATCGGATTGCCCCTCGGCCCGGCGTTCCCGTTGTCGATCGCCCGGCACGTCGACAGCGAGTGGCGGCTGGATTCCGGCCGCAGCTTCGAAGCGGTGCTGGCTTCAGCGCTGGAACTCTACGTGATGCCGCAGTTTCAGGGCCGGCCGGATCTGCACGAAAAGGCCGGGGACCTGTTCCGCCCGCTGCTGTCGACGCGCCACGATGAGTTCGACCGCCATCTGGCCGTCTGGACCGGCTATGTGTCGGGATGACGCGCGAGGCATGGCGAGACTTCATCTGCGCTCCTGACCGGGCCGGCCGGCATCTCTCCGCCATCGGGCGCGGAGTCGCCGGCGCGACCGCAGAGGCGATCGACCTAGCGGTTCTCCAGTCCTTCCTCGAGAAGCTGTACGACACCGCAGACGACGTGCGCCTGCTCGGCAGCGCGGTCGATCTCATCGGTGGCGGCTATCGCGCCTATGCCGAGGGGCCGCTACACCGAGTCCTCGATGCCTTGTCGAACGAGATGCTGGCGCAGGAGCAGGTCGTCGGCCCTGGCCTGCGCGGCAATGCCCGATGGGATCGGACGATCCTTCAGCGGATGGCGGGCACGCTCTCGCCGGTCCATTACGTCAGTCGGACCTCACGTCGCTCCTTCGAAATGCCGGAAAACCAACTGCTGTCGTGGTTGGTCGATGATCTTCGCCGCACGGTGTCGATCGTCGAGCAGAGGGTCGGGTCGGCTGCGCTCCACACGGACCTCCAGATTCTTCGAGATGAATGCGAGCGGGCGCGCCAGCACCATTGGTTCAGCGACATCTCCGTTCCGCTGCGCCTCACGCCTGAGATGATCGCAGCGGCCACCCGCCATCGGCGCCCGGAGTATCGAGCCGCGGCGGCCCTAGCACGCCGGCGGCTGGAGATGGAAACGAACGATCATCACGCCTGGTGGTATACGATCATGTCGCTGCTCGCCGTGAACTGGCTGGAGCCGGTGAACGACGACGATTTGTTCGAGCTCTATGTGCTGGTTCTCGCCCTCGATCTGCTGAGCGACGAGCTGGGCTTCGGCGAGCCGGTCGAATACGGCCTGGTGACGAGCCGGCGCGGCCATGTCGCGCTGTTCGAGGACGATCACCAGAAGGTTCGGGTCTACTTCGATCAGACGCCGGCGACGGTGCTCGGAATCGCGACTGAATACGGCCAGGTGTTCGCTCAGCACCGCGGCATCTCGGGCGGTGAGCGGCGGCCCGACATCCTGGTCGTCGCCGAGAGAGAAGGTGAAACCCGGCTCGTGCTGATCGAGATGAAGAAGACCGTCGACGGCCGTTATATTAGCGATAGCGTATACAAGGTCTTTGCCTATCTCTACGACTTCAGTGACACTGCTGGTGCGGGCCGCACGGTGAAGGCGGTCCTGGTCGTGCCCGGCGGCGTCTCGGCCGTGCCCGGCGCGTCCGCTGGCCGGACCGTGTTCGTTGCGTCCGGCGATGATCGGGCCGGGATGGCGCAAGCGATGAAGGACGCTCTGACGGCGTAACCGGAGACGATGGATAGACTGACGCCCGAGGCCCGAAGTGCAAACATGAAAGCTGTCCGGCGCAAGGACACCGCGCCGGAGATGATCGTTCGGCGCCTGCTGCACGCGGCCGGTTATCGCTACCGGCTCCACGTCAAGAAGCTGCCCGGCTCGCCGGACATCGTGTTCCCCGGTCGCAAGAAGGCGATCTTCGTGCACGGGTGCTTCTGGCACGGTCACGATTGCCGCGCCGGCCGACGACCGCAGAGCCGTCAGGACTATTGGGTTCCGAAGATCGCAAGGAACCGGGAGCGGGACGCTGCGTCGGTGGACGCCCTCTCGCGGTCGGGCTGGACTTCGCTTACCGTGTGGGAGTGCAGGGTGACGGACCGCGACTCGCTGACTGAGCAGCTTGTCGATTTCCTCGGACCGGCGGGCTCGGTAATCGACGGCAAAGAGCGCGGGTAGTGTCTGGGGTTGCAGCGACTTAGAAGCAGAGAATGGCGAGTTCGGGTGGGTCGCTGATCGGCGGCTATCCGTGCAGCCGAATCTCGAAGGGGACGTTCCGGTCACGGCCCCAAACCGGCCGTTCATCGTCGCCGCAGCGGGCTGATGGCTGGCCGTGTGCTTGTGAGGTGTTCCTGATCGTCCATGGGGCTCTCCAAAGGTTGAGAAACCCCGTGATGGTCCGCCCGCCTATGCCGGGCACCACATGGAAAGTACCCAACCGCCCGTCATGCAGCGCGCCTACCGCGGCAGCGGTTTAGTCCTCTGGCGCCGAGCGGCCGGATGGTGCTGACACGATCGCAGCACGTCCCGCCGCTTGGCGCCATCGCTGACATAGATAGTGCGAATGCCGGATGCGTCCTGGCAAAGTAGGAGCAGATCATGGCCGAGCGATTTGAACGCCACCGCCAGCCCTGGACCCATGAGGAACTCGAAAAGCTCAAATTGCTGGCCAAGAAGGGTATGGCACTCAAAGCCATTTCGAAAGCGATGACGCGCAGCGAGGAATCCATCAAAGACCGCGCCAAAATCGATGGCATTGGGATCGCGAAGCTCCGTTAGGCCCTGCTCACGGTACAGCCCCGACTACGCGTCCCGTGCTTCGCTCTCACGGAGTGGCAAATCGGCAATTTGGCAATTTCGGCACAGACGCCGTGCCAAATTCACCGCACACAACATATTGAAAATGAATGGGATTTCTATTTCGGCGATTTTGGCATTTCGGCACATAAGATACCCTATTCAATAAGTAGTAGTATAATAATACCATTTTATTTCTACCCATCATTCCACGGCCTTTGGCTGGCAATGGGCCGCCCATGCCGTCATCAGCTCGCGGCGCTTCTCCAGGGCATCACCCCGGCGATAGGCCCGCTCGGTGGCATCCCCCACGACATGGGCGAGGGCGGCTTCGGCGATCTCCCGTGGGAAACCCGTCTCCTCGGCGGCCCAGTCCCGGAAAGACGAGCGGAAGCCGTGGACGGTGATCTCCAGCTTCTGGCGGCGCAGGAGCATTTCCATGGCCATGCTGCTTAAGGGGCGGCCCTTCCGCTGCCCAGGGAAGACGTAAGCACCCTTGTCGTCATCCTCTGGGCGCAGGGCTTCCAGCGCCCTCAGGAGCGCAATGGCGGGCGCCGTCAGGGGTACACGATGTTCTCGCCCGGCCTTCATGCGATTGGCCGGCACCGTCCATACCTCGGCCTTGAGATCGACCTCGCCCCACGTCGCCCCCAGCGCCTCGCCCGACCGGGCGGCCGTCAGAATGGCGAACTCCAGGGCTCGCGCTGCCATAGCCTCCCGCGTCCGCAGTTCGGTGAGGAAGGCGGGCACCTCTGCGTAGGGGAGGGCGGGGTGATGACCACGCTGGAGCTTCTGGCGCTTCGGCAGAAGGGTGTCGAGGTGGCCCCGCCAGCGGGCGGGGTTATCTCCCGTGCGCAGCCCCTTGGCCTTGGCGGCATCCAGCACCTTCTCGATGCGGCCCCGGAGGCGAGACGCTGTCTCGTTCTTCTCCATCCACACCGGTTGCAGGACCGCGAGCACGTCATCGGTATTGATGTCCGCCAGCTTCCTCTCGCGGATCTTCGCGCAGTAGGCGGGGCCGAGGGTCATTTTCCATTGTGCCGCGTGCTTCTCATTCCTGAAGCCGGGCGTCAGCTTCTCAGCCATGGCATCGGCGAACTCCCCGAAGGAGGGAGCCCCCTCAGCCTCCTTTTGGCGCGCCTCAGAGGCTTTTCGGCTTTCCAGTGGGTCCTGCCGCTCCGCCGTGAGGCGGCGGGCGTCCTCGGCCTTCTGGCGCGCTTCAGCGAGGCCGACATCCCTGGCCGAGCCCAGCCCCATCTCCCGGCGCTTCCCATCGCGGCGGAACATGAAGAGCCATGCCTTCGTGCCGGTGGGGCCGATCTGGAGATAGAGACCACCGCCGTCCGCATAGCGGCCCGGTTCCTTCAGGTTCGCCACGGTCCGTGCGGTGAGCCGGTTCGTTGCACGTGCCACATACCCCTCCGATGGGAAGCCAACCCCACCGGGATCCTAAACACACTAACCCCACTTTCAACCCCACCTCATGAGCTGGCTTTGGCCGGACGCTCTGAAACGATAGCGGACAGGAGATGGAGTAATTAATTGATATACATGCTACTTAACGAACGGAGCCGAACGCCCCCGGACAGGAGTTCGTCGGACCCCCTCTCCGCCATAACCAATTGATTTTGCGGTGTTTTTTGACTTTTGCCGTTCGGCGGAAATAGCGCGGCCGGTTCAAAGGCATGGGCCGAGGCTCGTCCTGCAACTGCAGGGAGAGACCTTGTCGGTACCGGAACCGAGCCAAGCTCGGCATAACGCCCGAAGATGTGCCGGACCGTTTCCGCCTCGGCCTCGGCGATCTCCAGCTTGCGGTCGCGGACCTCGTAGCCGAGCGGCGGGCGTTCACCCATCCACATGCCCTTGGAGCGCGCGGGTGAGGCGGTCGACCTTGTAGACGACCACCGTGTCGATGAGCTTGGCCTCCACATCAGCGAGGAGCTTCCGCAGGGCCGGCCGTTCCATGGTGCCGCCGGAGAAGCCGCCGTCGTCGTACATCCGGGGCAGGACGATCCAGCCTTCCGCCTTCTGGCTGGCGACATAGGCTTCGCAGGCCTCGCGCCGGGCGTCGAGGGAGTTGAAGCTCTGCTCCAGCCCCTCCTCGGAGGATTTGCGGGTGTAGATGGCGCAGCGGACCAAGGAGGGCTTGCTGGTCGGCGCTCGGACAGCCCCGCCACGTAGAGTGGGCACATCTGTCGCCGCTTCTTGTGCCCCAGCAGGGCGACAAACGGCTCCAGAAACACCCCCAACGCCTCATCCCAGCTCGCCATGGCCTGCGCGCGAGTCCGCGCGCAAACCTCAACACGTCAGCATTATCAATCCATTAATCCGCCAAAGTAGCGCGAGGGCTGAGGGGCAACGTCACGTCGGCAGACGCTACGGGGACAATTCTTCCAGCACCCGCCCCTTGGTCTCGATGGCGAAGAGCATGGTGACCAGGGCGCCGACGATGAGGACGCCGGCGAAGGCAGCGAAGACATACTGGATGCCGGCGGCGCCCATGATGGTGCCGACGACGATGGGGCCGGCCGAGGAGCCGAGGCGCAGCCATGCGCTGCCGAGACCGGTGCCGATCGCCCTGAGGCGCGTCGGATAGAGCTCCGCCGAATAAAGGTAGAGCGAGAAGGTGATGGTCTGCACGATCGCATAGGCGAGGCTGGCCAGGATCAGCACTTCGGTCGGTGAGGTCGCGCCGAGCAGGGCGAGGACCAACAGCGGGATGGGCGCCGCGAGGAAGGCGAAGGTATACCAGCGCTTGCGGCCGACCTTGTCGATCAGCAGGGCGCAGGCGATGGAAGCCACCACGCCGGCGACCGAGGTCAGGAGGCCGTAGAGCAGCGCCGTCTCCAGCGGCAGGTTGAAGGTCTGCCGGTAGAGCGTGGGCAGCCAGGCGATCATGCCGTTGGCCACGAGGTAGGAGCAGAACCACATGGACCAGATGGTCAGCGTCCGCCGGCGGTAGATGCCCGTGAACAGTTCGCGGATGCCGGAGCGCTCCACCGGCTTCACCGCCACCGCCTTCGGCTCCGCAAGCACATGGCCCTGCGCGGTGGCGCTGCGCTCGAGTTCCGAGACGATCCTGTCGGCCTCGTCATAGCGCCCCTTGGCGGCGAGCCAGCGCGGCGATTCCTTCATGAAGAAGCGCAGCGGAATGAGGATGGCCGCGGGGACGAGGCCGACAAGGAACATGGCCTGCCAGCCGTAGACCGGCACCAGTGCGCGGGCGATGATGCCTGCTCCCACGAGGCCGAACAGGAACATCACCTCGTAGAGCAGGAAGAAGCGGCCGCGCCCCTTCGAGCTGATGTATTCGTTGATGTAGGCGCTCGCCACGGGCACCTCGCCACCAGTGCCGATGCCCTGGATGAAGCGGAATGCCATCATGGAGGCGGCGCCCCAGGCGAACAGGCAGGCGATATCCATGCTGACGAACAGCAGGATGGTAAACAGCAGCACCGAGAGGCGGCCGATGCGCTCGGCGAGCCAGCCGAAGAAAACCGCGCCGATGAGCTGACCGAGGTAGCCCATGGAAAGGATCATGCCGGTCTGCTCGGGCTTGAGCCCCCACTCGCGCACCAGCACCGGCATCGCATAGGCGATGGCGATCACGGTGTAGCCGTCGAAGAAGGTGGCGGCGCCGATGATATTCCGGGTCCAGAACACGCGCCGCGTGATCGGGAGCCGCTCGATGCGGGCGCTGATGTCCGCCGGGCCGTCGGCCACCATGTGGGGTGGGGTCTGCGTGAGCATGTCGGTCCTCCAAGGGGTGCTTTCGTTTTTGGTCTCGCTGCGTCCGCGTGCGCAGAGATTCCGCCCAGAGGGCGCGGACGCGCTCGGCGTGAAGCGCGCCCCGGCATTGCATTTGGTGGAAAAGGGGGAGAGGAGGCGGCTCGGGAGCGTCCCCCCGGCACCTCAGCTCGGCTCGAAATTGACCGAGGCGAGCAGGTCGGCGCCCTTCTTGAGGTAGGCCCGCTGGAAGGCGTCGAACTGCTGCGGCGTCTCGGTGACGGGCTCGATGCCGATCTTCGCGAGCTGCCCGCTGTCGGCAAGCGCGCGGACGGCCTCGTTGACAGCGGCATTCAGCGTCTTCACCAGGTCGGGCGGCATGTCCTTCGGGCCCCAGACGCCATACCAGGAGGACTGGTTGAGGCCGGGCAGGCCGCTTTCGGCGGCGGTCGGAACCTGTGGGGCGAGGCTGCTGCGCTTGCTCGATGTGAGCGCGATAGCCTTCACGCTCCCGGCCTGCGCATAGGGCAGCAGCGCCAGCACCGGGTCGATCATGAGCTGGACGTTGCCGCCGGCCACGTCGTTGAGGCCTGGGGCCGTGCCGCGATAGGGGATGATGTCGAGGTTGAGGTTCGCCAGGTTGTTGAACTCGATGGTGGCGAGATGCCCGGGAGAGCCCATGGCCGCGACGGCGAGGTTCCAGTCCTGCGGCGCCTTGGTGGCGCTGGCGATGATCTCGGCGATGGTGGTCTGCGGCCGCTTCGGCGACATCACCATGATCATGGGCGCCTCGCCGGCCCGCGCGATCGGGGTGAAGTCGGTGATGGGATCATACGGCGGCGTCTTCATCACGCTGCCGGCCATCACATGGGTCCCGGCCGAGAACAGGATGGTGTAGCCGTCCGGGTCGGACTTGCGCACCGCGCTGCCGCCGGTCGTGCCGTTGGCCCCGCTGCGGTTGTCGATGACGACCGTGTAGCCCTTGAGTTCCTTGAGCTTCTGCCCGATCAGCCGGGCGAACACGTCGACGCCGCCGCCGGGGGCGAACGGGACGACCAGCTTGATGGGCCGGCTGGGATAGTCGCTCGCCGCCCGCAGGACGGTCGGGGCGAGGGCCGCGCCGAACAGGGCGGCGGAGGAGACTAGAAAGTCCCGTCGCTTGAGCATGATGTCCTCCAGATGCCCCGGGTTGCTCCCGGATGGCGATGTTTTCTTGATTATGCACGCCGGATGCGCCGGCGCTCGCCGTGACCCGTCATCGGGCCGCCGAGGCGGCCCGATGCGGTTCCTGGTCTGCAGACGGCGATCAGGCCGCGAGCGCGTCGGCGACGACCGTGAGGCCGGAGGCCTTCACGGCCGCGCGGATCTCGGCGTCGGCGGCATCGCCGATGGGCTTGAGGGGCTCGCGGATGTTGACGTTGTCGATGAGGCCGCGGGCGCGGAGCGCATGCTTGAGGGCGACGGTGCCCTCCATGTGCGAGCCGCGGTGGTAGACCGCGCGGGTCACGGGAAGCAGCTGCTCGTGGTACTTGCGGGCCAGGGTGTAGTCCTGCGCCTTGCCGGCATTGAGGTATTCGATCAGCAGCTCGGGCGCCATGTTGCCGTAGCCGACCAGCAGGCCGTCCACGTCGAACATGGTGGGCAGCAGCCACTCGTCGTGGCAGGACATGATGGCAAGGTTCGGGAAGGCGTTCTTGAGGGCCGGGATCTCGTTGTACCAGCGCTTCATGTCGCGCACGCCGTTCTTGGTGGCGGTCACGCCCGGGATGGCGGCGATCTCGAGCTGGGTGTCGAGGTCGTAATTGGCCTTGGTCACGGCCGGATACTGGAACAGGATGCACTCCAGGCCCGACTGGGCGATGGCCTTGTAGCGGTCCTGCGGGGCGCCCTTCTGGTAGCCGAAGCGCAGCCAGCCGTGGTTGGGATACACGAGCGCGCCGCTCGCGCCGGCATCGAACTTCTTCTTCGCCTCGATCTCGGCGACCTTGGTGCCTTCACCGGTGATGCCGGCGATGACGGGGAGGGGGGTCGCGTCCTTGTAGACGCGGATCAGCTCGATCTGCTCCTCGAAGGTCAGGAAGGTGCCCTCGCCAGCGTGGCCGAGGATGACGAGGCTCTTCACGCCGGGAATGGCGGCCAGCCACTTGGCGAGGCGCGCGTTGCCGTCGAAATCGACGTCGCCATTGTCCTTGAAGAGGGTGACGGGGGCGGGGTTCAGGCCCTTCCAGTCGATAGCCATGGTTCCAGTTCCTTCCTTGGGATCGTTCAGACCGAAAATCCGGTCCCGCTTCCTCCGACCCGCAGCTTTTGTTGGATCGTTAGCGGGAACGTTCCCATAATTGCGCTTGTGTCCGGCTCCTGTCAATCGCTAACTTGTCGCCAGGCCCCAGATCGAAGGACACACGCCGTTGCAGGATGAAGAACCGCAGGAGCGGCACGGACGGGTGACCATCCTCGATGTCGCGGCGGCGGCCGGCGTCTCCAAATCCACCGTGTCGCGCATCCTGGACGAGCGCCTCCCCCGTTCCGACAACGCGACGGCCCGGCGCGTGCGGCAGGTGGCGGAAAGCCTCGGCTACATGCGGGACGTTTCCGCCGCGAGCCTGCGGCGCGGCCAGACCAACACCATCGGCGTCATCGTCCCGCGGCTGACCGACACCGTGATGGCCATGCTCTACGAGGCTCTGGCCCGGGCCTGCGCCCGCACCGGGCAATTCGCCATCGTCGCCACCACGGACGACGAGCCGCGCGCCGACCGCGCGGCCGCGCAGACCCTGCTGCAGCGGGGTGTGGACGGCCTCGTCCTCTCCACTGCGCGGACGGGGGACGACTTTGCGCAGGAACTGGCGAACCGCGGTGTGCCCTATGTGCTCGCTCTGCGCAGCGACGGGCGCAGCCTCGCCTCGGTGGGGGACGACCGGCTCGGCGGATATCTGGCGACCCGGCATCTGATCGACCTGGGTCACCGCCGCATCGGCATCATCGCGGGGCCGAGCTATGCCTCCAGTAGCCGGGGCCGCGTCGAAGGCTACCGGGAGGCGCTCGCCGAGGCAGGCATTCCCGAGGACCCCGCATTGCTGATCGAATCCACCTTCGGCATCGATTCGGGGGCGGATGCGGCGGAGCGGCTGATGCGCCTCCCCGATCCGCCCACCGCGCTGTTCGCAGTCAACGACAACACCGCCATCGGCGCCCTGTCGACGCTCGCGCGGCTCGGCCTGACGGTGCCGGGCGACGTATCGCTGGTGGGCTACAACGACATTCCCATCGTCAGCCGCCTGCCGACCCCGCTCACCTCGGTGCGCGTCCCGTTCGACCAGATCGCCGCCGACGCGTTGGATCTCCTGACCCGAGGCCCCGCAACGCGGTCCGACCGCCTCCGAATCGCCGCCCCGACCCTCATCCCCCGTCAGTCAACGGCGGTTCCGCGTCAAACGCGCGCCGGAGCCGGAAGGGTCAGGCGGCGAGGGCTGGAAACCCGTTAACCGATGGGGGAGGCACCAGCGGTGCTTCATTCCATAAGTGGCGCATCTCGGACGTTTGGTACGCAACTCAGAGAAGGAAGGGATGCCATGCCATCTCAGGCCCCTCGGCGATCGGCAACATGCCTCAGATCGCGCGCGTGAACGGCTCTTTTCCTTCCCGGCGGCGTGAGCCCTAGCCAGGAGTTTTCCAGCTCCGGCTAGGGCCGCCTGCCCGAGGCCGAAGGCGAGAAGTCCGCGAAGACGAAGCTCAAGAGCTATCCGATCGGCTTCTTCCATGTCGATCTCGCCGAAGTGCTGTCTCGGCTCAAGCAGAAGACATGAATGTCAGGTCCTGGACGCCGAGGGGGCGTCCTACAGCTTGTCGGCGAGAAGGATTTCACCCGGTGGAAGGTATTCCAGCAACTCGCGCCCGACAGGGGTATCGCCTCAGGCTGCGATGCTCAGCCGGCACGATCTATTCCCTTGGCAACGGGCCACATACAGACAATGCGGCAGACTTATGTAAAAATGCGATATTACAATAATCGTCAAATTAATATTAGCTTCAACTGGATCACCCGGTTGGGCAGGCCAAAGATTGCAGCTCTTCAGCATGGATGACATGCTGAAGTAGCCCGAGACCATTCCCGGGGCTCGGAAGGCTGGGGGCGTTCCCGCATTCGGCGCCAAGACGCGAGCCGAGCTGCGGAGCTCAATGCGCGCGCAACCTGGTCACCGGTTGCGGAAAACGGGCTTGCGCTTTTCGGCGAAGGCGTTCATCCCCTCGCGCCGGTCGTCGAGGGCGAAGGTGGCGTAGAGCAGGCGGCGTTCAACATACAGGCCCTCCTGGAGATGAGTCTCGTAGGCCTTGTTCACCGCTTCCTTCGCCAGCGCCACGACGGGGCGGGAGGAGGCGGCGATGCGCGCGGCGATGGCCACGGCTTCGGCCAGATGTTTCCCTTCTGCCACCACCCGGCTGACGAGGCCCATGGTCAGCGCCTCCGCGGCGGACAAGGCGCGGCCGGTGAGGATCATGTCCATGGCAATCGCCTTGCCGACGATGCGCGTGAGGCGCTGGGTGCCACCGGCACCGGGAATGATGCCGATGGTGGTTTCCGGCAGGGCAAAGCGGGCTGTCTGCGACGCCACGATGATGTCGCACATCAAGGCCAGCTCGCAGCCGCCGCCGATGGCATGCCCCGCCACCGCCGCGACGGTCGGCTTGCGTACCCGTGACAGGCCTTCCCACGTGGCGGTGATGAACTGCTCCGCATAGACTTCGGCGAAGGTCTTGTCCTTGATCTCCTTGATGTCGGCGCCGGCGGCGAAGGCCTTGTCCGAGCCGGTGACCACGATCGCGCCGATGGCGCCGTCAGCATCGAAGGCGGCGGCCGCATGGGACAGCTCTGAGGTGATCTGGCGGTTCAGCGCGTTGAGCGCCTCCGGCCGGTTGAGGGTGATGATGCCGACCGGGCCGTCCGTAGCGACGAGGATGGTTTCATAGGTCATGTCTCTGGCCCTCGGTGCTGCTCAGGGAATGCGGATGAGGATCTTGCCCATGCGGGCCGCGTCTTCGAGGTGGGCGAAGGCGGCGGGCACCTCGGCCACCACGCCGACGCCGGAGTCGCGCATGTAGAGATCGACGCGATTGACCGATGCCGCCAGCATCCGAACCTTCGCCCATCCCTCGGGCACGGCGGGTTCCGGCATGTCGCGAAGAGCGACGCCATGGGCGCCGCGTTCCGTCAAGACAATGGCTTTCACGGTTTTTCCTCCCCTGAAGCAGGATAATATATTGTCTTATTGACGCAAGCCGAACGCGACGCGAATGCGCTTATAAAGGCTTAACTTCATGCTCCACGCCACCGTCTTGCGGATAGGGCTTCTCGCATATATAGGTAAATATATTGCCACAATAAAGGGGAGGATGTCATGGCCTTGGATCCCGGGACCCTGTCCCAGCTGCTTGATGCGATCCGCCGCTTCGTCGACGAGCGGCTCATCCCCGCAGAGGCCGAGGTGGCCGAGACCGACGCCATTCCGGCCGCCATCGTCGCGGAGATGCGCGAACTGGGTCTGTTCGGACTGACCGCGCCGGAGGACTTTGGCGGCCTCGGCCTCACCATGGAGGAGGAGGTGCTTGCGGTGTTCGAGCTCGGCCGCGCCGCGCCGGCGTTCCGCTCCATGTTCGCCACCAACGTGGGCATCGGCATGCAGGGCATCGCCATCGACGGCACGCCGGAGCAAAAGGCGAAATATCTGCCTGGCCTCGCCTCCGGCGAAATCGTCGGCGCGTTTGCCCTCACCGAGCCGGAGGTGGGATCCGACGCCGGATCGGTCAAGACCACGGCGCGCCGCGACGGTGACGTCTATGTGCTGAACGGGACCAAGCGCTTCATCACCAACGCTCCTCATGCCGGCCTGTTTACCGTGATGGCACGCACCGATCCCAGCCAGAAGGGCGCCTCCGGCGTCTCGGCCTTCGCCGTGGAGCGCGGAACGCCCGGCCTGTCCACCGGCAAGCCGGAAAAGAAGATGGGCCAGCAGGGTGCCCATGTGTGCGATGTCATCTTCGACGATTGCCGGGTGCCTGCATCCGCGCTCATCGGCGGCATCGAGGGCCAGGGCTTCAAGACGGCCATGAAGGTGCTGGACAAGGGTCGCCTGCACATCGCCGCCGCCTGCGTGGGCCTCGCCGAGCGCATCCTCGACGACATGCTGGCCTATGCGGTGGGCCGCAAGCAGTTCGGCCGGCCTCTGGCCGAGTTCCAGCTGCTCCAGGCCATGTTTGCCGATTCGAAGGCAGATGCCTACGCCGCTCGCTGCATGGTGCTCGATGCTGCCCGCAAGCGCGATGCCGGGCAGGACGTGAGCGTGGAAGCCTCCTGCGCCAAGATGTTCGCCTCCGAGGCGGTGGGCCGGATCGCCGACCGCAACGTGCAGGTCCACGGCGGCAATGGCTATATCCGCGAATACCGGGCCGAGCAGCTCTTCCGCGATGCCCGCCTGTTCCGGATCTATGAGGGCACCACCCAGATCCAGCAGATCATCATTGCCAAGGCACTCACCGCCGGGGCGAAGGAACGCGCCGGACTCTAGGGACCGGCGCGGCGGCCGGCACGGACTCGCCTTCATCCGGACGACGGGCGGCGATCTCCGGATCGAGGGCCTTGAAGTTGGCGAGCATCTTGTCGAGGTAGTGGATCACGTGGATCTTGTCCTCGGTGGAGAAGCCGGCCAGCGCCGCGTCGTAATAATCGGCGATGACGGGGCGCATGTTGGCGTCCCACAGGCTGCGCCCCTTGGGGGTCAGGCGGATGAGGCGCGAGCGATTGTCGTTGGCATCCACCGTGCGCTCCACATAGTCCATGGCTTCGAGCCGCTGCAAGACGCCGGCGAGGTTCTGCCGGGTGACCAGCAGGAAGGCGGCGAGGTCGCCCACCGCCACGCCCTCGGCGAAGGCGGGGCGCGTGAGGGCGCCGAGCACCGCCCATTGCTGGGTGGTGATCTCATAGTCGTCCAGCGCCCGCGTGCCGGTCTTATGCAACATGTTGGCGCATTGGTAGAGCCGGAAGAAGAGCCTGTTGCTCAGTCCCGGTGAAATCCCGCGTGAAGTGCCGCCATTCTTTTTCATGCCAGCACTCTGACCGCGCCGCAGCGCTCGGTCAAGGGATCCCCGGCAGCCCATTTTAAGGAAATATATTGACATAAAAAGCGCGACCCGATAGAGCAATGTCACAAGGGCGGCGGGCGCATCAACGAAGGTTCCTCGCCAGAATAGGCAGTAACGTCGAGCTTTCGGTACCTTCGCTCCTGCCCATGACCATGGAGGATGACCACCGTGCGAGGCTTAAAAGGTAAAGTAGTTGTTGTAACTGGCGGTGGCGGCGGGATCGGATCGGCAACCTGCCGGCGCTTCGCCGAGGAAGGCGCCCGCGTCGTGGTTGCCGACATCAGCACTGCCGCCGCGGAAAAGGTGGCGGAGGAGATCAAGGCTGCCGGCGGCGAGGCCATCACCGCGGTGGTGGACCTCACCGATGCTGCCGCTACCGCAGCCAAGGTGGCCGAAGTGGAGAGTGCCTTCGGCCCCATCGACATCCTGGTCAATAATGCCGGCTGGGACCTGTTCGTGCCGTTCCTGAAGTCGGAGCCCGACTTCTGGACCAAGATCATCGACATCAACCTGCGCTCGGTGCTGAACATCACCAAGCCGGTGCTCGCCTCCATCGTCGGGCGCGGCGTTGCCGGACGCGTGGTCTCCATCGGCTCCGATGCCGGGCGCGTCGGCTCCTCGGGCGAGGCGGTCTATGCCGCCTGCAAGGCCGGGGTCATCGCCTTCATGAAGACGCTCGCCCGCGAGCATGCGCGCAACGGCATCACCTTCAACACCGTGTGCCCGGGCGTCACCGAGACCGTCATGCTGGAAAGCTTCATGGAGGCGGCCGGCGACAAGGACAAGCTGCGTGTCGCCTTCACCCGCGCGGTGCCGCTCGGCCGACTGGGCAAGCCCGACGACCTGCCGGGTGCCATCGTGTTCCTGTCCAGTGACGACGCCGCCTTCATCACCGGCCAGGTGATCTCGGTCTCCGGCGGCCTCACCATGCACGGCTGAGGGGGGAAATCATGAGCTATACGGACATTCTCTACGATATCCGCGGCGGTGCCGCCTGGATCACCATCAATCGGCCGGACAAATACAATGCCTTCCGCGGCCAGACCGTGGACGAGCTCATCCACGCCTTCCAGACCGCAGGCTGGGACCGCAAGGTCGGCGTGATCGTGCTGACCGGCGCCGGCGACAAGGCATTCTGCACCGGCGGCGACCAGTCGGCCCACGACGGCCAGTATGACGGGCGCGGCGTCATCGGCCTGCCCATCGACGAATTGCAGAGCCTGATCCGCGACGTGCCGAAGCCGGTCATCGCCCGCGTCAACGGCTTCGCCATCGGCGGCGGCAATGTGCTCGCCACCATCTGCGACCTCACCATCGCCTCCGACAAGGCCCAGTTCGGCCAGGTGGGTCCCAAGGTGGGCTCGGTGGATCCGGGCTTCGGCACCGCCTATCTCGCCCGCGTGGTCGGCGAGAAGAAGGCCCGCGAGATCTGGTACCTCAACAAGCGCTACACCGCTGCAGAGGCGCTCGCCATGGGCCTCGCCAATGCCGTCGTTCCGCCAGAGGAGCTCGATGCCGAGGTCGACCGCTGGGTCGCCGAGCTGATGGACCGCTCGCCCACCGCCCTGGCGCTGGCCAAGGTCTCGTTCAACGCCGACAGCGAGAACATCCGGGGCATCTCCGCCCTCGGCATGCGCGCGCTCAGCCTCTACTACGACACCGACGAGAGCAAGGAGGGCGGTGTCGCCTTCCGCGAGAAGCGCAAGCCCGATTTCCGCAAGTTCGGAAAGTAGGCCGGACGGCCACTGGGCAGATGGGCCTGCCGTCTGGCCCGGTGGCTTCAGTCCCCCGAACGCGCGTGTGCCGTAACGCGATCCTGTCCCGCCATGGGGCGCCAGCGGCGACACGGCGCCGCCATGCCGGTGTCAGGGCTCCGGCATGGCGGCAACGGCCCGTGAGCCCGCGGGGCGCGTGATCGCGGCGGCAGGATCGGTGCAGGCGCAAGACATGCGCATCAAGGGCTCTGCCGCGGGGATCTGTGCGCCGCGCCGGCGCCGGCCCGCGACACTCAAAGGCTGCGCTAAAGCGGCCACAGCTCAATCCGGCAGGAAAAGCCAAGGTAGGGACCCCCATGAATCCGACGGCATATCCAACGGTTTTCGATAATGAAGACCTGACCGCCTTGCGCGACCTCGCCGCCAAGTTCGCCGCCGAGCGCCTCGCGCCGGGTTATCGGGAACGCGAGCGCACCGGCAGCTTCGGCAAGGATCTGGTGCGCGAGATGGGCAGCCTCGGCCTGATCGCCCCCGAGCTGCCCGAGGAGTTCGGCGGGATCGGCTCCGGCAGCATGTATTCAGGCGTCATCATCGAGGAGATCGCCAAGGGCGACTTCAACTTCGGCTACGTGAATATCCTCGCCTCCCTGAACGGCCAGATCCTCGCCAATTTCGCCAATCCCGAGATCAAGGGCTACTGGCTGCCCAAGCTCACCGCTGGCGAGATCATGCTGGCCATCGCGCTGACCGAGCCGCGCGGCGGCTCGGACGCGGCCAATCTCGGCCTCAGGATGGAGCGCTCCGGCGACCACTATGTCCTCAACGGCGAGAAGACCTCCATCTCCGCCGCCGACCAGGCCGGCGCCGCCGTTGTCTTCGCCCGCACCGGCAAGCCCGAGGACAAGGCGCATGGCATCTCCGCCATCTTCGTGCCCATGGACACCCCCGGCATCTCGACGACCCGCTTCACCGACGTGGGCCAGCATGCCATCGGCCGCGGCTCCATCTTCTTCGACAATGTAAAGGTGCCGGTCGATCACTTGCTCGGGCAGGAGAACAAAGGTTTCGTGCAGGTGATGCAGGGCTTCGACTTCTCGCGCTCGCTCATCGGCCTGCAATGCCTTGGAACGGCCCGCCAGTCCCTCACCGAGGCCTGGGCCTATATTGGCGAGCGGCGTGCTTTCGGCAAGCCGCTCGCCGCTTTTCAGGGCATCACCCACCAGCTCGCCGATTTCGACACCCGCATCGAAGGCGCGCGGCTGCTGAGTTACAACGCGCTGTGGCTGAAGGACAACGGCCTGCCGCACGTGGCCGAGGCGGCCATGGCCAAATGGTGGCCGCCGCTCCTCGCCTACGAGGCGATCCACGCCTGCCTGCTGGTGCACGGCCACGCCGCCTATTCCAACGAGCTGCCCTTCGAGCAGCGGTTGCGCGACGTGCTGGGCCTGCAGATCGGCGACGGCACCGCGCACATCATGAAGAACATCATCGCCCGTGAACGGGCGGGCCGGGCAGCCGTTAGCGGCTGATCCGAAAAAGGGGAGGAAACCATGGAATTCGACGCCCTTCTCATCGAGCCCCGCCGCGCCAGGATGGAGGCCGAAGGCCTCTGGCCGGGCAAGACCCTGCTCGATTATTTCGACGCCTGCCTTGCCGAAAAGCCCGATGCCACCGCCGTGGTGAGCATCGTGGTCGGCACCGGGGCAAGGCGCGACCTGACCTATGCCGAGATCGACCACCTGGCCTGGCGGGCCGCGGTCGGGCTCCGCCGTCTCGGCCTCGGAAAGGACGATGTTCTTGCGAGCCAGCTGGCCAATGGCTGGGAATTCGTCGTCCTCTACATCGCCTGCCGGCGCCTGGGCATCGTCTTCAACCCGGTGATGCCCATCTTCCGCGAGCACGAGCTGCGCTTCATGCTGCGCCATGGCGAGGCCAAGGCCTTCGCCATCCCCAAGGTGTTCCGCGGCTTCGACCACGAGGCCATGGCCGAAACGCTCAAGCCTGAGCTGCCAGACCTCTCGACCCTCATCGTCGTCGGAGGGGCAGGGCCGAACGGGTTCGAAGCGCTGCTGCTCGATCCGGCGTTCGACGCCGAGGTGTCCGGCATCCGGCAGGTCAGCGCCCGCGACCGGGGCGACTCCAACGACGTGTGCCAGCTCATCTACACCTCGGGCACCACGGGCGAGCCCAAGGGCGTGATGCACACCGCCAATACCATGTATTCCAACCTCGTCCCCTACGCCACCCGTCTGGGCCTCGGCGCGTCCGACGTGGTTCTGATGGCCTCGCCCATGGCCCACCAGACGGGCTTCATGTACGGCCTGCTCATGCCGGTCATGCTCAAGGCCCGCATGGTGTTGCTGGACAGCTGGGACAAGGCGCTGGCCGCCAGGGTGATCGCGCAGGAAGGCGTCACCTTCACCATGGCCTCGACGCCCTTCCTCATGGACCTCACCAACACGGTGGAGGAGCTCGGCACCGATTCCTCCTCCCTGCGCATCTTCCTGTGCGCGGGCACGGCCATCCCTGGCGCGCTGGTGGAGCGGGCGCGCAAGGTGCTCGGCACCAAGATCGTTTCAGCCTGGGGCATGACCGAGAACGGCGCGGTGACCCTCGTCTCCCCTTCCGACCCCGATGAACGCTCCGTCAATACGGACGGCTTCGTCCTGCCCGGCATGGAGATTCAGATCCGCGCCGCCGACGGCACGGTGCTGCCGGCCGGCCAGGAAGGCGCGCTCTATGTGCGCGGCTGCTCCAATTTCGGCGGCTATCTGAAGCGGCCCCAGTGGAACGCCACCGATGCCGGGGGCTGGTTCGACACCGGCGACATCGCGCGGATAGACGACGCCGGCTATATCCGCATCTGCGGGCGGACCAAGGACGTGATCATCCGCGGGGCGGAGAACCTGCCCGTGGTGGAGATCGAGGCGGTGCTCTACAAGCACCCCGACATCCAGCAGGTGGCCATCGTCGCCTATCCCGACGAGCGCCTCGGCGAGCGCGCCTGTGCCTTCGTGGTGCCGAAGCAGGGCAAGGCGTTCTCCTTCGAGGAGATGGTTCGCTTCCTCGATAGCCAGCATCTGGCCAAGCAATATTATCCCGAGCGGCTGGAGGTCTGTGACCAGCTGCCGTCCACCGCCTCCGGCAAGATCCAGAAGTTCGCTTTGCGCACCATGCTGCGCGAGGCCTACGAGAAGTCCCGGTCATGACCTCCCCCATGCGCCCGGGTGGGCCGAACGCGTCGGATACGCGCACGGCGAGCGTCCCCGCGTCTGCAGGCGAGGCTGCCGTGTCCGGACCGGTTCATTGCATCGTCGATGACGGCATCGCCCTCGTCACCATCGACAATCCTCCGGTCAACGTCACCTCCCAGGCCGTGCGGCAGGGTCTTGTGCGCGCCCTCGACAAGGCAGAAGCGGCGGGCGTCGCCCGCGTCGTGCTGACGGGTGCCGGCAAGACCTTCATCGCCGGCGCCGACGCCAGGGAGTTTGCCGCCCCGCCTGCGGCGCCCCACCTGCCGGACATCATCCGCCGGATCGAGGACTTTCCGGTTCCCGTGGTCGCAGCCATCAACGGAACGGCCCTCGGCGGCGGGCTGGAGGTGGCGCTCGCGTGCCGGGCGCGCATCGCCGCGCCGGCGGCCACTCTGGGGCTGCCGGAAGTGACGCTCGGTGTCGTGCCCGGCGCCGGTGGCACCCAACGGCTGCCGCGCCTCATCGGCCTCGGGCCGGCCCTGTCGCTCATCGGCGAGGGGCGGGTGATCGGCGCGGGGGAGGCACAGTGCCTGGGGCTCGTGGATACGGTCGCAGCCGATCCGGTGACCCTCGCCCGCACCTTTTCCATTCCGAGCCGGCCCGCCACCGGCGCCTTGCCCGCCCCACCGCCCGATCCGGAGGCGGTGGGGGCAGCGCGCAAGCAGGCGGCAAGGCGCAGCCCGGGCCAGATCGCGCCCTTGAAGGCCATCGATCTCGTCGATGCCTCGACCCGCCTCCCGCTCGACGAGGGGCTGGTGGTGGAGCGCGAAACCTTCCTCGCTCTGAAGACCTCGGATCAGGCGGCGGCCTTGCGCCATGTGTTCTTCGCCGAGCGCGCCGCCATGGCGCAGGGGAAAGGCGGCGGGGCGGAAATCAGCTCCGCCGTGGTGGTGGGCGGCGGCACCATGGGCGCCAGCATCGCCTACGCCCTGGCAGGACTCGGCATTTCCGTGGCGCTGGTGGAAAGCGATGCCGCCGGCGTCGAGCGGGCGCGGGCCAATGTGGCGCGCCTCTATGCCGACGCGGTGAAGCGGGGCAAGACCACTGCCGAGGCCGCCGAAGCGGAGCAGGCCACGCGCCTCAGCTTCCACGAGGGCTATGGCGCGCTGCCGCCGGCGGATTTCGCCATCGAGGCGGTGTTCGAGGACATGGAGGTCAAGCGGCAGGTCTTCGCCGCCCTCGACGCGGCGCTGCCGGAGAGCGCCGTCCTCGCCACCAACACCTCTTTTCTCGATGTGAACCAGTTCGGCGAAGGCGTGCGCCGTCCGGAGCGCTTCCTCGGGCTGCATTTCTTCAGTCCGGCCCACGTGATGAAGCTCCTGGAGGTGATCCGGGCGCGGACCACCTCCGCCGAGACGCTGGCGACGGCGCTGCGTCTCGCCGCGCGGCTGAAGAAGATCCCGATCCTCGCCGGCGTGTGCGACGGCTTCATCGGCAACCGCATCCTCACCCGCTATCGCCAGACCTGCGACATCATGCTGATGGAAGGTGCTCTTCCCGCGCAGGTGGATACGGCGCTGCGCGGCTTCGGCATGGCCATGGGTCCCTACGAGGTGCAGGACCTCTCCGGCCTGGACATCGCCTATGCCAACCGCAAGCGCCTTGGCTGGCGCACGAAGGAAGGCTTCCGCTACATCCCCATCGCCGACCGGATCGTCGAAGAGACCGGCCGGCTCGGGCGCAAGACGGGAGCCGGGTGGTACGACTACGACGGCGGCAAGGCCTCTCCCTCGGCGTTGATCGACCAGATCGTGGGGGAGGAGTCGGCCCGCGCCGGCATCGCGCGCCGCACCTTCTCCGATGAGGAGATCGTCACCCGCGCCATCAGCTCCATGATCGAGGAAGGCTTCCGCATCCTCGAGGAAGGCATCGCCGCACGTGCCGCCGACATCGATCTCGTGATGATCCACGGCTACGCCTTCCCGCGGTGGCGCGGCGGCCCGATGCACTACGCCGGGCGCATCGGCCTTCCTGAAATCCTCCGCCGGATCGAGGCCTTCGCCGCCGAAGATCCGCTGTCCTGGGGCATTCCCGAGCTCCTGCGCCACGCAGCGCGCGAGGGGCTGGGCCCGGACGACCTGAAGGGGCAAGCATGACCCAAGCCTTCATCTGCGACTATATCCGTACGCCCATCGGCCGTTACGGCGGCGCCCTCGCCCCGGTGCGCGCCGACGACCTTGCCGCACTGCCCCTCGGCGCCCTCCTTGCCAGCAATCCCGGCCTCGATCCTGACGCCGTGGAGGAGGTGTGGATGGGGTGCGCCAATCAGGCCGGGGAAGACAACCGCAACGTGGCGCGCATGGCCCTACTGCTCGCCGGCCTGCCGCAGAGCGTGCCCGGCGTCACGGTGAACCGCTTGTGCGGCTCCGGACTGGAGGCGGTGGCGGCAGCCGCCCGCGCCATAAGGTCCGGCGACATGGAACTCGCCATCGCCGGCGGCGTGGAAAGCATGACCCGTGCGCCCTTCGTGATCCCCAAAGGGTCTTCCGCCTGGTCGCGCGCCTCCGAGATCCACGACACCACCATCGGCTGGCGCTTCGTCAACCCGCGCATGGCCGAAGGGTACGGCATCGATTCCATGCCCGAGACGGCGCAGAATCTGGCCGACGACCATGCCATCTCCCGCGAGGACCAGGACGCCTTCGCCTTGCGCTCCCAGGAGAAAACGGCGGCGGCCCAGGCGAGTGGCCGGCTTGCTGCGGAAATCCTTCCTGTCGCCGTGCCCCTGGGCCGCGGCAAGACCCAGGAGGTGGACAAGGACGAGCATCCGCGCGCAACGACCCTTGCGGATCTCGCGAAGCTGAAGCCCATCACCCGGCCCGACGGCTCGGTGACCGCCGGCAATGCCAGCGGTGTCAATGACGGGGCGGCGGCGCTGATCGTCGCTTCCGAGGCGGCGGCGAAGCGCTTCGGGCTCACCCCCCTTGCCCGCGTGGTGGCCGGGGCTTCTGCCGGCGTCGCGCCGCGCATCATGGGCATTGGCCCGGTTCCGGCGGTGGAGAAGCTCTGCGGGAAGACCGGGGTCGGGCTGGATGCCATCGATCTCATCGAGCTGAACGAGGCCTTCGCCGCCCAGTCCCTCGCGGTGCTGCGCGCGCTTCACCTCGCCGACGACGATCCCCGGGTGAACCCCAATGGCGGCGCCATCGCGCTCGGCCATCCCCTCGGCATGAGCGGGGCGCGCATCGCCGGATCGGCGGCGCTCGATCTGGCGCGGGGTGCGGGCCGCCATGCCCTGGCGACCATGTGCGTGGGCGTGGGCCAGGGTGCCGCGCTGTTGCTGGAACGAATTTGACGCATACGGGAGGAAGCCGCTGTGACGGGAGAAGTGAAGCTCAAGCCGAAGGATGCCCCCGACCTGTCGCGTTTTCAGTGGGACGATGCTTTCCGCCTCGCGAGCCAGCTCTCCGAGGACGAGCGGATGGCCTGGCGAGTGATCTCTTCCACATCCTGCCCGCGCTGACCGGCAGGCACTGAACCCCACGCAAGCAGAACCAGGCAAAGAGAGGCGCAATGTCCCAGATCGAGCGGGAGGCGATGGAGTACGATGTCGTGATCGTCGGCGCGGGCCCGGCAGGGCTTTCCGCCGCGATCCGCCTGAAGCAGCTCGATCCGCAATTGTCCGTCGTGGTGCTCGAGAAGGGCTCCGAAGTGGGCGCGCATATCCTCTCCGGAGCGGTGCTCGATCCCTCCGGTCTCGACGCGCTCATCCCCGACTGGCGCGAGCGAGGCGCGCCGATCACCGTGCCGGTGCGCGAGGACAACTTCCACTTCCTCACCGCGACCGGCGGGGTCCGCATTCCCAACTGGCCCATGCCGCGGCTCATGTCGAACCACGGCGCCTACATCGTCTCCATGGGCAATGTGTGCCGCTGGATGGCCCGGCACGCGGAAGAACTCGGCGTCGAGATCTTCCCCGGCATGGCCTGCTCGGCGCTGGTCTACGGCGAAAGGGGTGAGGTGAAGGGGGTTGTGGCGGGCGAGTTCGGCCGCTCTGCCGATGGCACGCCGGGTCCCGCCTACGAGCCGGGCATGGAGCTGCACGGCAAATATGTCTTCCTCGGCGAAGGCGTGCGCGGCTCGCTGGCCAAGGAGGTTATCGCCCGGTTCGACCTGGGCCGGGACCACTGCCCGCAGAAGTTCGGCATCGGCATGAAGGAGATCTGGGAGATCGACCCCGCCAAGCACAGGGAGGGCACCGTCACCCACACCATCGGCTGGCCGCTCGGCTCCAGCGCGGGCGGCGGGTCGTTCATCTATCATATCGACAACCATCAGGTTTACGTCGGCTTCGTCGTTCACCTGAATTATGCGAACCCTTATCTGTCTCCGTACATGGAGTTCCAGCGGTTCAAGCACCATCCGATGGTTGCCGGGCTGCTGGAAGGGGGAAAGCGCGTCGCCTATGGCGCGCGGGCCATCTCGGAAGGCGGATGGCAATCCATCCCCACCCTCGTGGCGCCGGGCGTGGCGCTCGTCGGCTGCGCGGCGGGCCTCGTGAACGTGCCGCGCATCAAGGGCAACCACAACGCCATGCTCTCGGGCAAGGCGGCGGCGGAAGCGGCCCATGCCGCCATAAACGCGGGTCGCTCCGGCGACGCGCTCACCGCCTATGAGGAGGAGATCCGCCACGGCGCCGTGGGCAAGGACCTGAAGAAGGTCCGCAACGTGAAGCCGCTCTGGTCCAGATATGGGCTCACCGCATCGCTCATGCTCGGCGGCCTCGACATGTGGACCAATGATCTCTTCGGGGTGAGCCTGTTCGGCACCTTGAAGCACGGCAAGAGCGACGCCGCATCAACAGGTGAGGCCAAGGACTTCGCACCGATCGCGTATCCCAGGCCCGACGGCGTGCTCTCCTTCGATCGGCTGACCAACGTGGCGTTCAGCTTCACCAACCACGAGGAAAGCCAGCCACCCCACCTGAAACTTGCGGATCCTGCGCTCCCCATCGCCGTGACCCTGCCGAAATTCGCCGAGCCCGCCCAGCGCTATTGCCCTGCCGGGGTCTACGAGGTGGTGGAGGGGGACGGCGAGCGCCCCCGCTTTGTGGTCAACTTCCAGAATTGCGTCCACTGCAAGACGTGCGACATCAAGGATCCCGCACAGAACATCACCTGGACGACGCCCCAGGGCGGCGACGGGCCGAACTATCCGAACATGTGACGAGGGCTCATGGGCAACGGCGCATTCATCTGGCGGCGGCGGGTCGGCTTCGGCGACTGCGATCCGGCGCGCATCGCCTATACGGGCCGCATCCCGGACTTCGCCCTCGAGGCGATCGACGCCTTCTGGGAGGATCTGCTCGACGGCGACAATTGGTTCCGGATGAACGTGGACCAGGGTTTTGGATGCCCCTTTGTGCATATGGAGATGGACTTCAAGGTCCCGATCACGCCGCGCGCGCCGCTGTTCTGCCATGTTGAGCCGGCACGGCTCGGAACCACCTCCATCACGTTTCGCGTGGTCGGCATGCAGGACGGACACCCCTGTTTCATCGCCAGCTTCGTGGCGGTCTTCGTGGTGGCGGGCGAGCTGCGGAAGATCCCGGTCCCCGACCATATCCGCGCCCCGCTGCTGGAGCGATACGCCCATCTGCGCCAACCGTGATGCAGCATGGCAAGGAAAGCGTTGCGAGCAGTTGGACACTGATCGGCAGGTATGCGGGACGCTTATCCGGCCGCGGGGGTGTTCGCCAACCAGGCGAGGGTGTGGGAGGCGACCGCCACCACCGTGCCATCCTGGTTCGTGACCTCGATTGCGGCGCTGGCGCGCCTGCGCGCGGTGTCCACCGTGCTTACGCGATAGTGGGTCGTCACTGTATCTCCCAGGAAGACCGGCGCGACGAAGCGGATGCGGTCATAGCCGAGCGCCACCGCGATCTCGTTCGCCTCGGGCGGCGTTCGCGCCGCGATCATTCCCGCGACGGTGGACATGAAGCCCACCAGCAGTGCGCCGTGGGCCTGCAGCCGACCGAAGCGTGAGCGCTCCATGAAGGCGCGGTTGACGTGGTTCGGGGCGAAGTCGCCGGTAATCCCGGCGAAGAGGTACACGTCGCTCTCGCCAACCGTCTTCGTGAAGACGGCGGTATCGCCCGGCTTCACGTGGAAGTCCTGCATCGCCCTGTCCTCTTCATCCCGGTTCGGCATGTGGCCGGCCAGGCATAATTTTCCGCGCGCTGCGGAGAGTCCACCGTAGCTCGGTCGAAAAAATTAGCAAATATATTTACATATTATATGCAATGTGATTGACATAAATAACGTCAATAAAAACAGCTTCAATCACCTCAGGGGAGGACACATCATGCGTTATTATATGAGCATTTGCGGGCTTTTGGCCGGCATTGCGCTAGGGGCTGGACCCGCCGCGGCCGAGGCCAGGATCAAGATCGGTATCCTGAGCGACATGAGCGGACCATACTCGGATCTTGCCGGTCCCGGCTCGGTGGCGGCTGCCCGTCTCGCGGTGGAGGACTTCAAGGGGGCGGACAAGGGCATCCAGGTGGAGATCGTCTCGGGCAACCATCAGAACAAGGCGGACATCGGCTCTGTCATCGCCCGCTCGTGGATCGACCAGGAGGGTGTCGACGTCATCGGCGACGTCACCGGCTCGCCGGTTGCGCTGGCGGTCAGCCAGATCGTCAAGGACAAGGACAGGATCCAGCTCAATGCGGGCGCGGCGACCGCCGACCTCACCGGGTCCAAATGCACGCCCAACACCATCCACTGGACCTATGACACCTGGGCCAATGCCAATGGCACCGGCAGCGCCATGGTGCGCCAGGGCGGCAACAGCTGGTTCTTCATCGCGGTGGACCAGGCGTCCGGCCACGCCATGGAGCGCGACACCGTGGCGGTGGTGAAGGCCGCCGGCGGGCAGGTGCTGGGATCGGTCAAGCATCCGCTCGGCACCAGCGACTTCTCATCCTACTTGATCCGGGCGCAATCCTCCGGCGCCAAGGTGGTGGGCCTCGCCAGTGGCGGCGAGGACATGATCAACGCCATCAAGCAGGCCTCCGAGTTCGGCATCGTGCAGGGCGGGCAGTCCATCGCCGGCTTGTTCACCTTCATCACCGACATCCATGCCCTCGGCCTGAAGCTGGCGCAGGGGCTGGTGCTGACGGAGGCGTTCTACTGGGACCGCGACGACGCCAGCCGTGCCTTCGCCAAACGCTTCGCCGCACTCCACAAGGGCAAGATGCCCACGCAGGTTCATGCCGGCGTCTATTCATCCATCATGCACTATCTCAAGGCGGTAGAGGCCGCCGGCACCAAGGACACCAAGGCCGTGCTGGCCAAGATGCGCGAGATGCCCATCGACGACCCTCTGTTCGGCAAGGGCGAGGTGCGCATCGACGGCCGCGCGGTGCACGACATGTTCCTGTTCCGAGTCAAGACCCCGGCGCAGTCCAAGGGTGAATGGGACGTCTACGAGACCCTCGCCACCATCCCGGCGGCCGAGGCTTTCCGCCCGCTCAACGAAGGCGGCTGCCCGCTGGTGAAATAAAGCGGACCCGGTGGACTTAAGCCGGCGATAGCGGCGATGAAGAAGTCGGACGAGATCCGTGGTTCAGTGGCGACGATTGCGGTGGATATACTGACTCCGTCTTCCTGGGCCATGCGATCTTTGTGAGTTGCCGCGTCGTCGGCGTAGATCCACAGAGGCGGCTCTCAGAGCCTGTTTGCAAATTATGGGTAAGCGTTGCGCCGGATGAGGATGCCGCCCATGGCGACATGGATCATGGCGCGCTTACGCCGAGCCGCCGGGCGCGATCGGCGAGGCTTGGATGGCGGCGAAAATCCTCCTCCACCGGGGTGGTGCAGCGCTCCACACGCTGGATGCCGGCGAAGGCCTGGCTGCCGCCGTCCGGCCGACCCGCGGCCAAAGTCCGGTGGAACCACATCAGGATCAGGCCGGCGAAGGCGGTAAGCGCCTCGCGTCGGCTGGCGCCGTGCTCGCCGGATTCGCCTAGCGCGAGGTCCAGCGTGGTCTGCAACTGCGCCGCCTGAGCCGGCGTGACTGCCAGCAGCAGCGGCGCCTTGAACAGGCTGCGCCACTGGGTCTTGGGCGACGACCAGTGGTCGAGCACTGCGGCGGGCACGCTCGCCACGTAGCCATCGGTGTGCGGGGCGAAATCGAAGGCGTGGACCACCAACGGCGGCACGGCGATGGCCGCGCCGGGGCCGAGGGCGTGGACGGTTCCATCAATGACAGCCGCACCGCCTCCCGCCGCGATGAAGACGAACTGGTGGAGGCCGCCGTTGGCGGTGCGAGCGGATGCGCCAGTCATGCTTGGCGCTGCGTGCCGTGATGGTCGCCACGTGCCGTTCGTCGGGAAAGCCATCCGCACCCTCGCCGGAGAGGGCGCAGGCGGGCACCGGGGGCGCGGCGCTTCCCATTGGCACGTCCGATAGGTTCGATTTGTCCAAGAGAGTGCGCGAAGGTTCCATTCCGCACCAGCCGTCCGCGCGCCATTCTCACCAGTGCCGACGCCGCGCGCGACGCGGCGCGAGAACGGGTCTGCGGGACCGCCTTCCGGCCGGAGCCGCGGTCCCGCTCCGTCCATTGCCCAACCTGAAAAAACCAACACGGGACTGCGTCGGCACGTCGAAGGCGTTCCGCGCGGAGTGTCCCTGGGAGGAAACAGACGTGCGACATCAAGTGTGCATCATCGGCGCTGGCCCGTCCGGCCTTCTCCTCGGCCAGCTTCTCGCAAAGGCCGGCGTCGACGCGGTGATCCTGGAGGCGAGGAGCGCCGATTACGTGCTCTCGCGCATCCGCGCCGGGGTGCTGGAGAGCGGCCTTGTGGACCTCATGCGGCAGGCGGGATGCGCCGATCGGCTGGACCGGGAAGGCCTCGTGCATGACGGCTTCCACTTGGCCTTCGCCGGCCGGACCCATCGCATCGACCTTCGCGCCCTGTCCGGCGGCAAGTCGGTGGTGGTCTACGGCCAGACGGAAATCACGCGCGACCTGATGGAGGCCCGCGCCGCCCTGGGCGTCCCGACCGTCTACGAGGCGCAGGACGTGGCCCTGCACGATTTCGACGGTCCCCGCCCGCGCGTGACCTACAGCAAGGACGGCGCCACCCACGAGATCGCCTGCGATTTCATTGCCGGCTGCGACGGCTTTCACGGCATCGCGCGCCGTTCCATTCCGGAAACGGCCATCGCCCAGTTCGAGCGGGTCTATGCCTTCGGCTGGCTGGGGCTGCTCGCCGACGTGCCGCCGGCCTCGGACGAACTCGTCTATGCCCGCCACGAGCGTGGCTTTGCGCTGGCGTCCATGCGGTCCCACACGCGCAGCCGCTCTTACATCCAGGTGCCGCTCTCCGACCAGGTTGAGGATTGGTCTGACGAACGGTTCTACGACGAGTTCCGCCGCCGCCTGCCGGAGGAGGTGGCCGCGCGCGTGGTCCCCGGGCCGTCGGTGGAGAAGAGCATCGCCCCGCTGCGCTCCTTCGTGGCGGAGCCGTTGCGCTTCGGACGGCTGTTCCTCGCCGGCGACGCCGGCCACATCGTGCCGCCGACGGGGGCCAAGGGCCTCAATCTGGCGGCGAGCGACGTGCATTACCTGGCGTCCGGGCTGATCGAGCATTACCGGGACAAATCGGACGCCGGCATCGACGCCTATTCCGAGCGGGCGCTGAGACGGATCTGGAAGGCGGAGCGCTTCTCCTGGTGGATGACCTCCATGCTGCACCTGTTCCCCGAAGCCGGGGACTTCGTGGCCCGCATGCAGCTTGCCGAGCTCGACTATATCGCCGGCTCGGAGGCGGCGGCGACCACGGTGGCGGAGAACTATGTGGGCCTGCCGTTCTGAAGCCCGCTGCCGCCCCCGGCCGCCGTCGCGTCGTCAGGATCGTGCGGGAAAGCGCAGGGCCTCGATGAGCGCGAAGGCGGTGCGGGTGGCGGCGCCGGCGGTCGTCACGAGCTGGGGCAGGATCATCCACTCCAGGGTCCAGGCGGCGCCGGAGCGCTCGTTCTCGTGCACCAGGGCCTGGTCCAGGCCGCCCTGGAGCATGGCGGCGAAGCGCGCCAGGGTCACCAGGATCTCGGCGCCCACGGGATTGTTCTTCTCCGGCATCGCGGAGGAGCCGCCGCCGCCGGCGATGGTCACCTCGCCCACCTCGTTCTGGGCCATGAGGGCGATGTCGGCGCCGAACTTGCCAAGCGAGCCGGCCAGCAGCGCGCACCAATGACCATAGGCGGCGACAGCGTCCCGCTCGGCATGGGTGGCGCGTGGCGCGGCGCCAAGGCCGAGCCGGGCCGCGAGCCCGTCGGCCACGCGCCCGGCAGCGTCTCCCAGCTCGGCCCGGTTGCCCACCGCCCCCCCCAGCTGCACCCGGAACAGATCGTCCGCCACCGCCGGAAAACGGGCCCGGTGCCGCGCAAGGGGCTCGCGCCAGGTGGCAACCTTGTGGGCGAGGGTGATGGGCCGTGCCCGCTGCATGCGCGTATGGCCCGTCAGCTCCAGACCGCCCGCGGTGGCGGTCAGCCGATCGAAGCTGCCGATCAGCGCGTCGAGGCGCGCCAGCAGGATGTCGGACGCCGCCTTCAGGCGCAGGAACAGGCTGGTGTCGATCACGTCCTGGCTGGTCGAGCCCTTGTGCACGAAGCCCGCATGGGGCTCGCCTACCGCTGCGCGCAGCCGGCGCACCAGCTCCGGGATCACCACGCCGTCGCGGGCCACCGCTGAAGCCAGCTCCGCGGGTGCGACGGCGATGCTGCGTGCCGCCTGCGCGATGGCAGCGGCCGCCTCGTGCGGAATGACGCCGGCCTCCGCCTCCGCCTCCGCCAGCGCCGCTTCGAAGCGGAGCATGGCGGCGATGTCGGCTTCGGCGGTGAAGGCAGCGGCGATGGCATCGTCGCCAAGGAGTGGCCGCAGGAAGGGGTGCTCGAACACGGACACGCTCATGGATCTGGGGCCTTCCTTGGGAACGAAACGGGCCGCAAGCTCGACCGCGGCGCGCGGTGGCGTCAAGCCTGTTGTGGGGTCCGGCTCACAGCGCGCGGGCCACCGCGCGCAGGGCGTCGAGCAAGATCGCCGCCTGCGGCAGGGGGGCCTGTCCCGCCCGCGTGGTGAGGCCCACCGGCCCGCCGGATATGGACATGGACAGGGGCAGCCGCACCAGTGTGCCGGCGTCGAGATCGCCGGCCACCACCCCGTGGGAGATGACCCACACCGCGTCACTGGCACCGACATAGGCCCGCGAGAAGCTCGCATCGGTGGTCTCGATGCGGTCGGCGGGGCCGGCCAGGCCTTCCATCAGGAACAGCCGGTCGATCTCCGGACGAATGATGGAGCCTTGTCCCGGCATGATGAAGGGATGGCGCGCAAGCTCCACCAGCCCCACCGGGTGGCCGGTGTCGGCAGGATGGCCGCGCCGCGCCACGAAGACGATGGGCTCGGAATACAGGTGCTCGAAGGCGAGGCCCATCATGGCCTTGGGCTCGGCGAGGCGACCCACCACCAGATCGAGCCGGCCCTCGTTGAGCAGATCGAGGAGCCAGCCGTTGGGCCCGGCCTCGATCATGATGGTGGCATCGAGGCCCGTTTCCTTCGCACGCCGGACCGCGCCGGGCATGATCCGCGCCGCCACCGTGGGCAGCGCGCCGACCCTGAGCGCCACGTCGCCGCCGTCCGGCCGCCGCAGCGTGTCGATGCCACGTCCCAGTTCCGCGAAGGCCGCCCCCGCGTGGGTGCGGAAGGCGGTGCCCTGCGGTGTCAGCACGGCGCCGCCGCGGCCGCGCTCGAACAGCGGCGCGCCGAGGATGTCCTCCAGCTCGGCGATGGCCCGCGACACCGCCGGCTGGGTGAGGCCGAGCGCGTCGGCCGCGCGGCCGAAGCCGGACCGCGCCGCCACCTCCAGGAAGCAGGCAATGTGGCGCAGCTTCATGCGTCCGTCGATCATGGTCGATACATATCCAAATTGCATGGATAGATAGAAAAATATCATTTTCCATATCATACGCTACATGAAATTCTCGCGGCGATCCCAAACGGGGCCAGCCGGGTCGTTCGAGCGTGTGCATGCACGTTTCATCCAAGTTTATCCCGGCAGGCCCCGCGCCACATGAGGCCGTCCCGTGTCAATTCCCACCGACCGCTCCCCGCGCTGGACTGCCGGAATGGCAACCCGCCGTTCCGTGCTCGGAGACAGCTATGTGGACGCGGCATCCGCCCGCACCACGCCGTTCGATGCCGGCTTCCAGACCTTCATCACCGAGGGCGCCTGGGGTTCGGTGTGGTCGCGGCCGGGGCTGACGCGGCGCGAGCGGTCCATGATCACCATCGCGCTGCTCGCGGCGCTCGGCCACGACG
>NZ_JAIVFO010000120.1 GCF_029991245.1 Xanthobacter autotrophicus
CCCCCGCCCTCGCCCAGACCCGGATCGACGCCTCCCGGCCGCCGCCGCAGACATCGGGCGTGCCCATCCCCACGGGGCAGATCGAGAGCGCGGTGGGCAAGGTCGATGCCCTCGCTCAGGACCTCATGACGCGCAGCGGCGTGCCCGGCCTCGCGGTGGCCGTGGTGCATGAGGGCAGGACGGTGTTCCTCAAGGGCTATGGCGTGCGCAAGGTGGGCGAGAGCGCGGCCATCGACGCGGACACCGTGTTCCAGCTCGCCTCCCTGTCGAAGTCGGTGGGCGCGGGCGTGGTGGCCCATGAGGTGGGCAAGGGCACGGTGAAATGGGACACGCCGGTGGAAGACCTCCTGCCCTGGTTCGCCCTGAACGACGACTGGGTGTCCGGGCATGTCACCATCGCCGATCTCTACAGCCACCGCTCGGGCCTGCCGGACCATGCCGGCGACGAGCTGGAAGACCTCGGCTACGATCGCCGGCAGGTGCTGGAGCGGCTGAAGAAGCTGCCCCTCGCCCCGTTCCGCGTCTCCTACGCCTATACCAATTTCGGCGTCACCGCCGCCGCCGAGGCGGTGGCCAGCGCTACGGGCAAGGACTGGGAGACCCTCTCCGACGAGGTGCTCTACAAGCCGCTGGGCATGGCCTCCACCTCCTCGCGCTTTGCCGACTACATGGCCCGGCCCAACCGCGCCGTGCCCCATGTGCGGGTCGGCAAGATCGGGGAGAGCAAGACCTTCGCCGCCAAGTTCCAGCGCGATCCGCAGGCCCAGTCCCCGGCGGGCGGGGTGAGTTCGTCGGCGCGGGACATGGCCCGCTGGCTCGGCTTCGTGCTGGGCGGGGGCACCATTGAGGGCCGGCAGATCGTACCCGAGAAGGCGCTGCTGCCGGCCATGCGGCCGGAGATGATCTCCTCGCCCGCCTATGCCGCCGATGCCCGCGCCGGCTTCTACGGCTTCGGCTTCGCCGTGAACGTGTCGCCCGCCGGCCGGGTGATGATCGACCATTCCGGCGCCTTCATTCTCGGCGCCGGCACCACCTATGTGCTCTTGCCCTCCGAGAAGCTGGGCATCGTGGTGCTCACCAATGCCCAGCCCACGGGCGTGCCGGAGGCGTTGTCCGCCAGCTTCATGGACCTTGCCCAGTTCGGCACGGTGACGCGGGACTGGCTCACCGCCTATGCCACCCTCATCGATCCGCTCTACACGCCGCTCGGCGCCCTCGCCGGCAAGAGCGCGCCCACGAAGCCCGCGCCGGCGAAGCCCCTGTCCACCTATGTGGGCACCTATGCCAATGCCTATTTCGGCGAGGCGCGGGTGAGCGAGGACAAGGGCCGCCTCGTCCTCACCGTGGGGCCGAAGCCGCGGGTGTTCGCCCTCGACCACTGGAGCGGGGATGATTTCATCTTCCGCCCGGAAGGCGAGGAAACGGCGCCTGCGGGATCGGTGTCGCAGGTCACCTTCGCGGACCGGCGGATGAAGGTGGAATTCTTCAACGACAACGGCCTCGGCACCTTCGAACGGCGGTGAGGGGGGCGGCCATCGTATCCCGGACAAGCGACAGCGCAGCTGGAGCGCCGAGCCGGGACGTAAGCGCAGGACTCCTGCGCAGCAGGCCATGTGATATCCCGGCCATCGAGCAGAAAGCGCCTGCGGCGGCCTCTAGCGCTGGACCCCGGCCCTCCTTTCGCTGTCGCTCCAGTCGGCCGGGGCGCGAGCCCCCCTACGGCGTGAGATACACCGCGAGGCGGGCGGCGGCGTTGCGCAGGTGCTCCTCGGCGGCGGCGCGGGCGGCGACGGGGTCCTTCTTGCCGATGGCGCCGAAAATGGCCTCGTGCTCGCGCTGTACCGCCTGGGGCAGCCCGCCGAGCCGCGCCGTGTTGGCGCGGGCGGTCCGGATGAAGTAACGGACCCGGTGGTCAAGGAACTGGGACAGGTCCCGGAAGTAGGGATTGCCCGTCGCCTCCACGATGGCGCGGTGGAAGGCCATGTCCTCGTCCACGCCAGGCTCGCCGCGGTCGATGGCGTCCTGCATGGCGTCAAGCTGGGCCCCGATGCGGGCGAGATCCTCGTCCGAGCGGCGCACGGCGGCGTGGGCGGTGGCGGTGGCCTCCACCGCCATCAGCAGTTCCACGATGGCGCGCATCTCCACCTTGTCGCTCAGGTCGGCAATGTCGAGCCGGAAGGTGGAGGCCGCGCCCGGCTCGGCCACGAACGCCCCCGCCCCCTGGCGGGTGGTGACGAGACCGTCATGCTTCAGCCGCCCCACCGCCTCGCGCACGATGGGCCGGCTGACGCCGTAGGTCTCGGCCATCTGGTGCTCGGTGGGCAGCCGCTCGCCCGGCTGGAGGCGGCCGGAGGCGATCTCCTCCCGGAGCCGGTGCGCCAGCGTCTCGGCGAGGGAAGGCGCCCGGCCGATGATGTCGCGGGGTTGGGCCATCCGTTGCTCCTAGCTCATCCGGCCAAGCCGCGCGCCAGACAACGCGACTCAACTGGCAATATAAAGCCCGCCGTTCACATGAACCGTCTCGCCGGTAACAAAGCTGGCCCAGTCGGAGGCGAGGAAGGCCACCACGCGGGCGACCTCCTGCGGCGTGCCGAGCCGCTTCGCCGGCGTTCCGGCGATCAGGGCCGCGCCGTTGGCGTCCATCAGGCCGCGCACCATGGGCGTGTCGATGAGGCCGGGGGACACGGAATTGACCCGCACCCGGGGCGCCAGTTCCATGGCCAGCGTCCGGGAAAAGTTGAGCACCGCCCCCTTGGCCGCCGCATAGTCCGCATGCCCCACGCTGCCGCGATGCCCCGCCATGGAGGCGACGTTCACGATGGCCGCGTTGTCGGAGAAATGGGGAATGGCGGCACGGCAGGTGTAGAACACCCCGTCGAGATTGACCGCGATGCCGGTGCGCCAGTGCGCGTCGGTCATCTCCGCCACCTTGCGCTCGCGGTAGAGGCCGGCGGAGGTGACGAGCACGTCCAGCGCGCCGAAGCGCTCCTTGACCACCGCGAGGGCACGGTCGGCGTCGGCCGGCTCGGCCGCATCCTGCCGCACCCCGATGGCGCGGGCGCCGGTGGGGTCGAGTTCGCCGGCGAAGGCCGTGACGCCGGCCTCGTCGAGATCCGTGAGCACGCAATTGGCGCCGAGCGCGAAGAAGGTCTCCGCGATGGCGCGGGAGATGCCGCCGTTGGCGCCGGTGAGCAGCAGGGTCCGGTTCCTGAAGTCGAACATTCAGATGCTCCCGAACGTCAGGTCATAAGCCAGCCGCCGGCCACATCGATCACCTGGCCGGTGACGAAGGCGGCAGCGTCCGAGGACAGGAAGCGGCAGACTTCCGCCACCTCCTCCGGCTGGCCGAGACGGCGCAGCGGCGTCACCAGCCGCACCGCCTCGTTGGCGGCGGTGGCGGTGCCGCGCACCATGGGGGTGTCGATGCGGCCGGGGGCGATGGCGTTCACCGTTATCCCGTAGGGCCCCAGCTCCCCCGCCAGATGCTTGGTGAAGCCGATGAGGGCCGCCTTGGAGGCGGCATAATGCACTCCCACGATGTCGCAATAGGTGCGCCCGGCCACCGACGAGATGTTGATGATGCGCCCCTGCCCCAACGCCTTCATGCCCGGCGAAAGCGCGCGCACGCAGTTGAAGGCGCCGGTGAGATTGACGTCGATCACCCGCCGCCATTCCGCCGGGTCCATGTCCGGGGCCTCGGCGCGGCGCCCGTCCGCGCCGCCCTTGGGCGAGATGCCGGCATTGTTGACCAGCACGCTCACCGGCCCGAGCGCAGCCGCCGCCGCGCGGGCGGCGGCTTCCACGGCGGCATAGTCCGCCACGTCCGCGGCAAGGCCAACGGCCTTCACCCCGCGCAGGACGGCGGCGTTGGCGGCCTCCTGCGCGAGTGCGGGATCAAAGTCCACATAGGCGACGGCGGCGCCCGCATCCGCATGGGCGTCCGCCATGGCGCGGCCGATGCCGCGCCCGGCTCCGGTGACAAAGACGACGGGGGAAGACGACGCGCTCACCGTCCGGTCTCCAGCATGATCTTGCCGAGATGGGCGCTCGATTCCATCAGCGCATGGGCCTCCCGCGCCTGGTCCAGCGGGAAGGTGGCGTGGATGAAGGGCTTGATCTTGCCCGCCTCCAGCAGCGGCCACACGTCCCGCTTCAGCGCCTCGGCGATCGCGGACTTGAGCGCTACGGAGCGGGCGCGGAGCGTCGAGCCGGTGAAGGTCAGGCGCTTCAGCATCACCGGCATGAGGTCGATGGTGACCTCGCTCGGCTGGAGGAAGGCGATCTGCACGAGGCGCCCTTCCACCGCCAGCGCCTGGAGGTTCCGCGCCACGTAGGGACCGCCCACCATGTCGAGGATCTCGTCCACGCCGCGGTCGTCGGTGAGCGCCTTCACCTCGGCCAGGAAGTCCTTGGCGCGATAGTCGATGGCGGCATCCGCGCCGAGCTTCAGGCAGAAGTCGCACTTCTCCGGCGAGCCGGCGGTGGCGATGACGCGGGCGCCGGCGTGGTGCGCCAGCTGGATGGCGGTGGAGCCGATGCCGCTCGACCCGCCATGGATCAGGATGGTCTCGCCCGCCTTCAGGCGTCCGCGGGTGAAGACGTTGTCGTAGACGGTGTAGTAATTTTCCGGCAGGCCGGCGGCCTCAAGCAGGGACAGCGGCTTGGGAACGGGCAGGCAGAGCGGGGCTTCCGCCACGCAATACTCAGCATAGCCGCCGGAGATCACCAGCGCGCAGACTTCGTCGCCGATCTTCAAAGAATCGACACCCGCTCCGAGCGCGACGATCCGCCCCGCGATTTCGAGGCCCGGGATTTCCGTGGCGCCGGGGGGCGGGGGATAATTGCCGGCGCGCTGGAGGCAGTCGGGGCGATTGACGCCCGCGGCCACCACCTCCACCAGCACCTGGCCCGGCCCCGGGCGCGGCACCGGCGCGGTCTCGATGGCGATGACTTCCGGCCCGCCGGCACCGGTGAAGCGGGCCTGGCGCATAAAATCGGGAATTTCAACCACTGGCATTTCTCCCTGAAGCACGCGCCGATCGGCCCGCAGCGCAGGCAGATCGGACACCGTGTTCTCTTTTCTCGCGTTCAGAGCCGTCCGCGCGGCGTCTTGCCGGCGCCCCTTCGCGGCGGCCACCTCGATGCGGGAAAACTACAGAAGTCCTACTTGTCAGGCAACTTGGTTATCTGCATTATCCGCAGCGCCAAACGGGGCGGCCAAACCGGCCCCGTCGCCAATGGGCACTCAAAAATCGTGCCCGAAGAACGGGTTGCAAGAGCCGGCCTCAAGACGCGCCGGACGAGGGAGGAGCCGATGAAGAGTTTCGCACGGGCGGCCCTGGCCGCCGCACTGCTTGTTGCCGCCTCCCCCTTCGCGGGACCTGCGGCGGCCCAGGGCACCATCAAGTTCGGCGCCCTCTATCCCTTCTCCGGCGGCCTCGCCCTGCTGGGCGACGAGAGCTTCCGCGGCTTTGAGCTGGCGGTGGAGGAACGCAACGCGGCCGGCGGCATCGACGGCAAGAAGATCGAGTACATCAAGGGCGACGCGGTGGATCCCAACCAGGCGGTGGGCGAGGCCCGGCGCCTGACCTCGGTGGACAAGGTCTCGGCCATTTTCGGCACCTATTCCTCGTCCCTGTCGCTGGCGGCGACCCAGGTGACCGAGCTGGCCGGCGTGCCCTATTTCGAGCTTGGCGCGGTGTCCGATCCCATCACCGAGCGCGGCTTCAAATACGTCTTCCGCACCAATGCCACCGCCCGTGACTTCGCGGTCCGCATGGTGGATTCCGTCATCGAGGCCATCGCCCCGGCGCTCGGCGTGAAGCCCGCCGACCTGAAGGTCGGCATCATCCACGAGGACAGCCTCTACGGCCAGACGGTTTCCGGCTATCAGAAGACCCGCGCCAAGGAGAAGGGCCTGAACGTGGTGGAGGTCCTGCCCTATTCGGCGAAGTCCGTGGACCTCACCCCCGTCATCCTGCGCCTCAAGTCCGCGGGCGTGGACGTGGTGCTGCAGACCTCCTACCAGAACGACACCGTGCTGTTCTTCCGCCAGATGAAGGACCAGGGCTACAAGCCCAAGGCGGTGATGGGCGCCGGCGGCGGCTATTCCACCCGCGACACCATGATGGCGGTGGGCGCGGAGAACATGGAAGGCGCCCTCGACGTGGACTTCACCCAGTACAACACGAACCCCAAGGCCACCCCCGGCCTCACGGAATTCGTGGGCAAGTACAAGGCGAAGTACGGCATCGACCCCCGTTCCGGCCATTCGCTCGCCAACTACATGGGCGCCAAGGTGTTCTTTGACGCCATCGCGGCCGCCAAGAGCACGGACGCCGACAAGGTGCGCGCCGCCGTGATGAAGGTGGACATTCCCGTGGGCGAAACCGCCACCGGCTGGGGCGCCAAGTTCTCCGAGCAGGGCCAGAACACCCGCGCCCAGCCGTTCCTCATGCAGTGGCAGGGCGGCAACCTCGTCACCGTGTTCCCCGAGGCCGCCGCGGTGGCCAAGATGAAGGTCGGCGTCGGCGCCAACTGACCTTTCGGGAACGCTTTTACGCGAACCGGTTTCCGCTTCGCTTGACCAAGCGTCTCGATTGCCTGCGGCGCCCCTGACCGGCCGCCGCGCAGCCCCCGCGCGATCTGGCCTCGTGCGGGGGCAATTCCCAGACAAGCATCCCCAAAGCAGTCACCAGGCTATCCACCCCATGTCCGGCCCCGTGCCGAAAGACCCCGCGGACTACTGGAGCGGAGCGCGATGGACGTTCTCATTCAGCTGGTGCTCAACGGCATCCTGCTCGGCAGCATGTATGCCATCATCAGCGTCGGCCTCACCCTCATCTTCGGCATCGTCCGGGTGGTGAACTTCGCCCATGGCGAGTTCCTGATGGTGGGCATGTATGCCGCCTACCTGCTCGCCGCGAAGTTCGGCCTGCATCCCTATGCGTCCGCCATTCCCGTCGTGCTGCTGCTGTTCGCCCTGGGCGCGCTGGTGCAGCGCTTCCTGATCCAGCCGCTGCTGTCCGCCGACGAGCACATCCAGATCTTCGCCACGGTCGGCCTGTCCACCGCGCTGGTGAACCTCGCCCTGCTGCTGTTCGGCGCCGACCTGTATTCGGTGCCGCCGTCGGCGGCGCAGGGTTCGGTCCAGGTCGCCGGCTTCACCCTGGTGAAGGGGCAGATCGTGATGTTCGTCTGCGCGCTGGCGCTGGTGGCGGGGCTGCACCTGTTCATGCAGTCCACCGCGCTCGGCCGCGCCATCCGCGCCACGGCGCAGAACCGCAACGCGGCGCTGCTCATGGGCGTGAAGGTAGACAAGATCTACGTCATCGCCTTCGGCATGGGCGCCGCCTGCGTGGGCCTTGCCAGCGCGCTGGTGATGCCGCTTTACCCGGTCACGCCCACCATCGGCACCTATTTCGTGCTCACCGCCTTCGTGGTGGTGGTGCTGGGCGGCATGCGCTCCATGTACGGCGCCTTCTTCGGGGCCATGATCATCGGCCTCGTGGACAGCCTCTCCGGCTACTACATCGCGCCCGACCTGAAAGAGGTCGTCTACTTCGCACTGTTCCTCCTGATCCTCATCTTCAAGCCCACCGGCCTGTTCGGCCTCGGCCGCGGCACGGAGTGACACGATGAGCCTTCACGACTCCTCGCTCAAGGCCACGCCGACCGCCCCAACCCCCGGCGGACTCTCCGTCCTGTCGCGGCTCACCGATCCGCGCGTCTATTGCGCGCTGATCGCCCTGTCGCTGCTCGTCATCATCCCGGCCTGGTCGGGCTCAACCTTCATGGTGCACGTCTTCGTCACCATCTGCGTGTTCGGCGCGCTTTCGACCGCATGGAACATCCTCGGCGGCTATGCCGGGCAGCTGTCGCTGGGCCACACGGTGTTCTACGGGCTGGGCGGCTATACGGCGGCGCTGCTGCTGACCCATTTCGGCCTGTCGCCCTGGATCGGCATGATCGCCGGCGCGGCGCTGGCCGCCCTCGTCAGCCTCGGCATCGGCTATCCCTGCTTCCGCCTGCGCGGGCCGTTCTTCTCGCTCGCCACCATCGCCTTCCTGGAGGTGGTGCGGCTGTTGTCCATCCACTTCAACGGGGTCACCGGCGGCTCGGCCGGCCTCGTGGTGCCGCTGCAGATCGGCTGGCCGTGGATGATCTTCCGCGACAAGATCAATTATCTCTACATCGCATTCGGTCTTCTGGTGCTTTCCCTGGCGGTGTCCTACGCGATCCGCCATTCCCGCCTCGGCTATTCGCTCACCGCGGTGCGCGAGCGTGACAGCGCGGCCCAGGCGGCGGGCATCAACATCAACGGCGTCAAGCTCTGGGCCATGGCGATCTCGGCGGCGCTCACCGCATTGGTGGGTACCTTCCACGCCATGTACATGACCTTCCTGGAGCCCGCGACGCTGTTCTCCCTCGCCACCGCCATCGAGATCGCCATGTTTGCCCTGATCGGCGGCCTCGGAACGGTGGCGGGGCCCCTGCTCGGCACGGTGCTGGTGGTTCCGCTCGCGGAACTCGCCCGCGGCTGGCTCGGGGCCTCGGCCAATGGCCTGCACGGCTTCGTCTATGGGTCCGTGCTGGTCATCATCACCCTGACCCTGCCGGGCGGGCTGGTGGGCACCTTCGGCCCGTTCGTGGTGCGCCTCATCGACAGGCTGCCCGGCGGCGGGCGGACCCGCGCGGACGTGGTCGCCCCCGCCACCAAGATCATCACCGGCACCCCCGGCGAGGTGGTGCTGAAGGCGCAGAACCTGGTCAAGCGCTTCGGCGGGCTGACCGCCACCGACAACGTCTCCCTCACCCTGAAGCGGGGCGAGATCCTGGGCGTGATCGGCCCCAACGGCGCCGGCAAGACCACCGTCTTCGCCCAGCTCTCGGGCTTCCTCACCCCCAATGCCGGCACCATCGAAATCCTCGGCCCCGACGGCAAGTGGCACCAGCCCAGCGCGCCGGACGCCTTCGCCCGGCTCGGCATCGGCCGCACCTTCCAGATCGTGCAGCCCTTCGGCAAGCTGAGCGTGCTGGAGAACATCATGATCGGCGCCTTCCTGCGCCATCGCTCCGTGGACGATGCCCGCGCCGTCGCCCTGCGGGTGGCCAGGCTCATGGGCCTCGACGACGTGAAGGATGTGGAGGCAGGAACCCTGCCCATCGGCGGCCTGAAGCGGCTGGAAGTGGCGCGCACGCTCGCCACCGAGCCCTCGATCCTGCTGCTCGACGAGGTGATGGCCGGCCAGAGCCAGTCCGACACCCTGAAGATGGTGGAGCTGATCCGCGCCATCCGCGACACCGGCGTCACCGTGATCGCCATCGAGCACAACATGCAGGCCATCATGAGCCTGTCCGACCGGATCGTGGTGATCGACAGCGGCAAGGTGATCGCCGAAGGCAAGCCCGACGCCGTGGTGCGCGAGCGACGGGTGATCGAGGCCTATCTCGGAGAGGATTTCGTCGATGCTCAAGGTCTCTGAGATCACCGCCGGCTACGGCCGCACCGTCATCCTCCAGGACATCTCGCTCCGGGTGGGACGCGGCGAGGTGGTGACCATCATCGGCTCCAACGGCGCCGGCAAGACGACGCTGCTGCGCGCCATCTCCGGCCTGGTGAAGCCCACCGCCGGCTCCATCGAGTTCGACGGCCAGCGCATCGACCGCCTGCCGCCGGACGAGATCGTGGGCGCAGGCCTCATCATGGTGCCGGAAGCCCGCCAGCTGTTCCCGGTCATGAGCGTGCGCGACAACGTGCTGATGGGCGGCTACCACCCCAAGGTCCGCGCCGGCATGGCCGAGCGCTTCGACGAGGTGCTGGACATCTTCCCCCGCGTCCGCGAGCGCCTTGACCAGATGGCCGGCTCCCTTTCCGGCGGCGAGCAGCAGATGGTGGCCATCGCCCGCGGGCTGATGGCAAAGCCCAAGCTGCTGATGCTGGACGAGCCCTCGCTCGGGCTTGCCCCCATCATCGTGCAGCAGATGTTCGACGTCATCGACCGCATCTGCAAGACCGGCACCACCGTGCTGCTGGTGGAGCAGAAGGCGTTCCACGCCTTGAAGATCGCCGACCGCGCCTATGTGATCGAGAACGGCCAGATCGCCCTTGAGAACACCGGCATCGGCCTGCTTGCCGACCCACATATCAAGACCGCCTACCTCGGCATCTAGAGCCTTCGGGCCACCCCCGGAACCTGCCCCATGACCACACTCCAGACCACCCGCGAGATCACCGGCCTGACCCGGGTCTACGGCATCCTCGCGGACCCCATCCACCACGTGAAGACGCCGCAGATGCTCAACGCGCTGATGGGCCGCGAGGGCCGCGACGGGGTGATGGTGCCGTTCCACGTCGCCCCGGACGACCTTGCCACCCTGGTCGCCGGCCTCAAGGCCATGAAGAGCCTCGGCGGCTTCGTGGTGACGGTGCCGCACAAGACCGCCATCGTGGACCTGTGCGACGCCGTCTCCGACAGCGCCCGCCGCATCGGCGCGGTGAACACGGTGCGCCGCGAGGCGGACGGCCGGCTCATCGGCGAGATGCTGGACGGCAAGGGCTTCGTCGGCGGGCTGCTGGCGGCGGGTATCGATCCGAAGGACAAGAGCGTCTATCTCGCCGGTGCCGGCGGGGCGGCGAACGCCATCGCCTTCGCCTTCGTGGAGGCCGGCATCTCCCGCCTCACCATCGCCAACCGCACCCGCGCCAAGGCGGAAGACCTCGCCGCCCGCCTGGCCGAGGCCTATCCCGCGGCGCAGGTGGAAATCGGCACGCCCGACCCCTCCGGCCACGACATCGTCGTCAACGGCACCTCCCTCGGCCTGAAGGAGGGCGATCCCCTGCCGCTTGATGCCGCGCGCCTTGCCCCGGAGCAGATCGTGGCCGAGGTGATCATGCAGCCGGAGGAAACCGCCCTCCTCGCCGCCGCCAAGGCGAAGGGCTGCCGCATCCATTTCGGCAAGCCCATGCTGGCCTGCCAGCTGGACCTCATGGCCGATTTCCTCGGCATGCGCGCGCTTGCGGGGGCGGGAGAATGAGCGGGTCCCTCGCCGGCCGCTGCGCCCTCATCACCGGCGGCGCCTCCGGGCTCGGCCTTGCGGTAGCCCAGGCGTTCCGGGCGGAGGGCGCATCGCTGGTGCTGCTCGACCTCGATCCCGCCGCCGAGGCGCGGGCGCAGGAGCTGGGCGAGGCTATCGCGGTCAAGGGCTCGGTGACGCGGAAGGCGGATATCGTCCGCGCCTTCGACGCCGCCGAGGCCCGCTTCGGCCCGGTGGACATCTGCCTCGCCAACGCCGGCATCTCCCAGAACGCACCCACCCTCTCGGTCACCGAGGAGGAATGGGACCGCGTCATCGCCATCAACCTCACCGGCACCTTCCTCACGGCGCAGGAGGCGGGGCGGCGCATGATCGCCCAGGGCGGCGGTTCGCTGCTGCTCATGGCCTCCATGTATGGCGTGGTCGCCGCGCCCGAGCGCATCGGCTATTGCGCCTCCAAGGCCGGCGTCGCCATGATGGCCAAGGCGCTCTCCTGCGAATGGGCGCGGGACAAGGTGCGGGTGAATGCCATCGCCCCCGGCTATGTGCGCACCGCGCTGCTGGACGACCTCGCCGCCCGCGGCCGCCTCGACCTTGACCGCCTGAAGGCCCGCACCCCCATGGGCCGGCTGGTGGAGGCGGACGAAGTGGCGCGCATGGCGGTGTTTCTCGCCTCCGATGCCTCAAGCGCCGTCACCGGGCAGGTGATGGGCGTGGACGGCGGCTGGACCGCCTACGGCTATGTATGACGGCGCGCCGTATCCCGGCTTTCCACGGCAAGGACACGGCCTTTGCGGGAGAAAGGGGCTTGCGGCGCGCGGCCAACGGATGCATCCGCTTCGCCACCGCGCGGGCGGGGCCATCCGGCTGAAGCCCGCACCCGTTTCATGCCAGATGTCTTGAGGGCTGCCTCATGAGCGCCGATCTTGTTTCCCGCCTTGCCGCCATTCTCGGCCCCTCCGGCCTCCTCGCCGACGAGGCCGACATGGCCTCCTATGCCATCGACTGGCGCCGCCTGTTTCCCGGTCGCCCGCTGTGCGTCGCCCGCCCCGCCTCCACCGCCGAGGTGGCCGAGGTGGTGAAGGCCTGCCGCGCGGCCGGCGCCGCCATCGTACCCCAGGGCGGCAATACCGGCCTTGCCGGCGGCGCGGTGCCGGACACCTCGGGCGCCCAGGTGGTGCTCTCGCTGAACCGCATGAACAAGGTGCGCGCGGTGGACCCGGTGGGCCTCACCATCTCGGCCGATGCCGGCTGCATCCTCAAGGTGGCGCAGGACGCCGCCGCCGAGGCCGGACGTCTCCTGCCCATAAGCCTTGCGGCAGAAGGCTCGGCGACCGTGGGCGGCGTGGTCTCCACCAATGCCGGCGGGGTCAACGTGGTGCGCTACGGCATGGCCCGCGCGCTGGTGCTGGGCCTTGAGGTGGTGCTCGCCGACGGCACCATCGTGGACATGGCCCGCCAGCTCCGCAAGGACAATGCGGGCTACGACCTGAAGCAGCTCTTCATCGGCACCGAAGGCACCCTCGGCATCGTCACCGGCGCCGTGCTGCGCCTGGTGCCCCGGCCCCGGCATACGATCACCGCTTTGCTCTCCGTGCCGAACCCGCAGGCGGCCCTCGACCTGCTGGCGCTGGCGCAGGACGAGCTGGGCGACACCCTCTCCGCCTTCGAGCTGATGAGCGGCTATTCCTTCGACCTGCTGAAGCGGCACCTCAACCTCACCCCGCCCATCGCTTCCGGCGACTGGTTCGTGCTGCTGGAGGCCGGCGCCAGCCTGTCCGGCCTGCGCGAGGCGGCGGAGGCGGCGCTGGCGGCGGCGCTGGAGAACGGCACGGCGCTCGACGGCGTCATCGCCGAGACGGTCGCCCAGGCGACCCAGCTCTGGGCGTTGCGCGAGCACATTACCGATGGCGAGGCCCGCGAGGGCAAGAGCATGAAGCACGATGTCTCCGTGCCCATCATTGATGTTCCCGCCTTCCTGGAGGCCGCGGACATCGCCATCGCCGAGGGCGCGCCGGGCGCGAAGGTCAATGCCTTCGGGCATTTGGGCGATGGCAACATCCATTACAACGTGGTGCTCGCGCCGGGCCAGGACGGCGCCGCCATCAACACCCTGGTCCACGACGTGGTGGCCCGCTTTGCCGGCTCCATTTCCGCCGAACACGGCATCGGCCAGTACCGGGTGGACGAGCTTCTCCTGCGCCGCGCGCCGGCGGAGATCGCCCTCGCCCGCACCCTGAAGAAAGCCCTCGACCCGGACGACTTCCTGAACCCAGGAAAGGTCCTGCCGGCCCGGGGCTGATCCCCGGCCGCACAAAAAGGCACGCTGGAACAAGGCCATGGACAGCTTCGACTATATCGTCGTGGGAGGCGGAACCGCAGGCGCAATCCTTGCGGCCCGCCTCTCGGAAGACCCCCGCCGCACCGTCCTCCTTTTGGAGGCGGGGGGCACGGACCGGGGCTTCTGGGTGCCCATTCCGGCCGGCTTCTCCAAGCTTCTGGCCGGCAGCGCCTTCAACTGGCGCTTCCAAACCGAGCCGGAGGAGGCCACCTACCACCGTCCCATCGTGGTGCCGCGGGGCAAGGGGCTGGGCGGCTCAACCCTCATCAACGGCATGATCTTCGTGCGCGGCCAGCGGCAGGATTATGACGGCTGGGCACAGCTCGGCGCCACCGGATGGGGATGGGACGATGTGCTGCCCTACTTCAAGAAGTTCGAGACCTTCGAGGCCTCCGACTGCGACACCGAGGTGCGCGGAACCGACGGCCCCATCAACATCGTCCGCGTCGGCGAACGCCCTGTGCTGTCGGAGGCTTTCATCGATGCGGCGGAGCAGGCCGGCTTCCCGCGCAACCCCGATTACAATGGAAAAGATCAGGACGGGTTCGGCTATTATCAGGTGAACCAGAAAAACGGGCGCCGCTGGACCGTGGTGGACGGCTATCTGCGCCCCGCCCTGTCC
>NZ_JAIVFO010000121.1 GCF_029991245.1 Xanthobacter autotrophicus
TTCCACACCCGCCGCCGGTGCAGCAGCAGGAAGCGGACGCCCCCCGGCCCCGGTCCGTAGCGCGCATTGAGGCGGGCGATCCCCGCCGCCGCCGTGGCCACCAGGGCCGCATCGCCCTCGGCGTGCTCCGCGTCGGCATCGGTCCAGTCGGACAGCAGGGCGAAATGCAGGTCGCCTTCGGGGCTGGCCAGATGATGGATCTCCAGCCGCTCGATATTCTCCTCGATGGAGGCCGGGCTGGTCAGCAGCGTGGGCACCGCCACCAGCGTGCGCAGATGGGAGGGAACGCCGTCGCGCAGCTCCAGCGCCGGCAGGGCGGTCGCCCCGAAGCCGAAGCTCATGGCGCGGTTGACCAGCGCCACCGCTGCATCGAGGGCCGGGACGGCCCCGAGCAGCGCCAGAAGGCCGAGCGCCGGCCCGGTGAACCCGGCGTAGCCCATCGCCAGCAGCGGCAAGGCGAGCAGCAGCGCGGCAGCGATGGCGATGGCGCCCACATAGCCGCCGATGCCAAAGGCCCGGCTCAACCGGGTGGAAACGTCATGAAGCGGCAGGCGGAAGCCGATCTCCTGCTCGAACGCGCGCCGCCCGCCTCCGATCAGGTGGTAGCCGGGATCGCTTTCACGCCGGATCGCATCGGCGTCGCGGGGCTCACGCACACGCGCGGTCGCGGCCAGGGCGGCCCGGGCGATCTGAAGCTCGGTGCGCGGCGCGCCCCGCGCCAGCTGCTCGATGGCGTTGCGGTAGAGGTTGCGGGTTGAAAAATCCATCGCCGGATAGGCGCTGCCAGCGGTGAGCACGAGGTCCACGAGGCTGGTGCGCTCGAACATCTCCTTCCAATCCAGATCGGAGATCAGGCGCAGGCTGGTGATGATGTTGCGCACCGTCAGGTTGGCGGCGCCCTGGCTGCGGTGCACGTCGCGCACCACAGCGTCCGCATTCATGCCCTGTGCCGCGAGGCGCTGGTCCAGCCAGGTGAGGGCGGGCGTGATCCTCGGGTCCTGATCGCGCAGCCGGTGCACCAGTTGCACCGCGAGGGCATCGGCCAGCGGACCCTGCTCGTGGCCGGCGAGCACGGACGCCACCGGCTCGGGCGGGCGCCCGCTCAGCCCCAGCAGGCGGTCGGCCAGCGCATCGGCCTCGCGCCGGGCCACACGATCCTCCACGATGCGCTCGGCCATGCGCCGCAGATTCTCGATGAGCACGATGCGCAGGGTGATGGACACCGCCCACAGCTCGCCGATGGTGAGGGGCTGCACCTCCTGATAGGCATTCAGGTAACGCGCCAGCATCTCCGGATCGAAGCGGCTGTCGGTATGGGCCACGAACGCCCACGCCACCCCGAACACGCGCGGATAGCCGGCGAACGGCCCGGCGGCGAGCTTGGGCAGCTGGCGATAATAGCCCGGCGGCAGATCGGAACGGATCTCGCGGATCTGCTTTTCCACCAGGTGATAATTGTCGATCAGCCATTCCGCCGAGGGGGTGATGGCGCCGCCCTCGGCGAGGGCACCGGCGATGGCCCGGTAGGCGTCCAGCAGCACGGCGCCGTTGTCGGCAAGGCGGGCCGACAGCGTATGGCCTCGGGCCGATCGCGGTCGTACCGGCTGGGCGGCAGCCAGGCTGCGGGCGTGCTCCTCCAGGCGCTCCGCGCTGAACAGTTCTTCACGAACCGGTTGGCGATCGTCCCAGGGGGAAGACGCAGGTACGCGCCCGACGGCGCTCAGGAGGAGGGAGAGCAAATGGACCTTTCTGCCGCGCTTTCGGCGCACGGTGGGCCTCATGTCCATCTAGAGCGTCTTCCGTTCGCACTGGCTCACGGCAATCGCCCTGGAGTCTTGTTTTGACGCGTTTACTTCAAGCGAACCTGTATCCACTTCGCTCGAAAACGCTCCAGCCGGAATTCTTCCGGCTGGAGGCTCAGGCGCTGTGCGGGCTTGTTACACCCCGGCCTGCGACGGGCCCCGAGACGGTCTTGCTCACGTGCCGCCAGGCTTGACCGATGGCCGCTGAGCCAGGCTCGGCGGCCGTTGACTATCCCTCGATCGTATCGGCGAAGGCGCGGGCAAACCGCACCGCCAGCGCCCGCGCATCCGCCTGAAGCTCGGCGTTGCTCTTCGGCGCGGAAGCGGCGCTGCGCACGGGAATTTCGAGGGTCAGCGACCCGCCGCCGGAATCCTGCTCGCGCCAGACGATCCGGGCGAGGACGTGATCGGCGTCGAGCGCCTGGAAAATGATGTTGAGGCCTTTGTTCATCTGGACCTCTGTCGTCGTCGGGGCAAAGGCGCACGGCGCACACCTGTCGAATGCCATCTGGCGACAGGTCCCTGCAGTAGGTCCAAATGTCGTCGGCCTTAAGAGTGGCGTCGGCCTTGAGCATTTTCCATTCGCATGGGGCTCACGGCAATCGCTGACAAGTCTTACTTTGACGCGTTTTCTTTACGCGAACCGGTATCCACTTCGCTCGAAAACGCTCTCGAATCTTGTTTTGACGCGTTTTCTTTACGCGAACCGGTATCCACTTCGCTTGAAAACGCTCTAGAAATCGGCGGTGGAGAGACGATTGAAATTCTGCTTCCGCCGCGCATAGATCCCGCTGGCGACACTTTCAATCCGCGTCCGGTTCACGTCGAAGACCTGGAGCGATGCCGCCTCGTCCTGCCCCGCCCTGGGGTTGAAGCGCTGAAGCACATCCGCGTCCACGTGGAACGAAATTTCGAACGTGGAATCGTATCCCCAGAAGGTGACGCAGCGCTTGGACGCGTTATAGCTGCGACTGGTGTTGGGAAACTGGAGCGACATGGGAATTCCCCTTGATAGGCGCGGCCGTCTAGAGCGCAAATCGAGCCAATTTGCTCGGTGAACAGCCCTCTAAACTTAAGCCAAGAGCAATTCCCGTAAAAATGCACAGCGACTTTGCGTCAGGAACTGCTACAGGGCGACGCTTTAAGCGGCCGCGACGGAAGAGGGACCCTCGTGGTTCTCCGCCGATTGCTGTCGATCTTTCAACACGGCAGCTTCCAGGTCGGCGGCGTCGATGGCGAGGCTCTCGCTTCGGCCCTGCGGCGCCGCGACGGCCGGCGTGTGCAGCATGGTCGCCACGCGCCGGTAGGCGATGAAGGAAAGGCCGAGGATCTGCTCCTCGTCGATCACCACACGATAGGTTCCAGCCGGGAGCACACCCTCGGTGCCGCTGATCCGGAAGGGGTGCTCGAACGTGACCATGGTTTCATGGGTGCGAACGTTCATATCGACACCTCAGCTCTTCTTCTTCGGAGGCCCGATTGATACGGGCGTACCCTTGATGAACGAAGGCGCTGCCACAGGTTCTTTTTGCTTCTTCGGCTTCTTGGTCTCGCGATTCCCGCGCACTTGTCCCTTGGCCATTGCCGTCTCCTGCGCCTGGCATTGTGTGCTTCACGCGTGCTGACGATGCCGGCGACCACTGGGTCACTCAACCACTGGGCTACTCGTAGCCGCTCAAATTGAGGTCCTCGCCCCCTCGGACGCACAAGCTGAAGGCCGCGCAGGCTGAAGGGCACGTGACCTGCAAGGCGCCGGGCGCCTTGCAGGAAATTGGTTCACGCATGTTCTACGTACGCTGCCGGTCCAGTCTCGGCCGGCCATGTGGAAAACATGCGAAGGCCGGCGACATCCGATTGCTCGGGTCCCCGGCCGGAGCGATCAGCTCAGATCCTTGAGCTGGTCAGCCGACAGCTTGCCGCTCTTGCGATCAGTGACGAGCTCGAAGGCCACTTTCTGGCCCTCGCGCAGATCGGACATACCTGCGCGCTCAACCGCGCTGATATGCACGAAGGCATCGCTGCCGCCGGAATCGGGGGTGATGAAGCCAAAGCCCTTCTGGGCGTTGAACCACTTTACGGTTCCCTCAGCCATGGGAAACCCTTTCAAATTTTGAGATGTAGCTTACCGAGCCTTGCCCGGCTGTCGAAATCGCATTTTCTGGCGAGAGATATTGGTTTAGCGCAGAACTCAATCCCGCCTATAGCCAAGTTTTCCGGCTTTCCATCGACGCATCAGCTATGCTCCCAAATGCTGGAAATAGCAATAATATATTCCATATGGCCATTTCCACATATGTTGATATGCCAAGCTTCGCCGAAGACGTGCGCTGTCTCCGTCCGCGCCGCGTCGCCCACGGGTGCGCCTTGCGCATGGAACAGCAGGCCGGGCCGGAACCCCTGGGGCTTGCATCGCAAGCTGATGGGATGACCGCGCGGTTCACCGAGAACATCGGATCAATTTGCAGGGATCGCGCTCTGGGTGGAGGCCGGGAGCGGCATCGGAAAACCTTGCGGTGGTGTCGCGCTCATGCGCTGATAGAGTGGCCCCTCCGCAGGGGGTTACCCATTGAGCTTACTCCAGATCCGCCACACCACCACCTATCGCTTTCACCGGCCGGTGGCGTTCGGTCCCCATCGCCTGATGCTCCGCCCGCGTGAAAGCCGTGACCTGCGCGTGATATCCAACACCGTCACCCTTGCACCGCAGGCGAGCGTCAGCTGGGCGCACGACGTCTCGGGCAATGCGGTGGCAACCGCGACCTTTCAGGCCGGCGGCGACCTTCTGGTGGTCGAAAGCCTGACCCAGATCCAGCTGGATGCGGTGGCCTGGCCGGTGTTCGACATCGCCGGTTCCGCCCAATCCTTCCCGTTCCGCTATTCCGACGACGAGTGGAAAGATCTCGGCGCGCTCGGCACCCCGCAATATCCCGATCCGGGCAACCACCTGCGCACCTGGGCCCAGGGCTTCGTGCGCGCCATACCCACCGACACCCTCTCCCTGCTCAAGGACCTGAGCATGGGGGTCTCCCAGGCCATCAGCTACCAGAGCCGCGACGAGGAGGGCACGCAGGCCCCGGTGCAGACCCTGCAACGGGGCTGGGGATCGTGCCGGGATTTCGCGCTCCTGTTCGTGGAGGCGGCCCGCAGCCTCGGCTTCGGGGCGCGCATCGTGTCCGGCTATCTCCACAATCCCGACCAGAGCCAGACGGGATCGGACGGCGCGGGATCAACCCACGCCTGGGGCGAGGTGTTCGTACCGGGGGCGGGCTGGATCCCATTCGATCCCACCAACCGCAGCATGGGGGGATCGAACCTCATTCCCGTCGCGGTGGTCCGCGATATCCGCCAGGCCATTCCGGTGGCCGGCAGCTTTATCGGCGACACCCTCGCCTTCCGGGACATGGCCGTGGATGTCCGCGTCTGGTGAGGCGGGGTAGCGTTAAGCCAGCGCTCTCATGATCGGGCCTTGGCCTCCGGAGCGGCCGGCGCGTCCTTGTGGTCATGAAGAAAGCGCGCGATGAGAGCCTTGAGCTGCGCCGGATCATCGTGATCGCTTGCGGTCGCCCGCCGGAACAGCGCACGCTGCACGGCGGTCGGCAGGTCGGTCCATTCCTTGACCACAGCGGCGCCCAAGCATTCGAGAATGTGCCGCTCTCGTTCAGTCAAGGCAGCATGGCGCGCGGAAAGATTGGGGGGCATCTGAGCACCACCCTCATCGTCCCAACGCGAGATGGCGGAGGCCGCATCAGCACGGGGCGGCTCGATATCTTGGCGATTACTTCCCATTCTTGAGATGTATCACAAACCGAACTGCACCACAATTTCCGGCAGCATTCGTTTCCGGCGCCCCGGAATGGCGGGTTCAAGCGCCTGCCGCGGGGCTGGAACCGAGCGCGCGATCCGGTCAGAGTGAACCGATCGAATCGGCGCGCGCGCGCTCGCGGCAGGCGGACATGACGCTGTTCCGGCGTTTCGTCACGCACGGCAGAACCCCGTTCGCGGCACCCCTTGGCACGAACCAACCCGAGCGGATGGGTCTCCCGCCCCACACGCCGCCGCCGGCAGCAATGGCCCTACTTCAGCTGCTGCTCCACCTTGGCGATGGCGGCATTGGCGCAGGCCTCGTCCAGATGCCCGCCCGGCGCCCCGCCGACGCCCACGGCGCCGATGACCTCGTTGCCCGACTTCACCGGAACGCCGCCGGCCACGACGAGAAAGCCATCGATGGCGACGAGTTGCGCAGCCGCCGGCGTCTTCTGGATGTTCTCCACCATGGTCGAGGTGGGAATGCGCGTGGACGCCGAGGTGAACGCCTTGCGCCGCGCCGCGTCGGGGGTGTGAACGCCGGCATTGTCCGCACGCGCAAGCGCCCGCAGCACGCCGGCCCGGTCCACCACGGCGGCGGTCACGTTGTAGCCCTGCGCCGCGCAGGCGGCCACCGTCTCGCGCGCGATCTCCATCGCGATCGCCAGCGGCATGTTCTTTTCCTGGAGAACCTGGGCGGAGGCGGCAGGCGCGAGCGAGGCCGCGGCCACGGCGGCGAGAAGAAGGCGCTTCATCGTCAATCCCTTATGGTTGCGGCGGATGTCTTTGGTCCGTCTGCGATGGCACCGGAGCGACTGGGCGTCGGGACCCCGGCGCGGAAAGCGGATCAGGGTGGCGGAACCGCGCCGCCACGGCCCAGTGCTCTACGCTGCGGCGCGCCTCGGCTTAATCCGCGTCTTCACACGGGCGGCTAGGTAGGATTACCGAGACGGCGGCGTAGCAACGGGTGCCGCCAGCGACATGCGCACCAGATCCGCCACCGAGCTGGTGCCGAGCTTTTCGGCGATGTTGGCGCGGTGGGCGTCGATGGTGCGCGGCGAGACGGCCAGTGCCGCCGCGATCTCCTTGCTCGCCCAGCCCCGGCACACCATGTCCATGACCTCCCGCTCGCGCTCGGTCAGGGTGGCGAGCAGGGCATGCGTCTCCTGCCGTTCCAGAACCTCTTCCAGCACCTTGCCCGCGGCGGCGAGGGCATCCAGCAGAACCTGTTCGTCCACCGGCTTGGTGAGGAAATCCAGGATGCCCGCCTTGAAGGCGCGCCGACAGGCGTTCACGTCGCCATGGCCGGTCATCATGATGGTCGGCCAGTCGATGCCGCGCGCCGCCAGCGCCGCCTTGAGCTGGAGCCCGCTGACCAGCGGCATGCGCAGGTCGATGAGGAGGCAGCCGGGGCGCGCCGTGTCCACATGGGCGAGGAAGGTCTCGGGGTCGGCGAAGGTCTCCACCGTCATGCCGCAGGTGGAGAGCAGCAGCGACAGCGCCTGCCGCACCGCCGCATCGTCATCCACGATATAGACGCGCAGGGCCTTCATTGCGCCGCCTCCATGCGCGCCGCCGCCGCAGGCAGCACGATGACGAAGGCTGCGCCCGCCATCGCCCCGGCATCCGCGCGGATGGAGCCGCCGGCCCGTTCCACCAGCGTCGCGCACAGGGACAGGCCGAGCCCCATGCCGTCCGCCTTGGTGGTGAAGAAGGGCTCGAACAGGCGCGGCAGAACGGCCGGGGGAATGCCCGGCCCGGTGTCGGAAACGCGGATCACCACCTGCCCGCCGCCGGTCCCGGTGCCGATGACGATCATCTTCTCGGCCTGCGCCGTGCCGTCGAGACTGTCCACCGCATTGCGGATGAGATTGTGCAGCACCTGCTCCAGCTCGATGGGGTCCACCACCGCCTGCGGCAGCGCGCGTTCCAGCTCCAGCTCCAGGCGGATGCCGCGCTGGGCGAGATCGGTGCGCGCCAGAGCGGCGGCATCGACGATCACGGCATTGATGTCGGAGGGGATGCGCGCGGTGGCGCGGTTGCTGATGTAGTCGCGCATGCGCTGGAGCATCTCCCCGGCGCGCTTGGCCTCGCGCACATTGGCCCGCAGCGCCTCGTCGAGCCGCTGGGCATCGCCGCCCGGCGCCACCAGCCGCAGCGCGGCCTGGCTCTGGCTGAGCAGGGCGGTGAGCGGCTGGGTCAGTTCGTGGGCGATGCCGGAGGCAAGCTCGCCCAGGGCATTGACCCGCGAGGCGTGGGCAAGGCGGGTCTCGCGCTCCAGCAGCAGGCTGCGCTCCTGCGCCTCCCGGGCCACGGCGCGCGAGCGGCTGGCGTCCCGGCGCTGCCTCAGGGTGTAGCGCAGGGCCAGAAGGCCGACGAGGGACAGGACCGCGAAGAGCAGCACCGGCCCCGGCGTCACCCCCTGCGCGAACGCAAGGCTGCGGTCCAGCGACAGCCGCAAGGGCTGGGTCTGGCTATCCACGGCACGCTCGAAGCGCAGGGTTTCAAGCGCCGCTCTGCCCGGTGGCCCGGCGGCGGCGCGATCAACAAGGGCGTGGCCGCCAAGCTCCAGCCGCAGGCGGGTCGCCTCCGGACGCTCCTCCCCCTCCACCAGGAGGGCGGGGTCGATCTCCACGATCATCGCCAGCGGACGGCCCGGCGCGCCGGCCCGCTTGCCGAGGAAATAGCGCCCCGGAACGGCGGGATCGGCATAGGCCCGGGCCTCGCCGGGCGCCTGGGCGAAGACGCCGGCGGTGAAGGCGGGCAAGGGCATCGCCAGCGCCCCGTCCGGGGCCGCCACAAGGATTTCACCGGGGCCTGCCGCCCCCGGCGCCACGATGCGCACGGAAACGATGCGCGGATAAAAGCGCATGATGGCAAGGGCCACCTGCCGCACCGCCTCGCGCGGCGGCGGATCGGCCGATTGCACCAGCGCCGCGAGGCTGGTGAGGTGGGCATCGTGCTGCGCCACGCGCTGGGAGACGATGCGATGCAGCGCCACACCGGCGGCGTTCAGCTCTTCGCCGGCATGCTGCGTGGCCGAGCGGATGGAGAGCAGCGCAAAGCCGCCCACCGCCCCGATCCACACCAGGACCAGAACCGCGATCGACCTGAAGGCAAAGATGCGGCGGCTCACCCCATCTCCCCATCCTGGAACATCCCGCCGCACCGGATGGCGACGGCGTCGCCGCCATATGGCGCCATTTCCGCTGCCGACGGAAGATCCCCCTCACCGGCACGGCCGGGCGGGTCAGGCCCGCTCTGCCGGCTCGAACCCGTAGAGGCGCCCCGGATTGGCGACGAGGATGAGCTGGCGGATCGCCTCCGGCACCCGGTCGAGCCCGAGCCGCAAGCCCGGGTCGAGATCGCCGGGCATGTCACGCCACAGTTCCGTGTGGGGCCAGTCGCTGCCCCACAGCAGCCGGTCCGGGCGGCAGGCGATAAGCGCCTCCACGAAAGGCGCGAGGTCTGTGTAAGGCGCCGTCGCGCGGCTGACGCGATAGGGCGCGGAGAGCTTCACCCAGAGAGTACCCGCCGCGAGCAGGGCCAGCACCTGCGCGAACGCCGCATCCCCCACCGGCCGCGCGGGATCGAGCAGGCCGAGATGGTCCAGCACCACCGGCACCGGGCAGCCTTCCACCAGCGGCGCGAGCGCAGCGCCCTGCCCAATCTCCACCTGAAGCTGGATGTGCCATCGCAGTGGCGCGATGCGGCGGCCGAGCAGCGCCACGTCCTCCAGCGCAAGCCCGCCAGGATTGCGCCGGTTGACGCGGATGCCCCGCACGCCCGCATGGTGCAATTCGGCAAGGCCGTCATCGGAAATGGATGGCGGCACCACCACCACGCCGCGCAGCCGCCCCGGCGCCTGCCGGAGCGTGTCGAGAAGGGCTGAATTGTCCGTGCCGTAGACGCTCGGCTGCACCAGCACCGCCCGATCGATGCCCAGCGCCGCCATCACCGGCCGGTAATCCGCGAAGGACACGGGGTGGGGCGTGTAGGTGCGCACCGCCGCCAACGGATAGCGCGCCACGGGGCCGAACACGTGCATGTGCGCATCGCAGGTGCCCGGCGGCAGCAGCCGCACCGCCGGCGGCGAACCGGGAGGATGCGGCGGCAGGCACAGGGGCGCGCCGGGCACGGCGGCCTCCATGCTCAGGACGCCTCGTCCGGCTTGCGGACCATGAAGTCGAAATCGCATCCCTCGTCGGCCTGAAGCACCGTCTGCGCATAGAGCCGCGCATAGCCGCGCTCGGGGACAGGACGCACCGGCCCGGCCGGGAGGTCCGCCCGCCGCCGGGTGAGTTCGTCCTCGTCCACCAGCAGGTCGATGCGGCGGCCGGCCACGTCGAGGCGGATCATGTCGCCGGTCCTCACCAGGGCCAGCGGCCCGCCGATGGCGGATTCGGGCGTGATGTGCAGCACGATGGTGCCGAAGGCGGTGCCGCTCATACGGGCATCGGAGATGCGCACCATGTCCTTCACGCCCTGCCGGCCGAGCTTCTTCGGGATGGGCAGATAGCCCGCCTCCGGCATGCCCGGCGCGCCCTTGGGGCCGGTGTTGCGCAGCACCAGCACGTCGTCGGCCGTCACGTCGAGGTCCGGATCGTCGATGCGCGCCGCCATGTCGATGACGGAATCGAACACCACCGCCCGGCCCGTGTGCTGCAACAGGCGCTCGGTCGCCGCCGCCTGCTTCAGCACGGCGCCGCCGGGGGCGAGGTTGCCGTGGAGCACCACCATGGAGCCCTCGGCCTTGATGGGCGCGCTGCGGGGGCGGATGACCTCCTGGCCCGGCACATCCTCGGCCGTGGCCACCACCTCGCGCAAAGTCGCGCCGGTGACGGTGGGGGCGTCGAGGTCCACGAGGTCGCCGAGCTGGGCCAGCAGCCGCGGCACGCCGCCGGCATGGTGGAAGTGCTCCATGTAGTGCGCGCCGGACGGTTTCAGGTCCACCAGCACCGGCACTTCGCGGCCGATCTCGTCGAGGGTCTCAAGGGCGAAGCGGTGGGGCGTGCGCCCGGCGATGGCGGCGAGATGGACGATGCCGTTGGTGGAGCCGCCGATGGCCTGCATCACCACCATGGCATTGCGGAAGGCCCTCGGCGTCAGGAGGTCGCTGGGGCGCGGACCGCCTTCCACCGCGAGCTTGGCCGCCACCTTGCCGCTGGCCTCGGCAAGGCGGACCCGCTCGGCATGGGGGGCGGGAATGGTCGCGCTCATGGGCAGGGACAGGCCCATGGCCTCGGTGATACAGGCCATGGTGCTGGCCGTGCCCATGACCATGCAGGTGCCGACGGACGGCGCGAGGCGGCCATTCACCGTCTCGATCTCCGCTTCGTCGATCTCGCCGGCGCGATGGGCGCTCCACAGGCGCCGGCAATCGGTGCAGGCGCCCAGCACCTCGCCGCGGTGATGACCCACCACCATGGGGCCCACCGGCACCACCACCGTGGGCAGGTCCACGCTCGCGGCGGCCATGATCTGGGCCGGCAGGGTCTTGTCGCAGCCGCCGATGACCACCACCGCATCCATGGGCTGGGCGCGGATCATCTCCTCCGTGTCCATGGCCATGAGATTGCGCAGGAACATGGAGGTGGGATGGGCGAAGCTCTCGTGGATGGAGATGGTGGGGAACACCATGGGCATGGCGCCCGCCAGCATCACCCCGCGCTTCACCGCCTCGACCAAGGCGGGCGCGTTGCCGTGGCAGGGATTGTAGTCCGAATAGGTGTTGGTGATGCCGACGATGGGCCGGTCGAGCGCGTCGTCCGAATAGCCCATGGCCTTGATGAAGGCCTTGCGCAGGAACAGCGCGAAGCCCTCGTCACCGTAGCTGGTCAAGCCCTTACGCAGTCCCCGCGCCATCCGTGCCGTCCTCTTGCCGATCGTCGTCGACCTGGGCGGGACATTCGAGGCGGCGGCCTATATTGTCAATAAAATTAGCGCTACACCGCCTTATCTCGGCTGATATTCGGAATATTTCGCATTCATTATTGACAATTATGCGGAGGCTCCGCACTCTCCCGCAAAAATCAGAACACGCCATGGGAGGACGGGATGAAGAGCGTTCGCAGGATCGGGATGGCCGCCCTGGCGGTTCTGGCGATGGGGGCGGGCCATGCGGCGGCGCAGGAGCCCACCCAGATCACCATGTGGAGCAACTGGCCCGACGAGCCGGCCAAGAAGGACTGGGTCACCGCCCGCGTCCAGGAGTTCGAGGCCGCCAACAAGCAGTGCAGCGTGAAGCTCAGCTTCATTCCCAAGGCCGACATCTATACCCAGGCCAAGTCCGCGGTGCGCACCGGACAGGCCCCCGACATCTTCTACATGGAACCGGACCAGCCCGAATTCCTCGCCGGCGGCTTCCTGGAACCCCTTGACGACCACATCAACCTTGCCGGCATCGAGGACTGGGCCAAGCCGGCCTGGACTTCAAAGGGCAAGGTCTATGGCGTGCCGGTGGAGGCCTATACGGTCGAGCTGTACTACAACAAGGATCTCGTGAAGAAGGTCGGCGTGGAGGTTCCCCCCTCCTTCCAGCTGACGCAGGCGGCCTTCGCGGATCTCGTGAAGAAGGGCGTCGCCGCCGGCATCACGCCGGTGTCGCAGGGCGTGGGCGACCGGCCCTTCCCCGGCGGCCAGCTGTTGTTTGAATCCCTGCTGCGCAAGCTCGGCAAGGACGATTACGCCAAGCTGCTCAACGGCGAATTGTCCTTCAAGGACCCGCGCGTGGTGGAGGTGATGACCTGGGTGAAGGGGCTGGTGGATGCCGGCGCCTATCCCAAGAGCTTTTCCACCCTGAAGCTCGGCGAATCCCACTTCTATTTCTACAATACGCCCGGCTCCCTCACCTTCCCCGATCCCAGCTGGTTCACCGGCCGCGCCTTCGCCGCGCCCGAGAAGGGCGGCATGCCGGCGGGCTTTCCCCTCGGCATCATGAAATTCCCCGCCATGGACAACGGCGCCTGCCCCAATTGCAAGACCCTCGCGGTGGCCGGCAGCTTCGTGATGTATTCCAAGGGCAAGAACAAGGACTGCGCCGGCAGGCTGCTGAAATCCATGGCCACCGCCGAGAACGGCACCAAATGGATCGGCCAGGTCTCCCTCCAGAGCGGCCTCAAGTCTGATCCGGCAAAGATCGAGAGCCCGCACAAGGATTATTTCGCCGATCTCATCGCCCGTAACAAGGACGCGGACTATTTCTTCGGCACGCCGCTGCTCTACTACCGGGCGAAGTGCGCCGACACCTATGTCCAGGTGATGAACAACGCCTTCCCCGCCGGCCTCATCACCGTGGCGGAGGCCGGCGAGAAGATGGACGCCGCCTGCCTGAAGAAGTGATCCATGACGGACGCGCTCGCCTTGAAGCCCGCATCCCGCAACGAGGGGGCGAAAGCCTCCTCCTCCACCCTCGCCGATCCGCGCCGGGCGTCCCGGCTCGTGCTCGCCGTCTTCCTCGGCCCGGGCCTGCTGATCTACGGGGGGCTCACCGCCTATCCGGCGGTGCGCACCATCTATGACAGCTTCTTCCACATCGAGGGGATGGAGGCGACCTTCGTCGGGCTCGCCAATTATGCCGAGCTGATGGGCGACGAAACCTTCTGGGTGGCGGTGCGCAACACCTTCATCTGGTCCTTCGTCGCGCCCTTTCTCGACGTGGCCACCGGCCTCCTGCTGGCGCTGGCGCTTTATGCCGGCGTGCCCTTCGCCCGCTTCCTGCGGGTCGCCTGGTTCACGCCGGTGTTGCTGTCCTATGTGGTGGTCGCGATCCTGTGGATGTGGATCTACAATTACGACTGGGGCGTGCTGAACGCGCTCCTGCGCGCCGTGGGGCTTGAAAGCCTTGCCTCGTCCTGGCTCGGCGACCCGAAGCTCGCGCTGGCCTCGCTCATCGTCACCCATGCGTGGAAGTGGGCCGGCTTCAATATGGTGGTGTGCCTTGCCGCCATCCACTCCCTGCCGCGGGAAGTTTTGGAGGCGTCAGAGCTGGATAATTGCGGCTGGGGCGCGAAGCTGCGCTACGTCATCATCCCCATGCTGCGGCCCACTTTGCTCAGCCTCTACATCCTCGCCTTCATCGGCAAGATGAAGATCTTCGACCTGGTCTGGATCATGACGCAGGGCGGACCGCTCTGGGCCACCGAGACCGTCTCCACCTACGTCTACAAGCGCGCCTTCAACTGGAACACCTTCGATCTCGGCTATCCGTCCGCGATCGCCACCGTCTGGTTCCTGGTGGTGTGCGCCTCGGTGCTCATCCTGAACCGGGTGCTCGGTTCCAAGGAACGGCTGGAGTACTGACATGGCCGTGACCACCGTCCTCGACCGGGACCCGCGCCCGCACCCCTCGCGCC
>NZ_JAIVFO010000122.1 GCF_029991245.1 Xanthobacter autotrophicus
GCTCGGAGGCTGGGTGGCGGGGGCGCTCGGCCTCAATTATATCGGCGACGGCATGCTCGACCGCATCATCATCTCCACCTGCGGTGCGGTGCTGCTGCTCGTCATCTGGCGGGCGGTCACCGGCAGGCGGCCGGCCTGAAAACGCATTGCCGCAGCGCGCGCCGCGTGGCTTCCGGCCAAGGGTGGCGCGCGGTATGGTGAACTGAAATTCATGCCCGGCCCGGACCCTGGTCCGGGCGGGGCTTCGCCCGGCACGGCCGCTTCCCTTGCGGGGGCGTGCATTTCCCCGCCGGGGGTTGAGAGACGAAACGCATGGTCACGGTCATCGACACCCTCGCCCGCCCGCGCCACCCGGAAAAGGCCAACCGCCCGGAAACCGAGGTGCTGCGCAAGCCCGACTGGATCCGCGTGAAGGCGCCGGGCTCGGCCGGCTGGTCGCAGACGGCGGAGATCGTGCGCGCCAACGGCCTCCACACCGTATGCGAGGAGGCCGGCTGCCCCAATATCGGCGAGTGCTGGGAGAAGAAGCACGCCACCTTCATGATCATGGGGGACACCTGCACCCGCGCCTGCGCCTTCTGCAACGTGCGCACCGGCATGCCGGAGGCGCTGGACCAGGGCGAGCCGCAGAAGGTGGGCGACGCGGTGGCCAAGCTCGGCCTCTCCCACGTGGTCATCACCTCCGTGGACCGGGACGACCTCGCCGACGGCGGCGCCGAGCACTTCGCGCGCACCATCGCCGCCATCCGCACGGCGAGCCCCGGCACCACCATCGAGATCCTCACCCCCGATTTCCTGCGCAAGGATGGGGCGCTGGAGGTGGTGGTGGCGGCCAGGCCCGACGTGTTCAACCACAATCTGGAGACGGTGCCGGCCAAGTATCTCTCGGTGCGGCCAGGCGCGCGCTATTTCCACTCCCTGCGCCTCTTGCAGAAGGTGAAGGAGCTGGACGGCTCCATCTTCACCAAGTCCGGCATCATGGTGGGCCTCGGCGAGGAGCGCCCCGAAGTGCTCCAGCTGATAGATGATCTGCGCTCGGCGGAGGTGGATTTCATCACCATCGGCCAGTATCTCCAGCCCACGCGCAAGCATCACAAGGTGGAGCGCTTCGTGACGCCGGACGAGTTCAAGGCCTATGAGACGGTGGCCTATGCCAAGGGCTTCCTCATGGTCTCGGCGAGCCCGCTCACGCGCTCGTCCCACCATGCGGGCGCGGATTTCGAGAAGCTGCGCGCGGCCCGGGCGGCGCGCCTCGGCCGGGCCTGATCGTGCCATCCTTCTCCAACGCCCGGCAGGTGAGGCACGGGGCGCGGGACATGTTCGACCTCGTGGCCGACGTGGAGCGCTACCCCGAGTTCGTGCCCCTGTGCCAGTCGCTGCGCATCAAGCGGCGCATGAAGTCCGACGAGGGCGTGGAGATCCTGGTGGCGGACATGACCGTCGCCTACAAGCTGATCCGCGAGACCTTCACCTCGCGGGTGACGCTGGACCGGCCGCGCCTCACCATCCATGTGGAATATCTCGACGGCCCCTTCAGCCGGCTCGACAACCGCTGGGAGTTCGTGGGGCGCGGTGAGGACGCGAGCGAGGTGAAGTTCTTCATCTCCTACGAATTCCGCTCGCGCACCCTGGCCATGCTCATGGGCGCCATGTTCGAGGCTGCGTTCCGCCGCTTCGCCGACGCCTTCGAGGCCCGGGCCGATCAGGTCTACGGCACGGTGGGGTAGGGCGCCTCAGCCCTCCACCGGCCCGCCCGTCTCCTTCCAGGCCTTGAAGCCGCCGCCCACGTGGCCCACCGGCTTCAGCCCCATGTCCTGCGCCGTGGCCGCCGACAGGGCCGAGCGCCAGCCCCCCGCGCACAGGAAGATGAAGGGCCGGTCCTCGCCGAAGACCGGCTTGAAATAGGGGCTTTCGGGGTCGATCCAGAATTCCAGCATGCCCCGCGGGCAGTGGAAGGCGCCGGGAATGCGGCCCTCCCGCTCCAGCTCGCGCGGGTCACGCACATCCACCAGCAGCGCGCCCTCGCCGATCCGGCGCTGGGCGTCCTGCGGCGTCAGTGTTTCGACGCGGGCATTGGCTTCTTCCAGGAGCTGCTTGAAGCCACGGGTGATGGTCTGGGGCATGGCGTCTCCTCCGGCGCAATCGGCAGATGGGTGCGGGGAGGAGGCGCAGGGACTGGCGGCCTGTCAAGCGAGGGTCGGGCCTGGGGCTATGGGTCAGCCAATAGAGCTCCATCCCAGACCGGGCGCCACCGCGAACCCTCTGCCACTTGCGGGAAAGGGCGTTCGCCCGCGGAACGCGCCCCGGCCCGGCGCAATTGTCTCGACGGGCAGGGCGGGTTATGAGTCGGAAAAGAGGCAGCGCACAATCGTCGGGCACGATGATAAAATAAGCGCGCCAACCAGACAGAGGGGTTCAGCGGCGGATGGAAGTGTTCCTCCAGCAGCTCATCAATGGATTGACCCTCGGGTCGATCTACGGATTGATCGCCATCGGCTACACGATGGTGTTCGGCATCATCGGAATGGTGAACTTCGCCCACGGCGACGTGTTCATGGTGAGCGCCTTCATCGGCCTCATCTGCGTTCTGCTGCTTACCACCGTGCTGGGGATGAGCTCCATCTTCCTCATCCTCGCCATCACCCTGGTGGTGGCCATGGTGTTCACCGGGCTGGTGAGCTGGGCCATCGAGCGGGTCGCCTACCGGCCCCTGCGCGGCTCCTTCCGCCTCGCGCCCATGATCTCCGCCATCGGCATGTCCATCCTGCTCTCCAATTTCGTGCAGGTGGCGCAGGGCCCGCGCAACAAGCCGCTGCCGCCCATGGTGCCGGACGTGTTCGTGGTGATGGAGCGCAACGGCTACGAGGTCACCCTCGCCTATAAGCAGATCATCATCATGGTGGTCACCGCGACCCTGCTCGCCGGCTTCTGGTGGCTGGTGCAGAAGACCTCGCTGGGCCGCGCCCAGCGCGCCTGCGAGCAGGACCGCAAGATGGCGGCGCTGCTGGGCGTGAACGTGGACCTCACCATCTCGCTCACCTTCGTCATCGGCGCCGCGCTGGCCGCCGTCGCCGGGGTCATGTACCTCATGTATTACGGCGTGGTGAACTTCGCCGACGGCTTCGTGCCGGGCGTGAAGGCCTTCACCGCAGCGGTGCTCGGGGGCATCGGCTCGCTGCCGGGGGCGGTTCTGGGCGGGCTGCTCATCGGCCTCATCGAGACCCTGTGGTCCGCTTACTTCTCCATTGAATACAAGGATGTGGCGGCGTTCTCCATCCTTGTGGTCACGCTCATCTTCCTGCCCCAGGGCCTGTTGGGTCGGCCGGAAGTGGAGAAGGTCTGATGGTGCATCCGCCCGTCGCCGATATCCCGCCGGGATCTCTGCCGTCCGGATCCGTGCCTCAGGTCGATGTGCCCGCGAACGGCCTTCCCGCGCTCGCGCCCCTGCCGCCCGCGGTCCCGCGTCAGGGCTCGGTGGTCGGCAGCGCTGTCACCGATGCGGTGGTGAGCGGCCTCCTCACCGGCCTGCTGCTGCTGCCGCTGGTGGGTTTCCGCGCCACCGAATCGGGCAGCGGGCCGCTGGGCCTCACCTATCGCTTCGGCCTGGTGGCCGTGTTCGCCGGCATCGTCGCGGTGCTGCGGCTGGTGCTGAACCTCACCGTCTGGCGGCGCGGCCGCAAGGTGAAGACGAGCGAGGGACCCTCCGCCTTCGCCACGCTGGCGCTGAAGGCGGCGCCGGCGCTGAGGCCGGCCTTCTTCTCCTTCGCCATCGCCTATCCCTTCCTCGCCATCCTGCTGTCGGGCGGCTTGAGCCCCAGCCGCTACTGGGTGGATCTCGGCATCTATGTGCTCACCTATGTGATGCTGGGATGGGGCCTCAACATCGTGGTCGGCCTCGCCGGGCTGCTGGATCTCGGCTACGTGGCCTTCTATGCGGTGGGCGCCTACACCTTCGCCCTGCTCTCCACCAGCGTGCCGGTGAACGACTTCTTCGCCGGCCATCTGGGGGAGGGGTTCTGGACCGCGTGGTCGTTCTGGCTGTGCCTGCCGGTGTCCGGCATCCTCGCCGCGTTCTGGGGCGTGATCCTGGGCTTCCCGGTGCTGCGGCTGCGCGGGGATTATCTCGCCATCGTCACCCTGGCCTTCGGCGAGATCATCCGCCTCGTGCTCATCAACTGGGTGTCGCTGACCAATGGCGGGGCGGGCATTTCCTCCATTCCGCCCATTTCCTTCTTCGGCGTGCCCTTCAACGCCACCGACGAAGGCTTCGCGGCCAAATACGGTCTCGACTTCGATTCCATGCACCGGATCATCTTCCTGTATTTCGTGATCCTGGCCCTGGCCGCGCTCACCGCGCTGGTCACCATCCGGCTGCGGCAGATGCCGGTGGGCCGCGCCTGGGAGGCGCTGCGCGAGGATGAGATCGCCTGCCGCTCGCTGGGCATCAACACCACGCTCACCAAGCTCACCGCCTTTGCCACCGGCGCCATGTTCGGCGGCTTCGCCGGCGCCTTCTTTGCGGTGCGGGTGCGCTTTGTCTCGCCCGAGAGCTTCACCTTCATGGAATCGGCGGTGATCCTCGCCATCGTGGTGCTCGGCGGCATGGGATCGCAGATGGGCGTGGCCGGGGCCGCCATCCTGCTCATCGGCGGCATGGAGATGCTGCGCAACCTCTCCTTCCTGAAGGCCGACTTCCTGTTCGGGCCGGATTTCGATCCCTCGCTCTACCGCATGCTCATCTTCGGCTTCGCCATGGTGGCGGTGATGGTGTGGCGTCCGCGCGGCCTCGTCTCCTCGCGCCTGCCCACCATCTTCCTGAAGGAGCGCAAGGCGGTCTCCTCCGCCCTCGTCAAGGAGGGCCACGGCTGATGGCGAGCCTTGATCCCGTGGCCGGCGCGCGGGCGCCGATCCTCGCGGTGGACCACCTGTCCATGCGCTTCGGCGGCCTCATCGCGGTGAATGACGTGTCCTTCGTCGCCGCCCGTGGCGAGGTGACGGCGGTGATCGGCCCCAACGGCGCCGGCAAGACCACCGTGTTCAACTGCATCACCGGCTTCTACAAGCCCTCCGCCGGCCGCCTCGCCCTGTTCCACGGTGGCGCGGCGACGCCTGACGAACTCGACGCCGTCACCGCCTCGGGCCTGTCCTGGGGACGCACGGGGGCGGGCGCGCTCTACCTTCTGGAGCGGCTGCCCGACCACAAGGTGGCGTCCTGGGCGCGGGTCGCCCGCACTTTCCAGAACATCCGCCTGTTCTCGGGCATGACGGTACTGGAAAACCTGTTGGTGGCGCAGCACATGTCGCTCACCAGCGCCGGCCTGCTCAATCCCGCAGCCCTCCTCAACCTGCCGTCCTGGAAGCGCCAGCAGAAGGGCGCCATGGACAAGGCACTCTACTGGCTCGACCAGATCGGCCTCATGGAGCGCGCGGACGACCCAGCCGGCGATCTGCCCTATGGCGACCAGCGGCGCCTGGAGATCGCCCGCGCCATGTGCACCAACCCGGTGCTGCTCTGCCTCGACGAGCCGGCCGCCGGCCTCAACCCGCGCGAATCGGCGGCGCTCAACGAGCTGCTGCTCTCCATCCGGCGCGACCACGACACCTCCATCCTGCTCATCGAGCACGACATGTCGGTGGTGATGGAGATTTCCGACCATGTGGTCGTGCTGGAATACGGCTGCAAGATCGCCGACGGCACGCCCCAGGAGGTGCGCACCGATCCCAAGGTCATAGCCTCCTATCTCGGCGTCGAGGAAGACGAGGCGGCCGTGGTGGAGGCGGAGGTGGGCGCATGAGCACCAGCACTCTCGCCCCCACTGTCCTCGCCCCGGGCGCCGTCGCACCCCAGAGCGCGCCGAAGGGCCAGCCGCTGCTGTCGGTCAGCGGCGTCACCGCCTATTACGGCAAGATCATCGCGCTGAAGGGCGTGGACATCGCGGTGAACGAGGGGGAGATCGTCACCCTCATCGGCGCCAACGGGGCCGGCAAGTCCACGCTGATGATGACCATCTGCGGCAGCCCGCGGGCGCGCGACGGCCGCATCGTCTTCGCCGGGCGCGACATCACCGGCCTGCCCACCCACGAGATCATGCGGCTCAACATCGCCCAGTCCCCCGAGGGGCGGCGCATCTTTCCGCGCATGAGCGTCTACGAGAACCTGCAGATGGGCGCCGCCGTCACCGGCAATGCCCATTTCGCGGAGGACCTGGAACGCATGTTCGAGATGTTCCCGCGCCTGAAGGAGCGCATCGACCAGCGCGGCGGCACCCTGTCCGGCGGCGAACAGCAGATGCTGTCCATCGCCCGCGCGCTCATGGGACGGCCGCGCCTGCTGCTCTTGGACGAGCCGTCGCTGGGCCTCGCGCCGCTGGTGGTGAAGCAGATCTTCGACGCCATCAAGCTCTTGAACGAGACCGAGGGGCTGACCGTGTTCCTGGTGGAGCAGAACGCCTATCACGCCCTGAAGCTTGCCCACCGCGGCTATGTGATGGTCAACGGGCGCGTCACCATGTCGGGCACCGGGGCGGAACTGCTGGCCCGGCCCGAGGTGCGCGCCGCCTATCTGGAGGGAGGCCGGTGATGGCGTCGCAGGCGGATCCGGGGCGGTCCTCGTCCCCCCTGCTCATCGGCCCGCTGGCGGTGATCGCCGTGCTGGTGCTGCTGATCGCCCTCTGGCCGCAGGAGCTGATCGGCGCCTCGCTGGGCGATTTCCTGCTGGTCACCCTGTTCCTCGGTGGCGCCGCGGCGTGGCGCACCGGCAAGGCGGTGGCCCACGGCTGGGCGCCCTTTCTGCAGCTCGTGTTCTATTGCCTGCTGCTGGCCGGCGCGGTGCGCTTCTGCCACTTCGCCCTGTTCGAGGACGAGTTGTTCTCGCTGGAGCCGTTCGCGGTGGAGTTCGTGCTGCTCACCGCCATCGCGACCTTGGGCTTCCGTGCCCATCGCAAGCGGCAGATGACCGTGCAATACGGATGGATGTACGAGCCGGCGGGGCGGCTTGCCTGGCGGCCCAAAACCTTCGGTTGAAACCGGCGCGAGGTGCCGCGCGCGGCATCGACAGGCCGGGGAATTGCGGCACAATGCGCCGCGGAGTTTCACTGGGAGGCGGACCGGTGTTCCGCTCCCGGACGAAAGGGAGAGACCTGATGAAGAAGCTCTTGATGGCGTCGCTCGCTCTGGGCGCCAGCCTTCTGCTTGCGGCGCAGGCCCAGGCGCAGGTGAAGATGGGCGTCGGCGGCCCCATGACCGGCAGCAACGCCGCTTTCGGCGCCCAGCTGAAGACCGGCGCCGAGCAGGCCGTGGCCGATATCAATGCCGCCGGCGGCATCCTCGGCCAGAAGATCCAGCTTTCGGTCGGCGATGACGGCGGCAAGCCCGAGCAGGGCAAGTCGGCGGCGAACAAGTTCATTTCCGACGGCGTGAAATACGTGGTGGGCCACTTCAATTCCGGCGTGTCGATCCCGACCTCGCAGGATTACGAGGAAGCCGGCGTCCTCCAGATCAGCCCCGCCTCCACCAACCCGACCTTCACCGAGCGCAAGATGTGGAACACGTTCCGCACCTGCGGCCGGGACGACCAGCAGGGCGCGGTGGCCGGGGCCCATATCGTCAAGAACTTCAAGGGCAAGAAGGTCGCCATCGTCCACGACAAGACCCCCTACGGCAAGGGTCTGGCGGACGAGACGCAGAAGACCATCAACAAGGGCGGCGTGAAGGAAGTCCTCTATGAGGGCATCAATACCGGCGAGAAGGACTATTCGGCCCTCGTCTCCAAGCTGAAGGCCAACGGCGTCGACCTGCTCTATTTCGGCGGCCTGCATCCCGAGGCCGGCCTGCTGGTGCGCCAGATGCGCGACCAGGGCATGAAGACCGTGCTGTTCTCCGGCGACGGCATCACCGACAAGGAATACTGGACCATCGCCGGCCCCGGCGCCGAAGGCACGCTGATGACCTTCGGTCCCGATCCGCGCAACAACCCGGCCGCCAAGGACATCGTCGCCGCCTTCAAGGCCAAGGGCGTCGATCCGGAAGGCTATGTGCTCTACTCCTACGCGGCCGTGCAGGTGATGAAGCAGGCCGCCGAGGCGGCCAAGTCCCTCGACCCCAAGAAGGTGGCCGAGAAGATGCACTCCGGCATGACCTTCAACACCGTGCTCGGCCCGCTCTCCTTCGACAAGAAGGGCGACATCACCAAGCTCGACTATGTGGTCTACGTCTGGAAGGACGGCGCCTACACCCAGCTCTGACCGGTTCGTCCCCCAATGACAGAAGGCCCGCGTCCTGCGCGGGCCTTTTTCTTGCGCAAACCGAATGGGGCCGGCGCGCCCCATTCCCTGCGGGCGCAGCATGGCACGACATGTCGCGCCCATGCTCCCATGTTTGCCCCCATGTTTACCGCCGCAGCCGGTTGACCCGGCGGGTCACAGGCCGCAGTCTGGGTATATTGTCGACAGAAAGATCGGCGAAGGCCGGCGCAGACCGCTTCAGGCGGGACGAAGCCGGCGGATAAACGCGCGCACGGAGCCTCAGGCCTCCGGACGGGCGATGGGGCAGGGAACGGTCGCGGGAGTGCAGGTCTCACGCCTCTCTCACGCCTCGCATCCGGCTCATGTTGTCACGACTGAAGCTCGACCCGTTCGTCGTCGCCCTCGCGCTCACCGTCTCTTTGGCCCTGGTCTGGCCGCAGCCCGGCGTCACGGGTGGCGTGCTCCATGCCGACAAGGCCGCGAGCTGGGGCGTCGCGGTGATCTTCTTCCTCTACGGCATCTCGCTGTCGCCGAAGCGGCTGCTGGAAAGCGCCGCCCGCTGGGAGCTGCACCTGATCGTGCAGCTCGGCACCTTCCTGCTGTTTCCCGCAGTGGTGATGGGGATGCTGGTGCTGATGGGCGACCGCCTGCCGGAGGCGGTGGCGACGGGATTCTTCTTCCTCGCCGCCTTGCCCTCCACGGTCTCGTCGTCGGTGGCCATGACCTCGCTGGCGCGCGGCAACGTGCCGGTGGCCATCTTCAATGCCTCCATCTCCAGCCTCATCGGCGTGTTCGCCACGCCGGTCTTGATGGCCTGGTATCTGCACACGGTGGGCGGGGGCATGGATCTCGGCCCGGTGATCCTGAAGCTGATCATCCTGGTGATCCTGCCGCTGGCGGTGGGGCAGGTCGTCCGGCCGCTGCTGCTGAAGCTGGTGGAACGCCATCGCCAGGTGGTGCGCATCGCCGACCGGGCGGTGATTTTGGCCATCGTCTACAATTCATTCTGCGACAGCGTGGCCGCCGGCGTGTGGAAGGGCCAGAGCCCGGTCCTGCTGCTGGAGATCGTGGCCGGCGTGCTGGCGCTGTTTGCCGTGGTCTACCTGCTGGTCGGGATCGCCTGCCGGGTCTTCGGATTCTCCCGGCCCGACACCATCGCGGTGGTGTTCTGCGCGTCGAAGAAGTCGCTCGCCACCGGGCTTCCCATGGCGCAGGTGATGTTCAACGCCTCGCCGGACCTGTCGCTCATCATCACCCCCATCATGCTCTACCACTTCCTCCAGCTGGTCATCGTCGGCACCCTTGCCGGCCGCAGCGGGGCATTGGAGGCGGAGGAAACCGAGCCGGCGCTCCTCGCCGAGGACAATGACGACCTCATTCCCGAGCCCCAGGGGCGGCGGGCGTCCTCCACCGCATCTTGAGAGCGGCGCTCAACTGGCGGGGATCTCCTCCACCGCCAGCTCGAAGGTGATGAGCACCGGATTGGCGCCCCGCACCAGCCGGCCCACGGCCATGGCGCCGGTGAGGCTGACAAGGGCAAGGCCGATCTGCGCCGTCAGCGCGCCGGAGGCGTCGGGAGATACCAGGCCCGAGGTCACGAACACCTCGGTGGCGTAGTCGTCCACCGGCGGGGCATCGGTGAAGCGGGCGCCGATGAGGCTGCCCACCCCGCCGCGCAGCCGCCCGCCGGCAAAGCCGTGGCGGCGGCACACTTCCTCCACCGCCGCGCCGATCTCCACGTTGGGCCGGACCCGCGCGAAGGCGATGCGCGGGCCGCCCTCCGCCGGCGCGATGCGGGCGTGAGGCGTGAAGAGCGGGAAGTTGGTCTCGGGATCGAAATCGGCGGTGGTCTCCACCTCGGCGGCGCCATAGGCGCGGGCGCGGATGGGGGCGGCCACCACCGTCTCGTGGGGCATGATGTGGCCGCCATGGCGGCTGCCGTCGGGCTCGGTCCAGAAGGCATGGCAATGGATGAAGGGCGCGCCCTCCTTGCGCCCGAAGGTGACGTTGCCGCGATCAAGCCGCGTCTCGCCCGCGGGGGTGAAGGGCGCGCTGTACCAGGCGGCATGGGTGGCGTCGGAGGATGCGGCCGGCATCACATAGGTGAAGGGGCCGAAGGCGCCGCCGGAGATTTCCACCTGCGCCGCGCCCATACCCGCCGCGATCAGCGGCCCGGTGACGGCGGCATTGAGGGTGAGGCCCGGTTCCAGCGTGAAATCCAGCACCTGCAGGCGGCCCACGGCGCTCTCGATGCGCTCCTGCGGCGCCGGCCCCGGCTGTGCAATCCGGCGCATCTCCCCCATGGCGTCCTCCCTTATTTGCCCTGTGCGATAGCACGGGCGGAAGCCGCCATCACCCCTCCGGCGGATAGAGATGGACGCCGCCGCAATTGTCGGAGACCGCGAGGCGTGCTCCTGCAGGCGCAAGGTGGCCCGGGGTCAGCGGCACCTTGCCGGCGCCGCCGGGAATGTCGAGCACATAGGTGGGCAGGGCGATGCCCGAGAGCCGCCCGCGCAGGGCGCGCATCAGCTCCTGCCCCCGCGCGATGTCGAGGCGGAAATGGGCGGTGCCGGGGGCAAGGTCGGGATGGTGCAGGTAATAGGGCTTCACCCGGCATTCCACGAGGCTCCGGAACAGGGCGGCGAGGGTGTCCGCATCATCGTTCACCCCGCGCAGCAGCACCGATTGGGACAAAAGCGGAATGCCGGCATCTGCCAAGCGGGCGAGGGCCGCGCGGGCATCGGGCGTCAGTTCGCGGGCATGGTTGACGTGCACCGCCACGTAGGAGGTGAGGCCCGGCGCCTTGAGCGCGGCAATGAGCGCATCGCTCACCCGCTCCGGCGCGGCGATAGGCACGCGGGTGTGGAAGCGGACGATCTTCACATGAGGGATGGCGGCAAGGCGCGCCATCACCTCGCCCATGCGGCGCGGCGAGAGCATGAAGGGGTCGCCGCCGGTGAGGATCACCTCCCAGATCTCGGGATGGGCGGCCAGATAGGCGAAGGCCTGCTCCAGCGCCTCGGGCGACAGGGCGGCGGTCGCGCCCGGCCCCACCATCTCGCGGCGGAAGCAGAAGCGGCAATAGACGGCGCACACCCCCACGATCTTCAGCAGCGCCCGGTCCGGATAGCGGTGGACGATGCCCGGCACCGGGCTGTGGGCCTCATCGCCGATGGGGTCGGCCAGTTCCTCCGGCCGCGCTTCCAGCTCGGCGGGATGGGGCACGAACTGGCGGGCGATGGGATCGGCGGGGTCAGTGCGGTCGATGGCGGCGGCCAGCGTCGGCGTCACCGCCACCGCATAGCGCGCGGCCACGCGGGCCAGCGCCTCACGGTCGCGCGCATCGGCAAGGCCGGCGGCGACGAGGTCGTCGCCCGAGCGCAGGGTGCCTTGATCGCGGGCGGGCAGAGGCAGAAGGTTCGGCAGCAGAAGGTTTGGCATGGGCGTCCGGGCACCTATATGGGATGTGTCCGGCCTTGCCAATTCACGAGCCCCGCCGGAAGGAGCGATGCCGAGGAGCGATGCCATGGACGTGACCGAAAGCGATGTTCTGGCCGCTGCCGAGCGCTGGCGCCGCGAGGGGCGGGGCGTCGCGCTCGCCACCGTGCTGGAAACCTGGGGCTCGGCCCCCCGCCCGGTGGGCAGCCGGCTCGTCATCGACGCCGACGGCAACTTCCTCGGCTCCGTCTCCGGCGGTTGCGTGGAGGGCGCGGTGGTGGACGAGGCGGCGGATGTGATCGCCTCCGGCGTGCCGCGGACCCTCGAATTCGGCGTCGCGGACGAGGTCGCCTGGAAGGTGGGCCTGTCCTGCGGCGGCAAGATCGCGGTCTTTGTCGAGCGTGTGGATTGAGAAGGTCGCCGGTGACGTGGCGCGTCCGGCGTTATATTCATTGGGGAAGATGATGCTGCCGGCCCGGCCAGCCGCTCCCTCAGGGAGGATGCCCACTTATGCGCCTCGATCTTCTGGCGGCCCTCAATGCGGAACGCGCCGCGCGGCGGGCCTGCGTGGTGGTGACGGAGCTGGAGAGCGGCGCCCAGCGCCTGGTGGCGCGTGACCAGGTGGACGCCGACCCGCTCGCCGGCGCCATCCGCGAAGCGCTCGCCGCCCGGCGCAGCCGCCTGGTGGGGGAGGGGACGGGGCGAGCCTTCATCGCCGTGGAGGTGCCGCCGCCGCGCATGCTGGTGATCGGCGCGGTGCATATCTCCCAGGCATTGGCGCCCATGGCGCGCCTCGCCGGCTTCGACCTGACCATCATCGACCCGCGCACCGCCTTCGCCACGCCCGAGCGCTTCGGTGACGTGCCGGTGATCGCGGAATGGCCGGACGTGGCCTTGCCGGCCTATGGCCTCGACCCCTTCACCGCCCTCGTCGCCTTGACCCATGACCCGAAGGTGGACGAGCCGGCCCTCGTCGCCGCGCTGAAGGCGGGTTGCTTCTATGTGGGCGCGCTGGGCTCGCGCCGCACCCATGCCCGGCGGGTGGAACGGCTTCAGGCGGCGGGACTTTCGCCGGACCTCATCGGCCGCATCCATGCGCCCATCGGCGTGGACATCGGCGCGGCCAGCCCCGCCGAGATCGCGGTGGCGGTGCTCGCCGAGGTGATCCGGGCCCTGCGCTCCGGCGCGGCGCACGCGGAAGGAGTTGCGGCGTGAAGTTCGGCTCCCTGCCCCTGTCCGAGGCTGAAGGCGCCATCGCCGCCCATTCGGTGCGGCTCGAGGGCGGCGTCCTCAAGAAGGGCACGCGGCTCGGCCCAGCCGAGATCGCGCGGCTTGCCGCTGCCGGCTTCCGCGAGGTGGTGGCGGCGCTCATGGAGCCCGGCGACATGGCGGAAGATGCCGCCGCCCGGCTTTTGGCGGAAGCGGTGGCCGGCCCCCATGTGCGGGCGGACGCCGCCTTCACCGGCCGCGCCAACCTGTTCGCGGAGGCGGCCGGCGTGCTGCGGGTGTCGGACGCGGCGCTCGACGCCTTCAACGACGTGGACGAGGCCATCACCCTCGCCACCCTGCGCGATTTCACCCCGGTGGCGGCGGGTGACATGGTGGGGACGGTGAAGATCATCCCCTATGCGGTGCCGGCGGATCTCGTGGATGCGGCGCGGCTGGCGTCGGAGGGGCTGTTGTCGGTGGCACCGTTCCGGCTGAAGCGCGTGGCGGTCATCTCCACGCTGCTGCCGGGCTTTGCCGACAAGGTGGTGGCGAAGACCCTCGCGGTCACCCGCGCCCGCCTCGCGCCCGCAGGCGCCGAGATGGTTTCCGCGGTCACTGTCGCCCACGATACGGCCGCGCTGGCGCAGGCCCTCGGGCGCGCGGCGCAGGAGCGGGCGGAACTCGTCATCGTCTTCGGCGCTTCGGCTATCGCCGACCGTAACGACGTGATCCCCGCCGCGGTGGTCGCCGCCGGGGGCGAGGTGGTGCGGCTCGGCATGCCGGTGGACCCCGGCAATCTCCTGATGCTCGGCCGACTCGGCGTCATGCCGGTGCTGGGCGCGCCCGGCTGCGCCCGCAGCCCGAAGGAGAATGGCTTTGATTTCGTGCTCATGCGCCTTCTCGCCGGCCTTGAGGTGAGCGGCAGCGACATCGCCCGGCTGGGGGCGGGCGGGCTGTTGTCCGACATCGCGGTGCGGCCCCATCCAAGGG
>NZ_JAIVFO010000123.1 GCF_029991245.1 Xanthobacter autotrophicus
TGCCTCGGGCGGGGGGGCGTCCTCGGATGGGGGGACCTGGTCCTTCATCTCGGCCGTCACGAATCGCGTGCTCCACGTTGCCGGGAAGGGTAAGCTCCCGCCGATCCACGACAAGCCGCCCGTCACGGGCGGGCCGAGCCATTTCGCCTGTCCCCGGGTTTCGAGCCGTTCAGGCCGAGCCTTCCCAGCGCGAGCCTTTTCAGTGTGAGCCAATCCAGTGCGAGCCAATCCAGTGCGAGCTTTGCCATGACCGAGACCCTTTCGCCGCAGACGCCCGCCGCCGCGCCGCGCCCGCCCGTGCGCCCGACTCTGGCGGCCAGCGCTGCCGTGTTCCGCGGCCCGCTGGTGCTGCTCGCCCGCCGCGCGGCCAATCCCGGCGCCGGCCTGTGGAGCCTGCCCGGCGGGCGGGTGGAGCCCGGCGAGACCCTGGCCGAGGCTGCGGTGCGCGAGGTGATGGAGGAAGTGGGCGTGACCGCAGACATCGTCGGGCTCGCCGCCGCGCGCGACATCATCATCCGCGACAAGGAAGGGGAGCTTACCGCCCATTTCGTGGTGATCGCCCACGCCGCCCGCTGGCGTGCCGGCGAGCCGCAGCCGGGCGCGGAGGCCGCCGAGGTGGGCTGGTTCCGCCCCCATGAGGTGGTCGCGCTGCCCACCACCGAGGGGCTTGCCGAGGTGGTTGCCGAGGCGGCGCGCCTCGTCATCGAGCCTTGACCTTGCGCCCGCCGCGCCGCAGGAGTGGGTGCGGAAACGGCAAGGTCATGCGCATCCTCGTTCTTCTCACTGCTGGCGCGCTCGCGCTCTCCTCTCCGGCCCGCGCCGCGGGGCCGACCGAGGGCGCCCCGCCGCCCTATGATTCGGACCTCATGCGGCTCGCGGAGATCCTCGGCGCGCTGCATTATCTGCGTCCCCTGTGCGGCGTTGCCGCCGAAGGGCAGCGCTGGCGTACCGAGATGCAGGCGCTCATCGATACCGAGCAGCCCTCCGAGACGCGCCGGATGAAGATCATATCCAGCTTCAACCGCGGCTATTCGAGCTATGCGGAGGTCTACCGCGCCTGCACGCCGGCGGCGCGGGTGGCGGTGGAACGCCAGCTCGACGAAGGCTCGCGCCTCGCCCACGACATCGTGGTGCGCTACGGCGGAAACTAGAGCGCTTTCGAGCGATGGGATGCCGGTTCGGGTGAAGAAAACACTTTGGAGGTCCGGCGTTAACCTTTTGGTCAGAACTCCCCTGAACGCCCGCGCGCGGCATGCTAGAGAATGCGGAGCGCCGCATGATTTTCGCGGTGCGGAGGCCTTGCCGTGTCGACCTTGCCCACCCCAGCCATCGCCCTTCCCGAGATCGCTGACATGGCCGCGGACGACCGCCACGCCGCGCTCACCTATCTGAACGATGCGTGGGTGGAGGCCGTGCGCGAGGGACTGGACGAGGACTGCCTGGTGCAGGCGGCGCTGTTCACCGCCCTGCGCAGTCTTGTGGCGACCTATGGCGAGACCGCGAGCGCCGAATTCGTCACCCGCCTCGCCGAGCGGGTGGAAGCCGGCGAATACACCATTGCCGGCCTGACGCACTGAGGGTGGTGGGCACGGCGGTTCCGTTACCGCCAGAAACGTCTCGGCACCGCGATTGCCATAGTCCGCGCCTACACTACTGGCATGCGGCCGTTCCGCTTGTCCAAACAGCCATGAGGGGAGTTGGAATCTCAACTCCTGGTCGGCTGCGTGGCATGGCTTCATTCATTGATTGAAATTACGCCAGCATCAATCTTAGATTGTAACCCTCACGGGCGGAGAGGGGCAGATGCACGTAATAAAGATCTCGTTGGCGGGCATTGCAATTTGCGTTGCGACCGTCGGAATTGCGCGGGCGCTGGACAGGAGCGATCTCGCTGCGCTTCAAGTCTCCGTTCGGGAGATGTGTGTTCAGCCGGACCGCAAAGGAAGTTATCTCAACGTCTCGGGCGACCTGACCGCAGGAGCGACCTTGCGGGTTGCCGGTGTTGAAGCCCGCGGCAAAATTTCTCAAGACCAGTGGGACGGAATCAGCCAGCGCCTCGACGAGTACAAGACGGATCCTCGGCAATGTGCGATATCCATAATCACATTGCTTGCGCCGTTGCTGAATTCGCCGCCTGAGGCGAAGGCATGTCGAGATCCGAGCCATGGCATTGAACGCTATGAGCGGGAGTTTGATGTCACGCGGCAGTCAGCAGAGATGGGCGGCGGTCACGGTCAGGCTGAATGGTGCAACAATGCCATTGCCATCCTGCGCGGGGAGCATCCCGGCGCCGCATTCACTGTCGTGTCAAGCGGGGAACGAACCCGGAATCACTGTCCTCCGGCAAATTGTCCTCAATATACCTATATTTGCACGATCAATGTCCGGGCGAGCCCTGTCTATATCGAGAAAGTCTCCAGCGCCTGCCGATGACGGGAAGCGCATGGTTCCTCTTGATCCAGGCCATTTTCTTCGTCTTACTCTCAAAACAAAACCGGCGCCCTGAGGGGCGCCGGTCTCATTTGCACGGACGGTGCGGCTCAGGCCGCCGCGTCGCGCTTGTTCTGGCGGTTGTGGATGAGGTCCTCCACCACGCCGGGATCGGCAAGGGTCGAGGTATCGCCCAGGCTCTCGAACTGGTCCTCGGCGATCTTGCGCAGGATGCGGCGCATGATCTTGCCCGAGCGGGTCTTGGGCAGGCCCGGCGCGAACTGGATCAGGTCCGGCGAGGCGATGGGGCCGATCTCGCGGCGCACCCAGTTCACCAGTTCCTTGCGCAGTTCCTCGGTGGGCTCCTGGCCGTCCATCAGGGTGACATAGGCGTAGATGCCCTGGCCCTTGATGTCGTGGGGGAAGCCCACCACGGCGGCTTCCGATACCTTGGGATGGGCGACGAGGGCGCTTTCCACCTCCGCCGTGCCCATGCGGTGGCCGGAGACGTTGATCACGTCGTCCACGCGGCCGGTGATCCAGTAGAAGCCGTCCGCGTCGCGGCGGCAGCCGTCGCCGGTGAAGTACTTGCCGGGATAGGTGGAGAAGTAGGTCTGCTCGAAGCGCTCATGGTCGCCGTAGACCGTGCGCATCTGGCCCGGCCAGCTGTCGGCGATCACGAGATTGCCCTCGCAAGCGCCGTCCAGCACCTTGCCTTCCGCGTCCACCACTTCGGGCAGCACGCCGAAGAAGGGGCGGGTGGCGGAGCCGGGCTTCAGCTTGGTGGCGCCGGGCAGGGGGGTGATGAGGATGCCACCGGTCTCGGTCTGCCACCAGGTGTCCACGATGGGGCAGCGCTCCTCGCCCACCACGCGGTAATACCACTCCCAGGCTTCCGGATTGATCGGCTCGCCCACCGAGCCGAGCAGGCGCAGGGACGAGCGCGAGGTGCGCTTCACCGGCTCCTCGCCCGCCTGCATCAGCGAGCGGATGGCGGTGGGAGCGGTGTAGAAGATGTTGACCTGGTGCTTGTCGATCACGTCCCAGAAGCGCGACACGCTGGGATAGTTGGGAATGCCCTCGAACATCAGCGTGGTGGCGCCGTTCGCGAGCGGGCCATAGACGATGTAGGAATGGCCCGTCACCCAGCCCACGTCGGCGGTGCACCAGTAGATGTCACCGGGGTGGTAGTCGAAGATGTATTGATGCGTCATGGACGCATAGACGAGATAGCCGCCGGTGGTGTGCAGCACGCCCTTCGGCTTGCCGGTGGAGCCGGAGGTGTAGAGGATGAACAGCGGATCTTCCGCGTTCACATGCTCCGCCGGGCACTCGTCGGTGACCATGGCGCAGGCTTCGTCGTAATAGACGTCGCGGCCGGGGGTCATGTCCACCTTGCCGCCGGTGCGGCGCACCACGATCACATGGTCCACGCCCTCGGGAATCTGGGCGATGGCCGCGTCCACATTGGCCTTCAGCGGCACCTTGCGGCCGCCGCGCAGGCCCTCGTCCGCGGTGATGATGCACTTGGAGCCGCAGTCGGCCACGCGGCCGGCGAGGCTGTCCGGCGAGAAGCCGCCGAAGACGATGGAATGGACGGCGCCGAGCCGCGCGCAGGCGAGCATGGCGAATGCCGCCTCGGGAATCATCGGAAGGTAGATGGTGACGCGGTCGCCCTTCTCCACGCCGCGGTTGCGCAGCACGTTGGCGAGCTTGTTCACCTCGGCGGAGAGTTCGCGATAGGTGATGTTGCGGCTCTCGTCCGGGCTGTCGCCTTCCCAGATGATGGCCACTTGGTCGCCGCGGGTCTCGAGGTGGCGGTCCACGCAATTGTAGGCGACGTTGGTGATGCCGTCCTCGAACCACTTGATGGAGACGTGGCCGGGATCGAACGAGGTGTTCTTCACCTTGGTGTAGGGCGTGAACCAGTCGATGCGCTTGCCGTGCTCGCTCCAGAAGGCATCCGGGTCGTTCACCGAGGCAGCGTACATGGACTGATAGTGCGCATCGTCCACATAGGCCTTCTGGGCCCATTCGGAGGGAACGTCGTAGATCTTGTCGGACATGCTCTTGCCTCCCTCGCGCGGGCGCGTTTCCCGCGATCCTTCGTTTGTGGCGGATTGTTCCGCCTTGGTTGGGCCGGATTATGGGGAGAGGCAGGAAGCTCCACAAGGCGGTGTTGGGGCCGACTTTGGGTGCATAGCCCTTCGTCGCCTCCGCAAGAGCCCGCGCCGGCCAGCCTGCATCGCAGGCCGATCGGGCAACGTGTTCTCTTTCCACGCGTTCGCAGACTCCCTCACCGATCGGCCCGATGCAACCTGATCGGATCCAGCCGGCTTAAAATACTGACCTGCACATCTCCCGAACTGTTCGCACATGCCGCAGCATTCCGGCATTTCGCTGCTTCGGCCGCCGCCCTATAGAGGGGGCCGCACTGCGAGATGCCGCAAGACCCTGTGGCGGACCCTGTGGCGAGATTTTGCCGTCCCCTTCCCGCAACGGACCCCGCTTCATGAACCCCTGGACCCGTGGTCTTCTTGTCCTTGCCGGCCTGATGGGGGCCGCGGGCGTCGCCTGCGCTGCCGCCGCGGCCCATGTGGGCGGCGGGGCGAACCTGGAGACGGCCGCCCACTTCCTCCTGTTCCACGCCGCCGCCCTGGTGGGGCTTTGTGCCCTCAGCCTCATGGTGGCGCGCGGACGCGTGGTTCTGCAACTGGGCGCGAGCGCCATTGCGCTCGGTGCCCTGCTCTTTTCCGGCGATCTGGCGGCGCGGGCCTTGATGGAAGTCAAGCTTCTGGGCGGCAGCGCGCCTTTCGGCGGCTCGCTGATGATCCTCGGCTGGCTGACGGTAGCGGCCTGCGCCCTCGTCGCGCGCCGGGCCTGATCCTGCGCTGTCCGGATTTACCTGCGACGGTCCTGCCACCTTGCCTCGGCGAGATCCGCCAAGGCGTCGAGCGCATGGGGATCATCCAGGGCGAGGGTGACCGGCAGGGTGGCGATGGTATCGAGGACGCCCGCGAACGCTTGCCCGGCGAAGGCTTGCCCGGCAAGGCGCGTCCTGTCCTTTTCGGTGGTCACCAGCCGGGCGCCCTGTGCCCGCGCGTCCTGCGCCAGGCGGGCGATTTCGGCGGGGCGGAACGGATGGTGGTCGGCGAAGGCGTGCCGGGCGCGGAGCGTCAGCCCTTCCCCTTCCAGCGTCGCGAAGAATTTCTCCGGCCGGCCGATGCCGGCGAAGGCGACGAGCGGCACCCCGCGCAACGCCGCCGCCGCCGCCGGATCGGGCACCAGCCGGCCGCGCAGCACGGTGCATCCCGCGGCTGTCGCGCGCGCCGCCACCTCGGCCCCGGCGGCGCCGTCGCCCACCACCAGCACCGCATCGGCGCGGGCCAGTTGGGGCAGGAGCGGCGCGCGCAGGGGGCCGGCGGGGGTGACGCAGCCGTTGCCCACGCCCACCATTCCATCCACCACCAGAACCGACACATCCTTATGCAGGGACGGATTCTGGAAGCCGTCGTCCATCACGATGTGGCTTGCGCCCGCTTCAACCGCCAGTTCCGCGCCGGCCCACCGCGCGCCGCCGGCGACGATGGTGGCGGCGTGGCGCGCAAGGAGAAGCGCCTCGTCGCCCACGGCACCGGCGTCATGGATCTCAGGATCGACCCGCAGCGGCATCCGCGCCGTGCCGCCATGGCCCCGCAGCAGGGCGAACGGCGTCGCGCTACGGGCTTTGAGGCGCTCAAGGAGTGCGATGGCGGTGGGGGTCTTGCCCGCGCCGCCCACGGTGGGATTGCCGATGCACAGCACCGGCGCATCCACCCGCCCGCCGGCCTTGCCCATGCGAGAGAGCGCGATGGCGCCCACCGCGGCACCGATGGGGGAGAGCAGGGAGGAGGCAAGACCCGCACGGCGCCACCAGAAGGCGGGCGCGCGCATGGTCAGCGGGCCTCGAGGCGAATCTGGATGAGATAGGGCTCGATGGCCGAAAGGGTGCGATCCAGCGCGCCGCCCAGCGCCGTGACCGTGGCGAAGGCGGCATCGGCCATCTGGCCCTGAAGCTGGCTGTCCTGCATCAGCGCATAGGCGGCGCGGGCTATGCCCATGGCGTCGGCCACTTCCGCCGCGCCCTCGGCGGCGTCGAGGGCGTCATAGACGGCGGCGAAGTTCCACACATGGGGACCGTGGAGGACCACCGTGCCGAGCTTGGCCGGCTCGATGGGGTTCTGCCCGCCGTGCTCCACCAGCGAGCCGCCCATGAAGGCCACCTGCGCGAGGCGGTAGAACAGGCCCAGTTCGCCGATGGTGTCGGCCACATAGATGCCGGTGTCGGCGTCGGGCCACTCGTCGAAGGCGCGCTGGCGCGGGGCAAGGCCCGCCGCCTCGGCCAGCTCCGCCACCTCGGTACCGCGCTCGGGATGGCGCGGGGCGATGATGGTGAGGAGGTCGGGAACCCTTGAGGTGATGATCCGGTGGGCCTCGATGATCGCGGCTTCCTCCCCCTCGTGGGTGGAGGCGGCGAGCAGCACCGGGCGCTTGCCCACGGCCAGGCCGAAGCGCTTCAGCTCGGCGGCATCGACGCCGGGCGGCGGCACGTCGAACTTGAGATTGCCGCAGATCTCGACCCGCGGTGTTCCCAGCGAACGGTAGCGCTCCGCGTCCACCTCGCTCTGGGCCAGGCACAGGTCGATGCGCGATAGCAGGGCGCGGGCGCTCTTGGGCAGGCGGGCCCAGCGCTTGGCCGAGCGCTCGGACAGCCGGCCGTTCACCAGCACCACCGGGGTGCCGCGCCGGCCCAGCTCGGCGATGAGGTTGGGCCACAGCTCCGATTCGGCCAGAAGCACCAGGTCGGGCGCCCAATGGTCGAGGAAGCGGGCGATGAAGCCGCGGGCATCGAGGGGCACGAACTGGTGGATCACCCCGGCCGGCGCGCGGGTCTCGGCCACCCGGCTGGAGGTGAGGGTGCCCGAGGTCAACAGCACCTTGAAGCCGCGCTGGTCGAGCCGCTCGATCAGCGGCAGCACCGAGATCACCTCGCCGACGCTGGCCCCGTGCACCCATACCAGCGGCCCCTCGGGCCGCTCGGCGCTGGGGTGCCCGCGCCGCTCGGCAAGGCGGGTCGGGTCTTCCTTGCCCTTGCGGACCCGGTAGGAGAGCCAGGCCGGCGCGAGAAGCGAGGCCGCGGCGCTCGCGCCCCGATAGAGGCGCAGGGTCAAGGGCAGGGCGCGACCCTTCATACGGTGCCGGCTCCGATGGCGATGGCCTCGGCGCGGGCGGTCACGGCCTCAAGCCGGGCCTGCACCAGGTCGCGGGCGGCCTTCATGGTCGCCTCGTCCGCCTCGCGCGGCACGAAGATGGGCTCGCCCACCACCGCGGCGCCCCGGCCGAACGGAAGGTTGAGGCTGGCGCGGTCCCAGCTCTTCAGGGTGATGTGGTTGCGGGTAGCCATGGCGAGCGGGATGATAGGGCGTCCCGAATACCGCGCAATGGTCACGACGCCCATGCCGGCCCGGCGCGCGATCTTCGGCACGTCGGCGGTCATGGCCACGTTGATGCCCTGTTCCAGGGTGTCGAGCATTTCATAGGTCGCGGAAACCGCGCCCTTGCGGTGAAAATCGTTGCGGGAGGTCGCGCCCGAGCCGCGGATGGTGCCCACTCCGAGCTTCTCGGCGGCGATGGCATTGATTTCCGCATCCGCGTGGCGGGAGATGAGGACCTTCGCCTTGTGGTGGGGCTTCATGGCGAAGGGCGTCAGGAAATGCTGCCCATGCCAGAAGGTGATGATCACCGGCATGCGCTCGTCGATGGTCTCGAAGATGTCCGGCGGCTCGATCACGAACCGCGTGGTGCGCGCCACGAGCTTGAAATAGGACGCGAACGTCGTGCCCGCCGCCACTTTGAAGGCGTGGTTTGTCCTCAGTCGGCGCCACATCTTTTGGTCTTTTCGCTCCGGGTTGCGCGGCCGGCGGCTCCCACCGGGTCCGGCCGACGCCCCTTCTTATTCGATCTTGGAGACGGAAGAACAGGCCGGGCCTGCGTGGCCCGCCCGCTTCCCCCTCATGGGTCCCGCCCTCAGGAGCGGGCGTGACGATGCGTCAGCTGCCCTGGATCTTGCCGGTCTCGGGATCGAGCAGGCGGTGCAGGTGCACGACGAAATAGCGCATCAGGGCGTTGTCCACCGTCTGCTGCGCCTTCGCCTTCCATGCGGCGGCCGCGCTGGCATAGTCGGGGAAGATGCCGACGATGTCGAGCTTGGAGATATCCTTGAACTCGGAGCCGTCGAGGGTGATGAGTTCACCGCCGAAAACGAGGTGCGGCAACTGTTTGTGCGTGTCAGTCATGGCTTGTCCCAACTAGCGCTGATCTAAAGTGGCGTTGAAAAACGGGGGCGGCGGCGCGCGCTCCACCAGCGCGGCATGAAGCGCGGGACCGGCGCAGATAAGCTCCGGGTGGCGGGGCTCCGGCGCGTTGTAGGTGAGCGGCGTGCCGTCGCGCGTGGTCAGGAGGCCGTGGGCCTCGTGCACGATGAGGTCGGCGGCGGCCAGATCCCAGTCATTGCTGTTGCCGGCGGCGAAGGCGACATCGATCTCTCCGGTGGCGACGCGGGCGAGCCGCAGCGCCAGCGAGCGCACGCGCGGCAGGCGCTCCACCGGCGCGCGCCGGGCGAGGGTGTCGAGGTCGGCAGGCGGGCCGGCCACCCTGGCGCCGTCGAGGGTGTGGCGTGGCGCCACCTTGAGGGGGATGCCGTTGCGCACGGCGCCGCGGCCGGCCTCGGCGGTGAACAATTCCCCGGTGGCCGGTGCGAACAGGGCGGCGAGGATGGGCCGGCCTTGCTCTACCAGCGCGACCGAGACCGCCCAGTCGTGGCCGCCGGCCATGAAACCGCGGGTGCCGTCGATGGGGTCCACCACCCACAGCCGGCGCGCGCCGAGGCGCGCCGGGCCATCGGCGGATTCCTCGGAAAGCCAGCCGATGCCCGCATCCAGCGCGGTGAGGTGCCGGTGGAGAAAGGCATCCACCGCCATGTCCGCCTCGGTGACGGGGGAATTGTTGCCTTTGGTCCAGGACTTCACGCCGGCCTGGAACATGGCGAGCGCGATCTCTCCCGCCGCCGTCACCGTCTCGGTGAGCTGGCGCGCCAGGGGGGCGGGGTCAGGCCCGTCGGGGCCGCGCGTGGGCTCGACGCTCATGGTCCTGCCACATAGGGGCGTCGGCGCCCGGAGGCAAGATGACTCGTGCTGCACTGCGTCAATGCCACGCCCCGCCGAGGGCGCTTTCCGCTCGCACCGGCGCGCGGCACACGTTCTGGATTATTGAGTTTGCGCGTTTTCTTCACGCGAACCGGTGCCCACTTCGCTCGAAACCGCCCTAAGGCAGAAGCGGCGCGAGCGTGTTGGGCACGAGGGTGTCGAGGGCAAGGCCCGCGAACAGGATCAGGCCGGCGTCGCGGTTGGACTTGAACACGGCGAGGCAGCGCGCGCCGTCGTCGATGTCGAGCCGGCGCACCTGCCCGGCCAGATGCAGGGCGAAGCCGATCAGGCCCATCACCGCGAACGGGCCGGACGGCACCGAGAGGAGGGCGATGCCGAACAGCACCACTACTAAAGTATAGCAGAGCGCCACCACGAGGGCGGTACTGCGGCCGAACAGCAGCGCGGTGGAGCGCACGCCCACGATGGCGTCGTCCTCCTTGTCCTGGTGGGCATAGATGGTGTCGTAGGCAAACACCCACAGCACGCAGCCGGCGAACAGCAGCAGGGCCGGGTCGGCGATGGTGCGCATCACGCTGGCCCAGCCCATGAGCGCGCCCCACGAGAAGGCGATGCCCAGGATGAGCTGCGGCACCGAGGTGACGCGCTTCATCAGGGGGTAAACAGCGACCACGCCCAGGGACGCGAGGCCGGTGACGATGGCGAAATGGGGCAGGGACAGCAGCACCGCGAGGCCGACGAGGGCCTGCGCCGCCAGGAAGGCGAAGGCTGCCGGCACGCTCACGGCCCCCGAGGCGACGGGACGGTTGCGGGTGCGCGCCACCTGCCGGTCGATCTTGCGGTCGAGGATGTCGTTCCAGGTGCAGCCGGCACCGCGCATGGCCACGGCGCCGATGGCGAATAGCATCAGGAGCCAGGGATCGGGATAGGGCGCCTCGTCGGCGATGGCCGCGAGCGCGGTGGACCACCAGCACGGCAGCAGCAGCAGCCAGGAGCCGATGGGCCGGTCAAGCCGGGCGAGCCGCAGATAGGGACGCACGCGCAGGGGCGCGAAACGATCGACCCAATTACCGCGCGCAGCGTCGGCGACGGGTGGGGTCATCGCCCCATCGCTGGAACTTGAGGGCAATCCGACTGCCTCACTTCAGCGCGTTGCCGTTCAGCGTGTCGAACACGCCGCCGCTCTTCTGCGAGCCGAGGCTGTAGCCGGTGGTGATGCCGAGCGCGCTCGACAGGGAGCCCTGCGGCGGCGGCTTGGCGGCACCGCCGCCGGGCGCGGCACCGCCGTTGGCGGCGGCTTCGCAGATCTTGTTGCGGACGCCCACGGCCTTCTTGGCGCCTTCGGCGGCATTTTCGATGGCCTGGGGCGGAATCTGGCACCAGTCCTTGTTGTCGCCCAGGAACTTCACCCACTTGGCCTCGGAGGCGGTGTAGGCGCGGAACAGCGGGCACAGGGTCTGCGGGTCGGCCTTCTTCTTGATGGCGGCCTGCAGGGCCTTGCCCTTCTCTTCCAGCTCCCCGCGCACGGAGGCGACATCGCTCTGGCAATCCGCCAGGGCAGCGCCTGTCGACAGCGCGGTCCCGACCAGTACGGCCGATGTGGCGAATGCGAGCGTCAGTTTCTTCATGAGGCCGAGCCCCTCCTCATTCCACCCCTGCGGAACCTTGTGGTGATATACACAGCCCAAAGATGGGGCAATATCGGGGCGGATGGCGAACAGAGCCTATCATTCGTTCCCTAACGGAATTTTTCAGCCCGGCGGGCGACTCTTCTTACTCTCTCTCAAGAGAGCCCTGCGAAAGGTCCTTGAGCGGCCGTCCTCCCCTCTCCCCTTGCGGGAGTGGGGAGCGGCTTCCTGCACCGGCCGTGGGTGACTTTCGCGAAGCTCTTGCAAGCGGCAGAGGGTTCACCTCGGATCCGCTCTGGTCAGCAGACTTGTAAAATGTGACAGGGGCGGCGGATGGCAGCGCTTGACGTGCGGCCTGCGCATGGGTAGCTTCGCGCAACTTTTGAAAGGGACAGCGCCCACATGCGCAAGATCGTTATTCTTCTCGTAGGGTGGCGCGCCACTTTTTGTCCAGCCTGAGGGCTGCGGCAGACGAGGTGGCGCGTGACGAGGGGCCTTCGGGCCCCTTCGTCGTTTCTGAAGGGCCTTGGCCCTGAAGGGCTTCGGCGTCCGGCACCGGCCGCCGTTCGTGACCGAGATGCCGGCAAGGCCGGCGTTGATGCAGGATTTGCCGGCTTGAGCCCGGCGGGGCCGAAGGCGCCCCCGATGGAGTTGCAGACCATGAGCATCCAGATGACCGGCGCCGAAATGGTGATGCGGGCCTTCGCCGACCAGGGGGTCGAGCACTTCTTCGGCTATCCGGGCGGGGCGGTGCTGCCGATCTATGACGCCCTGTTCCACCAGAACCACATCGAGCACATCCTGGTGCGCCACGAGCAGGCGGCGGTGCATGCGGCGGAGGGCTATGCCCGCTCCTCCGGCAAGGTCGGCGTGGTGCTGGTCACCTCCGGCCCCGGCGCCACCAATGCGGTCACCGGCCTCACCGACGCGCTGATGGATTCGATTCCGCTGGTCTGCATCACCGGGCAGGTGGCGACCCACCTCATCGGCAATGACGCGTTCCAGGAATGCGACACGGTGGGCATCACCCGGCCCTGCACCAAGCACAATTATCTGGTGCGCGACGTGAACGATCTCGCGCGCGTGCTGCACGAGGCCTTCTATGTGGCGCAGAACGGCCGTCCCGGCCCGGTGGTGGTGGACATCCCCAAGGATGTGCAGTTCGCTACCGGCACCTACATCGGCCGCGAGAACATCCAGCACAAGACCTACCGTCCCAAGCTGAAGGCCGAGGACGCGCAGATCTCCGCCGCGGTGGAGATGATCGCGGGCGCGAAGAAGCCCATCTTCTACACCGGCGGCGGCGTCATCAATTCCGGGCCGGAGGCGAGCCGCCTTTTGCGCGAGCTGGCGCGCCTCACCGGCGTGCCGGTCACCTCGACGCTGATGGGCCTCGGCGCCTTCCCGGCGGCGAACCGGCAGTGGCTGGGCATGCTGGGCATGCACGGCACCTATGAAGCCAACATGGCCATGCACGATTGCGACGTGATGGTCTGCATCGGCGCGCGCTTCGACGACCGCATCACCGGCCGCCTCGACGCCTTCGCGCCGGGCTCCAGGAAGATCCACATCGACATCGACCCGTCCTCCATCAACAAGAACGTGAAGGTGGACCTGCCCATCATCGGCGACTGCACCCGCGTGCTCGCCGACATGGTCGAGGCCTGGAACGCAAGGTCGCTGAAGATCGACCAGCCGGCGCTCGCCGCCTGGTGGGCGCAGATCGAGCGCTGGCGCGCGCGCAACTGCCTCGCCTATCGCCCCTCGGACGAGATCATCAAGCCGCAGTTCGCCATCGAGCGCCTGTATGCGGCCACCAAGGACAAGGACGTCTACATCTCCACGGAAGTGGGCCAGCACCAGATGTGGGCGGCGCAGTTCTTCCGCTTCGAGGAGCCGAACCGCTGGATGACCTCCGGCGGCCTCGGCACCATGGGCTACGGCCTGCCCGCCGCCATCGGCGCGCAGAAGGCCCATCCGGACGCGCTGTGCATCGACATCGCGGGCGAGGCCTCCATCCTCATGAACATGCAGGAGATGTCCACGGCGGTGCAGTTCGACCTGCCGGTGAAGGTCTTCATCCTCAACAACCGCTACATGGGCATGGTGCGCCAGTGGCAGGAACTGCTGCACGGCGGGCGCTATTCCCACTCCTATTCGGAAGCGCTGCCCGACTTCGTGAAGCTGGCCGACGCCTACGGCGGCGTGGGCATCCGCTGCGAGAAGCCCGGCGACCTCGACGCGGCGATCCAGGAGATGATCAACGTGAAGCGCCCGGTGATCTTCGACTGCATCGTGGACCAGCAGGAAAACTGCTTCCCCATGATCCCGTCGGGCCGCGCCCACAACGAGATGATCCTCGGCGACATGGCCATCGACCTCGACGAGGCCATCACCGACGAGGGCAAGATGCTGGTGTGAGGCACGGTCGCGACCGGGGCGGAGCGCACTGAACGCGCCGCCCTTACCCCCTCTCCCGCTTGCGGGGGAGGGCCGGGGAGGGGGCAGGCCCTGTTCGCCGCAGCAAATGGCGCGACACCGCGCCTGGCCCCGCCGTTCTCCCGCCGACCCGGTTGCATCCGTCCCGAGCGCTGACAGCCTCCCC
>NZ_JAIVFO010000124.1 GCF_029991245.1 Xanthobacter autotrophicus
ACCCTGCCCTCCCCCGCAGGCGGGAGAGGGTTCCCGCCGGACCACGCCCCCGGCACCCGCCCTCACGCCGCCTTCAGCTTCTTCTCCACGTAGCGGCTTTCCTGGGTGCGCCCGCCATAGCCATAGGCGTCGGCCTTCACCTCGCGCACCAGGATGTAGCTCTCCGGATCAAGGTCCGGCAGCAGGCCGCCCATGGCGGCGAACACCGCTTCCAGATAGGCCGCCTTCTCGTCCTTGGTGTTGGTGCCGTCCACCACCAGGATGTCGAGGGCGAAGGACGACGCGTTCTTCGCCGCCAGCGACGCGCCGCCCACGAACCACTGCTCGCGCGGCACGAAAGTGATAGCGACCGCCGTCAGCTTCGGGTCCTTGCGCAGGATGCGGGCGGTGAGGTCGGACAGGGTGGCCGCCACGGTGGCGGCAAGGGCGGCATCCGGCGCGCCGGACAGCTTCACTTCGAGAAGGGGCATGAGGGTCTCCATCGGTTCGATGGCGGCACCCTACGCCGCACCTTCGCATGAGAAAATTTGAATTCTAAAATCCGAGAAATCGGATAAGCTCATATCATGATCCGCAATCTCGATCTCGATCTCCTGCGCAGCTTCGCGGCCGTGGCCGATCTCGGCTCCATCTCGGCCGCCGCGCGCAAGGTGGGGCGCAGCCAGTCGGCGGTGAGCCTGCAGATGGACCGGCTGGCCGAATCCCTCGGCTTCCAGGTGCTGGAACGGCGGGGCCGGGCGGTCTCCCCCACCCCGCGCGGTGCCGCCTTCCTGGAGGATGCCCGCCGCCTCCTCGACCTCAACGACCGGGTGCTCACCCAGCACGTGCATGGCGCCTTCGCCCAGCCGCTGCGGCTCGGCTTTGTGCAGGACGTGGGCGAAGGGGTGATGCAGCGCATCCTCTATCGCCTCGCCGCCAGCTTTCCCCAGGCCCCCATCACGGTGCGCGTGTGCACCACCGTCACCATGCTGGACAAGCTGAAGGCGGAGGACCTCGACATCGCGGTGGGCCTGCGCAACGAGAGCGACCTGCCCACCACCCTGCTGCTGCGCGAGCCCATGGTGTGGATCGCCGCCCGCCACCTGCGCCTCGACCGGGAGGCGCCGGTGCCGCTGGTGCTGTTCGAGAACCCCTGCATCTGCCGCAGCGCCGCCATCTCGGCGCTCAATGCGGCGGGGCGCGCCTTCCGCATCGCCTTCACCAGCCCTAGCCTGCCGGGGCTGATGGCGGCGGTGGGCGCGGGCATCGGCGTCACCGTGCGCTCGCCGCGGGCGCTGAGGCCGGACCTCGCCGTGGTGGCGGACCTCGACCGCGCCAGCCTGCCGGACATGGAATTCGTGCTCTATGGCCGGCCCGGCAGCCGCCCGCCGGCCCTCGCCAAGGTGGAGGAGATCCTGCTGGAGGAGCTGCGCCGCGAGCATCCGCTCTACGCCGTGGCCTGAGACCGGCTGGACATCGCCGGGGGGAGACCCCACCTTTTCCCCATCGTTGACGGCCCGGGGGGTCTGCCCCTTTTCCGCCCCGGGGGAGATTGCCGCGCCATGCCTGCCCCTTTCCCCTTCGACAATTCCTATGCCCGCGACCTGCCGGGCTTCTACGCCCCCGCCACGCCCACGCCGGTGACCGCGCCCGGCCTGGTGAAGGTCAACGCGCCCCTCGCCGAGGAGCTGGGCCTTGACCCCCATGCGCTCGCCACCCCCGAGGCGGTGGAAATGTTCGCCGGCCAGCACGTGCCGGAGGGTGCAGAGCCCATCGCGCTGGCCTATGCCGGGCACCAGTTCGGCCAGTTCACGCCCCAGCTCGGCGACGGGCGGGCCATCCTGCTGGGCGAGGTGGTGGACCGTGCCGGCCGACGCCGCGACATCCAGCTGAAGGGCTCCGGCCCCACGCCCTTCTCCCGCCGTGGCGACGGGCGGGCGGCGCTGGGTCCGGTGCTGCGCGAGTACATCGTCAGCGAGGCCATGGCGGCACTGGGCATCCCCACCACGCGGGCGCTGGCGGCGGTGACCACCGGCGAGCCGGTACTGCGCGACCGGCCGCTGCCGGGCGCCGTGCTGGCGCGGGTGGCGGCGAGCCACATCCGCATCGGCACCTTCCAGTTCTTCGCCGCCCGCAAGGCCACCGACGCGGTGCGCCAGCTGGCCGACTACACCATCGCCCGGCATTATCCGGACCTGAAAGACGCGCCAGAGCCCTATCTGGCGCTGCTGAACGCCGTTATCGGCCGGCAGGCGGCGCTGGTGGCGCGCTGGCTTCAGGTGGGCTTCATCCACGGGGTGATGAACACGGACAACATGTCGGTCTCCGGCGAGACCATCGATTACGGCCCCTGCGCCTTCATGGACGCCTATGATCCGGAAACGGTGTTCTCGTCCATCGACCAGATGGGCCGCTATGCCTATGGCAACCAGCCGGATATCGCCCACTGGAACCTGGCGCGCCTCGCCGAATGCCTGATCCCCCTGTTCGGCGAGGACAAGGAGGCCGCCGTCGCCGCCGCCAACGGCGCGCTGAAGGAATTCCCGGCGCGCTTTAGGGCCGCCTATCACTCCGGCCTCGTGGCCAAGATCGGCCTTGCCGGGCCGGACGGGGTGGCGAGCGAGGAGGACACCGCCCTCGCCCTTGAGCTGCTGTCGGTGATGGCCGCGTCCAAGGCCGATTTCACCCTCACCTTCCGCCGGCTCGGGGCCCTTGCCGCCGACCCGGACGCCGGGGGACCGGTGCGCGACCTGTTCCTCGACCGGGAGGCCTTCGACGCCTGGGCGACGCGCTGGCGGGAACGGCTGGCCTCGACCGGACGCAACGGCGCGGCGACGCGCGCGGCCATGGACCGCGTCAATCCCCTGTTCATCCCGCGCAACCATCTGGTGGAACAGGTGATCGCCGCGGCGAGCGACGGCGACTTCGCGCCCTTCGAGACGCTGAACACCGTGCTGGCGCATCCCTTCGAGGAGCAGCCGGCCTTCGCCGCTTATGCCGGCCTGCCGCCGTCCATGGAAGGCTACCAGACCTTCTGCGGGACGTGAGGGCGCACCGCACAGCGGTGCGTGTCCCGGCCCAGCGACAGCGCAGTTGGAGCGCCGAGCCGGGATCCAGCGCAAAACTCCTGCGCAGCAGGCAATTCCAGATCCCGGCGGTCGAGTTGGAAGCGCCTTCGGCGGTCTCTTGCGCTGGGCCCCGGCTCTCCTTGCGCTGACGCTGCAGTCGGCCGGGGCGCGAAAGCCCGCTGAACGAGCCCGCCAAACGAAAAGGGCGCAGCCGAAGCCGCGCCCTCTCGCAAACTCTGAGACGAACAGACTTCCTCAGAAGTCCATGCCGCCCATGCCACCCATGCCGCCGCCGGGCATGGAGGGGCCGCCGGCGTCACGCTTGGGCAGCTCGGCCACGAGGGCTTCGGTGGTGACGATCAGGGCGGCGATGGAGGCCGCATCCTGCAGGGCGGTGCGCACCACCTTCGCCGGATCGACGATGCCGGCGACGATCATGTCCACATATTCCTCGCTCTGGGCATTGAAGCCAAAGTTCGGATCGTTGGACTCCTGCACCTTGCCCACCACGATGGAGCCTTCCACGCCGGAATTCTCGGCGATCTGGCGGATGGGGGCCTCAAGGGCGCGCAGCACGATCTTGATGCCGGCGGTGATGTCGGGATTGTCCGAAATCACCAGCTCGACCGCCTTCTTGGCGCGCAGCAGGGCCACGCCGCCGCCGGGGACGATGCCTTCTTCCACCGCAGCGCGGGTGGCGTTCAGGGCGTCGTCCACGCGGTCCTTCTTCTCCTTGACTTCCACTTCCGTGGAGCCGCCGACGCGGATCACCGCGACGCCGCCCGCCAGCTTGGCCAGGCGCTCCTGGAGCTTCTCGCGGTCGTAGTCCGAGGAGGTCTCCTCGATCTGCGCCTTGATCTGGTTGACGCGGGCCTCGATGTCGGCCTTCTCGCCGACGCCGTCCACGATGGTGGTCTTCTCCTTTTCGAGAATCACCTTCTTGGCGCGGCCGAGCTGGGCGATCGTCACGTTCTCGAGCTTGATGCCGAGATCTTCCGAGATCACCGTGCCGCCGGTGAGGATGGCGATATCCTCCAGCATGGCCTTGCGGCGATCACCGAAGCCGGGAGCCTTCACGGCAGCGACCTTCAGGCCGCCGCGCAGCTTGTTGACCACGAGGGTGGCCAGCGCCTCGCCTTCCACGTCCTCGGCCACGATGACCAGCGGACGGCCGGTCTGCACCACGGCTTCGAGCACGGGCAGGATCGGCTGGAGGCCGGAGAGCTTCTTCTCGAAGATGAGGAGATAGGGCTCTTCCAGGTCGGCGATCATCTTCTCCGCATTGGTGATGAAATAGGGAGAGAGATAGCCGCGGTCGAACTGCATGCCTTCGACCACTTCGAGCTCGGTCTCGGCGGTCTTGGCTTCCTCGACGGTGATGACGCCTTCATTGCCCACGCGCTGCATGGCGCCGGCGATCATCTCGCCGATGGAGGCATCGCCGTTGGCGGAGATGGTGCCCACCTGCGCCACTTCGGCGGAGGAGGAGACCTTCTTGGCGCGGGCGCGGATGTCGGCGATGGCGGCGGCCACGGCGAGGTCGATGCCGCGCTTCAGGTCCATGGGGTTCATGCCGGCGGCGACCGACTTGGCGCCTTCCTTCACGATGGCCTGGGCCAGCACGGTGGCGGTGGTGGTGCCGTCGCCGGCCAGGTCGTTGGTCTTGGAGGCGACTTCACGCACCAGCTGGGCGCCGAGGTTCTCGAACCGGTCTTCCAGCTCGATCTCCTTGGCGACGGTGACGCCGTCCTTGGTGATGCGGGGGGCGCCGAAGCTCTTCTCGATCACCACGTTGCGGCCCTTGGGGCCGAGGGTGACCTTCACCGCGTTGGCGAGGATATCGACGCCGCGCAGCAGCTTTTCACGGGCTTCGCCGGAGAACTTTACGTCTTTGGCAGCCATTACGGCCTCCTAAATTTTGGGATTATCGGGTGCGTTCAGCCGGCCATCAGCTGGGAGCGACACATCACTTGGCGATGACGCCGAGGATGTCGCTTTCCTTCATGATCAGCAGGTCCTGGCCGTCGATCTTCACTTCGGTGCCCGACCACTTGCCGAACAGCACACGGTCGCCCGCCGCCACGTCGAGGGGAACCAGCTTGCCGGCCTCGTCGCGCGCGCCGGGACCCACCGCGATCACCTCGCCCTCCTGGGGCTTTTCCTTGGCGGTGTCGGGGATGATGATGCCGCCGGCGGTCTTCTGCTCGGCTTCGATGCGCTTGACCACGACACGGTCGTGCAGGGGACGGAAGGACATTGTTTTTAACCTCTCCGAGGGACGCGAGCCTCTGGCCCGCCGGTTCTGGCACTCTCCAGGGTGGAGTGCCAAGCTCGCAGCGGAGATAAGCGGGCCACCCCGCCCCGTCAAGGCGCGCTGCAGCATGAGATCCGGAGGCTGCCCCAAAGCACAGCTAGGAAAGCCGTAACCCGCATGGTCTAGCTTTGCGGCACACTGGCGCCAAACCTTCGCGATTCGCGGGGCGCGGCGGCATCGACGCGGGCGGCGCCAGCCATTATGGTCGGTGCAACCGGCTGGCATGGCGGGCAATCGGATAACGGATCCCAGGCGGCGGGAGGCCTCGGAAATCACATGACGAAGATGTTTGCGGGATCGAAGTCGCATGTGGGCGCGGCGCGGCGCGCCGGTCTTCTGGGCGTTGCCGTAACCGGGCTGGCGCTGACGCTCGCCGGCTGCGTGACCCCCCCCACCGAGCCGCCGCCGCCGGCCCGCCCGCAATATACCAGCCCGATCCCGCCCGACCGCCTGGTCGGCCGCTGGGGCCTCGCCGCCTACCACCGGCCGGACGACGCCACGCGAACCGAGAATCAGGCCCGCGCCCAGTGCTCCAACCCCTACGTCATCACCGCCGGCACCAATGGCGGCGTGATGATGTATCTCGCCGATGACAACAAGCTGACCGAGGTGGTCTCGAAGCAGGTGGCCGGCGGGGCGACCTATATCGGACCTCCCGAAGACCCGGCGGGCGGCGAGCGCGACCGGCAGGTGGTGCGCTTCGACGGCAACGTGCTGGTGCTGAAGTGGCTGGACCCCGAGGTTTCCCGCCGCTACGGCACCATGGTCTACGTGCGCTGCTCCTGAGCCGCCGCGCCTGATCGGCCGGCTTTCCGCCGGCCGTTTTCGGTCTCCACCCGTTTTCCCGCGCGGCCTTGCAGCGGACGGTTCAGCGCCGGTACGCGCTGAGCAGGGACGAGCCGCGGTTGGTGGGGTCGAACACGTGCAGCCCCATTTCCTCGGTGAGGTCGCGGAAGGCGGCGATGCCGCGCACCGAATTGCCCTTGGCATCGAGCCGCGGGGAATAGGTGCCGATGCCCAGTTGCCGGTTCACCACCCCGAGAATGCCGCCGCCCACCCCGCTTTTGGCCGGCACGCCCACGTCGAAGGCCCAGTTGCCGGCAAAATCATACATGCCGCAGGTGAACATCACCGACAGGGTGTTGCGCACCGCCTCCACCGCGAACACGGCGCTGCCGGTGAGCGGATTCTCCCCGATATTGGCCAGCGTCGCCCCCATCACCGCAAGGTCGGTGGCAGTGACGAGGATGGAGCACTGGCGGAAATAAAGATCGACGGCGTCGTCCACATGGGCGCCGAGCGCGCCGGCGCATTTCAGCAGATGGGCGATGCCGCGGTTGCGGTGGCCGGTCTGCGCCTCCGAGCGGAACACGGTCTCGTCCATGGCCAGTCGCCGGCCGGCGGCGGCGGAGAAACGGTCCAGCACCACCTCGAACGCCTCCGCCCCGAACGCCTCGGCGAGCAGGCCGGACACGGTGATGGCCCCGGCATTCACCATGGGGTTGAAGGGCCGGTTGGAGAGCGCATCGAAGACGATGGCGTTGAAGGCATCGCCGGAGGGCTCGACCCCCACATGGGCCAGCACCTTGTCCCGGCCCAGCGCCTCCAGCGCGAGACAATAGGCCAGCGCCTTGGAAATGGACTGGATGGTGAAGGGCACGTCCACGTCGCCCACGCCCACCACCTCGCCGGACACCGATGCCACAGCGATGCCGAAGCGCTCGGGATCGGCCTTGGCCAGTTCGGGAATGTAATCGGCAAGCGTGCCCGAACCATCGTGCCGTGTGCGCTCGAAGCTGTGCTCAAGCACCCCCTGGAGCCCGTAGGCCTGCTCATTCTCCGGGATAGACGGCACGTCCGGCATTCCTTCCCGCCGTTCCGACGAACCGGAACGGCTCCGGATCGGTCTGCACCCTGGGATTTCAAGCAAGAGACGGGCCACCGCCAGCGCGGAGCATGATCGCGTTCAGTCAGACAAGGGTCCGGGTCTGGCGTCCTATTCGTCCATCTTCAGCGCGGCGATGAAGGCCTCCTGCGGGATCTCCACCTTGCCGAACTGACGCATCTTCTTCTTGCCTTCCTTCTGCTTGTCCAGGAGCTTGCGCTTGCGGGAGATGTCGCCGCCATAGCACTTGGCGGTCACGTCCTTGCGCAGCGCCTTGATGGTTTCGCGGGCGATGATCTTGGCGCCGATGGCCGCCTGGATCGGGATGTTGAACAGATGCTGGGGGATCAGGTCCTTCAGCTTCTCGCACATCACCCGGCCGCGCGCATCGGCGCGCGCGCGATGCACCAGCATGGACAGGGCATCCACCGGCTCGGCATTCACCAGAATGGACATCTTCACCAGGTCGCCGGGGCGGTATTCGGTGATCTGGTAGTCGAAGGAGGCGTAGCCCTTGGAGATGGATTTGAGCCGGTCGTAGAAGTCAAACACCACCTCGTTGAGGGGCAGGTCGTAGGTCACCATGGCCCGCGCGCCCACATAGGTGAGCTCGATCTGGCTGCCGCGCCGGTCCTGGCACAGCTTCAGCACGGAGCCGAGATAATCGTCCGGCGTCAGGATGGTGGCGCGGATCCAGGGCTCCCGGATCTCCTCGATCTTCACCACGTCCGGCATGTCCGCCGGATTGTGCAGGTCGATCACCGAGCCATCGGTCATCTGGATCTCGTAGATGACCGAGGGGGCGGTGGCGATGAGGTCGAGGTTGAACTCGCGTTCCAGCCGCTCCTGGATGATTTCGAGGTGCAGCAGCCCGAGGAAGCCGCAGCGGAAGCCGAAGCCCAGCGCCGCCGAGGTTTCCATCTCATAGGAGAAGCTGGCGTCGTTGAGGCGCAGCTTGCCCATGGCGGCCCGCAGATCCTCGAACTGCGCCGCATCCACCGGGAACAGGCCGCAGAACACCACCGGCTGCGCCGGCTTGAAGCCCGGCAGCATGTCGGCGCAGGGGCGCTTTTCCTCGGTGATGGTGTCGCCGACGCGGGTGTCCGCCACTTCCTTGATGGAGCCGGTGAGGAAGCCGATTTCGCCGGGGCCAAGCTCGGCCATGGCCACCATCTTGGGGGTGAACACGCCCACGCGGTCCACGTCGTTCACGGCGCCGGAGCCCAGCATCTTGATGCGCTGGCCCTTCTTCAGCACGCCGTCGATGATGCGCACCAGCACCACCACGCCGAGGTAGGTATCGTACCAAGAATCCACCAGCAGCGCCTTCAGCGGCGCGGCGCGGTCGCCCATGGGCGGCGGCAGGCGGGTGACGATGGCTTCCAGCACCTGGTCCACGTTGAGGCCGGTCTTGGCGGAAATGCCGATGGCATTGGAGGCGTCGAGGCCGATCACGTCCTCGATCTGCGCCTTCACCTTCTCCGGCTCGGCGGCGGGCAGGTCGATCTTGTTGAGGACGGGAACGATGTCGTGGTTGTTGTCGATGGCCTGGTAGACATTGGCCAGCGTCTGCGCCTCCACGCCCTGGGAGGCGTCCACCACCAGCAGCGAGCCCTCCACGGCGGCCAGCGACCGGTTCACCTCATAGGCGAAGTCCACGTGCCCGGGAGTGTCGATCAGGTTGAGGATATAGGTCTCGCCGTCCTGCGCCTTGTAGGACAGGCGCACGGTCTGGGCCTTGATGGTGATGCCGCGCTCGCGCTCGATGTCCATGCTGTCGAGCACCTGATCCGTCATCTCCCGCTCGGTGAGACCGCCGGTGATCTGGATCAGGCGGTCGGCGAGGGTCGATTTCCCATGATCGATGTGGGCGACGATGGAGAAGTTGCGAATGTTCTTCTGGGCGGTGGCGGTCATCCGCGCCGCATAGCATCGGCGCGGGTTCGCCACAAGGCGGCAGCGCCGGCGCGGGGGCCAACGGGGCGGGATTGAGAGGCGCAACGAGACCCGCCCGGGCGGGCAGCGATGCAGGTCCCGCCGGGCCACGGCGATGATCATCGCGGCGGGGGGCGCACCGCCGTTCCTTGGCAGATGCGCCCGCCCGTCTCAGCAGGATCGGGCTGAACCGGCCCTCACAGCCCCATCAGCCGGCGCTTCTTGCCGGAGGTGTCCGGCTCGTCCGGGGTTTCCCCGTCCGGTCCCGGATCGTCGGGCAGGGGCGGCAAAGCGACGATGGGGGCGGGCCGCGACGGCTTCCCCCGCCCGTTCGCCGCGACGGGGGGCATGGATGCCAGCTCCGGGGAAACCGGCGCGGGTGCGGGCTTGGACGATGCGGGCTTGGACGGGGGCGGCGGAGCGACGACCACCGCCGGTTCCGGCTCCGGCACCGGTTCGACCACCGGCTCCGGCTTCGGCTCCTCCTTGGGGGGCGCCAGCGCGGCGGCTTCCGCCTCGGCGGCGGCAACAAGGGCCGCAGCTTCGGCGGCGGCGACGGCGGCCTTGGCCTCCTCGCTGGCGCGGACGGCGGCGATGGCCGCCTTCACCCGCTCGGCCTCATGCTCCAGGATCGGGGTGGCGGAGACGCCCGGGGGCACCTCCCACACGAAGGCATCGAGCTTTCCGGACACCGGCGACAGCGCCGCCCAGGCATCGGACACCACGCCGTCGGCGATCCAGGCCGGGTCGCGATGGGCCCGCACGGCGCGCGCGGTCCATTCGCGGGCCTTGCCGATATCGGCATGTTCGGCGGCTTCAAGTTCGGCCATGAGCAGGCAGACGCGCTGGCTCGGCTCGGCCAGCAGCGGCTCCAGCACCAGGCGGGCCTGCCGGAACTCCTGCGCGTCGATGGCGGCGCGCGACAGGGCGATGGCGCTCTCGCGGTGGCTGGGCGCCCGGTTCACCAGGGTGCGGATGCGCTTCAGGCGATCCTGCGCCGCGTCGCCGGGCCGCAGATAGGCCTCCACGTCCGCCAGCTCGGGATGGGGATTGGTGGCGAAGGCGGTTTCCACCACCTTGGCCGCCTTGCGCAGCTCGCCGGCGGCGCCCAGCAGGCGGCCGGCGCAGGCGGCGGCGGGCACCAGGGTGGGGGCGAGGCGCACCGCCTCCACCGCCTTCTCCCGCGCCACCAGCGGATCGGAGTGCTCCAGAGCGATGGCCTCGGCGGCCAGCAGCACCGCCTTGCGGCGGCGGTACTGGGCCTTGTCGATGCCCTTGAGGGCCATCTGGCGCTCCAGCACGCCCCGCGCGCCGGCATAGTCGCCGGCGGCGCAGCGCGCCTCGATCACCGCATCCGCGGCCCAGCCGAGGGTCGGCGCGGCGGAGGCGGCCTCCTCGGCGATGGCGTAGGCCGCCACCTTGTCCCCCGCCTTGCGCGCTTCCATGTGCAGGCCGCGCAGGCCGAGCAGGCGGGTCTCCGGCTTGTCCACCATGGCGCGGAAGGCGGCCACGGCCACCTCGTGCTTGCCATCGAGCTGCGCCGCCTGGGCGGTGAGCAGGTGGGTCAGCGGCTCGTGGGGCAAGAGGCGGGCGGCATCGTGCCGGGCCTGGCGCACGGCGGCATTGTCGCCGATGCCCACCGCGAGCAGGCCGCGGGTCACCGCGTTCCAGCCCTTCTCGCGCCGGCGGCGGCGGGAGAAGGCGGCGATGATTTTCGGCGAGCGCACCAGCAGGGACAGGATGCGCCACAGGATCAGGATGAGGCCGGCGACGACGGCGATCACCGCCAGCGCCACGGGCACGGTAGTGCCATAAGACACGCCTTCCCACACCACCGTCACCTCGCCGGGCCGGTCGGCCAGCCAGGAGACGCCGAAGGTGATGGCGACGAGCAGGAGCAGGAATAGGACGAGGCGGATCACGGCACCTTCCTCGAAATGGCGGCGAGCTGCTGCTGATAGAGCGTCCCGGCGACACGCACGGCAGCGGTGCGCGCCTCGATCTCGCGGATCACGGCAAGGCGGGCCTGAACCGGGTCCGGCAGCTTCTTCAGCGTGATGAGGGCATCATCCAGCTGGCCGGCCTTCACCTGACCGACGGCGGTGGCGATGAGGCCTTCCAGATCCACCGAGCCGGGACCTGAGACCGGACGCACCTTCACCAGGCTCTCGGCAGAGGCCAGGAGCCGGTCCACCAGCGAGGCGGAGGATTCGGCCGGCGCGGGCGCGGGCCGCTCGGCGGCGATGGCGGCGGCGCCCTGCTGCGCCAGCGTGGCGGCGAGCTTGGCCGGCGCCGCATAGCCCTCCGCCGCGGCGGCGGCGAACGGGTCGAGCTGGCCGGCGGCTGGCCCCAGCGTGGTGCGGGCGGCACCCAGCTCCGCCGCGAACGGCCGGCCGGAGACCACCGCATCGCGGAAGGTGGACAGCACCACCAGGCCGGCGGCGGCGCGGTTGAAGGCGGTGGCGGCGGCGGTCGCCTCCTCGATCTGCGCCTTCAGCGCATCGAGGCGCGGGCCGACCGCCTCCACCTTGGGGGTGAGGGACTGGGCGAGGGCCTGAACCTGCGCCTGCGCCTGGGCGCCGGCCTGCTGCGCGCCGGCCGTGGCGGCGGCCACCGCCGTATGGAGGTTGCTCTCCACCGTGCGCAGGGCCTCGATGTCGCGGCGGGCGGCGGCGAGCGCGTCCCGCGTCGCGTCGCTGCTCGCCTTCAGGTCATCCACCGTTTTCAACAGCGTCGGCGGCACGGCGGGCGCGGGGGCCTGAACCTGGGCGGCTGCGCCGGCAGGGGCCGGGGCGGACTTCAGCGCCGCCACCGTGGCGTCCAGCGACTTCAGGGTCGCCTCGCTGCGCTCCAGCCGCTCGGACAAGGCGGCAATGGCGCGCGGATCGAAGGCCGGGCGGGCCTCAAGGGCGGCGATGCGGGTCTGCAGCGGCGTGAGGTTCACCACCGGGGCCGGCTCCACCACGGGAGCGGGCGGCGGGAAGAATTGCGGAAGCGCATACCAAAGGCCACCGGCCACGGCACCGCCGCCGATGAGGCCGGCAATCAGCCCGGCAAACACCGCACCGCCGCCCGAACGCGCCGGAGCGGGGGGAACAGGCGCGGTGGCCTTGGCGGCACCGGCATTGGCGGGCGCGGCCGATTCGCCGGGGGCGGATGCAGCAGCCTCGGCCGGCTTCGATCCCGCCGGCTTGGCGTCTGCGGGCTTGGCGTCGGAAGGCTTGGCATCAGACGGCTTGGCGTCCGACAGCTTCGGCCCGGTCGCCGGGGCGCTGGAAGCGCTGGTGACGGCCGGTTTGGTGTCCACCGGTCTGGTGTCGGCGGGCTTGGTCTCGGCAGGCTGGGCTCCGGCCGGTTTGGGCTCGACCGGCATGGACGGAGCCGGCCTGGCTTCGACCGGCCTGGCTTCGCCCGGCTTCGCGTCGCCCGGCTTGGTGTCGTCTCCGGCGGCCTTCGGGTCGGTGCCGGGCTGCGGGGCGCCGGCGCCCTGGGCCGGAATGCTCTTTGCGCCAGGGTCCTGGGCTGCGGCCGGACCGGTGGCGCCCGAGGCGGTCGCGACCTCCTCGGCCTTCAGGTCCAGCGTGGGCGGGGTGCGGGACGGGCGGGACGCGAAGCCCTCCGCCTTCGGATCGTCGCTCGCCATCGGCGTCTCTCGTGCCTCCATCGTGAGTTCGGATCCGCTGTACCGGTTCCGGATAAACCGCCCCGCGTCGCGCCGCAACAGCCCCGCTGCGCAAGCTCATGTCACAGTGCATCACAGCAGGGCGAGAAGCGCGTCCTCGTTGGGCACCGTGGCCACCTCCACCTTCAGCCCGGCCGTCACGAACGGCTCGGCCACCTGCTCCGACAGGCACAGTTGGCGCACTTCAATCAACCGATCGTTAAGGCCGGCAGCGGCAACGCATTTGAGCAGGGTCTTCACCGTTCGCTGGGACAAGTGCAAAGCTGCCGTCACGGTTCCGCTGGCCAGCGCGGCGCGCGCCTCCTCCGACAAGGCGTCGGCCGGCTGGGCGGCATAGACGATGGCCAGCTCCAGCGTGATGCCCGGCGCCGCCAGCAGCGCCTGGAGATCCGCCGCCCGGTCCTCGCCCGCCGGATTCAGCACCCGCGCACCGGCAGGCAGCGCCCCGGCGATGCGCCCGGCGAGGGCCGAGGCGTCCCCGTCGCAGTCGGTGACGTTGGCAAAGCCGATGGCGCGCGCCTCCTTCGAGGTACGCGGGCCGACGGCGAAGGCCGGCAGGTGGAAGAAGGCTGGCCCCTGCGGATGGACCGCGAACGCCTTCACCCCGTTGATGGAGGTGAAGGCCACCGCATCGAATGGCCCCTCCGGCAGCGTCGGCGTGGTGGGCGCGATGCGCAGCATGGGGTCCACCGTCACCGCGTGGCCGAGCTTGCGCAGGCGCTCGGCGGTCTGGGCGGCGGCAGGCTCCGGACGGGTGACGAGAATATGCATGGCGGCCTTCTGAAAAAGACGTGTCCGGGCTTGAAAAGAACCGTCAATGAACTCTGCGCCAGGCGTGGGTTCGAAAGAATTCAGTCCGCGCCGGTGTTGCGGCTTGTACTGCGCCGGCGTCGTTCACCTCTTCACGCGGGCGCCCTCTCCCCTACTCGGGGTGGCGCCCCCTCTCCCGCTTGCGGGGGAGGGCTGGGGAG
>NZ_JAIVFO010000125.1 GCF_029991245.1 Xanthobacter autotrophicus
CGCCGGCGCCGCTCCACCGAGGTAATCACCTCCACCCGCGACAGGGTCATATGACTACTCCTAGGATTACCCCTAGGACTCACGTCATCGCCCAAACTCCGCAAGGCGGCCCTCGCCGGATGGGTACCGCTTGGCTGGAGGATAGCGTTCTTCAGCCCTATGTTTCGCGATATGGGGCACACCTGCGCCGCGGGCGGTATGCCCCAAGCACCCAGCGCATTTATTTGTGCTGCGTTGCGCACTTCGCCCATTGGCTGACCGGGGAGCGGTACGGTCTGAACGCAATCGGCGAGGCCGTCGTCGCCTGCTTTCTGTCGGAGCATATGCCGGCTTGCGCTTGCCCCTATCCGGTCCGCCGATTGCGCCACGAGTTGCGAGCCGCACTCGCCCGGTTGTTGGAAGTGTTGCGGGCCGATGGCGTAGGGACGCTAGATCCGGCCTTGGACTCCGTCGTTTCGCAAGAGTTGGCGCGTTTCGACGCCCACATGCATGATGTCTGGGGCCTGGCAGACACCACCCGCCGGCGGCGCGGTCGGGTTGTCGGCGAGTTTCTGCTCGCGCATTTCGGCGATCAGCCGATCACGATGTCGACGATCGGTGCCGCATCCGTCCGGCGTTTTGTTATCGGCGAGCAGGGGCGCAGCGCTGGCTCCATCGGCGTGATCGGCGGCGCCATTGGCTGGTTCCGCAGCATGTCCGGCGATCGGGTCAGCGAACTGGCGGCCGCCATTCCGCGGGCGGCCCACTGGCGATTGGCGTCCTTGCCGGAAGTGCTCACCGACGCCGAGATCGACGAACTGCTGCGATCGTTCAATCAATCCTTTCCGTCGCGCCGGCGAGCTTATGCGATGGTGCGGTGTTTGATCGATCTCGGCCTGCGAAGCAGCGAGGTCGTCAAGCTACGCCTCGAAGACATCAACTGGGCCGACGGCACGATCACCCTCGTCGGAACCAAGAGTCGGCGCGCCGATGTCCTTCCCTTGCCCGCTGCGACCGGCAGCGCGATCGCCGCCCATCTGCGTAAGGAGCGGCCCCAGACATTGAACCGGGCCATATTTGTCCGCCACGTCGCCCCGTACGATGAGCCGATTGAGAAGGGCGCCGTCAAGCGAGCGGTTGTGGCAGGCTACCGAAGATGCGGATGGACCCGCACAGGGGTTCACATTCTCCGGCACAGCATGGCCAGCCGGCTGCTGCGCACCGGCGCGCCGATGAAGGATATCGCTGACGTCCTGCGGCACCGCTGCCTCGATACGTCGGTGATCTACGCCAAGGTCGATCTGAACCGGCTCACCGCCGTCGCCTTGCCCTGGCCGGGGAGCGCGTCATGACCGAGGTGCGCACTATGCTCTCACTGGCCGAGGATTACCTGACCGAGCGCCGCGCCTTGGGGTTCGACCTGCGGATTCCGGGCGACCAGATCACCGCATTCGCCCGCTTCGTCGACGAGGCGGCCCATACCGGCCCGCTGACGACCCGCATCACACTGGATTGGGTGCAAGGTCAGGCGAAGCACGCCGCGCCGTTTTCCTGGGCGCGACGCCTGGATGTCCTTCGACCATTCGCCAGGTATCTGACGCGGCTCGATCCAGCCACCGAGTTCCCGCAGACGGCAATCTTTGGCCGCTCCCATCGTCGCCTGGCGCCACACATCTACTCGGAGCAGGAGATCTGCGATCTCCTCGCCGCCGCCAGGCGCCTTGCCCCGTATGGTGGATTGCGACCAGCCACCTACGAGACGATTTTCGGGTTGATCGCCGCCACCGGCCTGCGCCTTTCGGAAGCGCTCCACCTGCAATGTGGTAACGTCGATCTCGGTCAGGGCGTCCTGACGGTCCGGAACACGAAGTTTCGTAAGTCCAGACACGTGCCCATGCACGCGACCGCGGTGGCGGCATTGGATCGCTACATGGCCGTGCGGGCGCGTCACGGCGCCACCAACCAGGACTCATTTCTATTCCTCTCGTCGTCGGGCGGGCCGCTGCCGACGCGGACCATCCATTGGGTGTTCCAGAAGCTGAGAGCCGAACTCGCCTGGACGGCGCGCGGCGCCTACGCCCAGGCGCGCATCCACGACCTGCGCCACACCTTCATCTGCCGCCGCGTCCAGCTTTGGCATGAGCATGGGGCCGATATCGACAACGCCATGGCTGCGCTCTCGACCTATGTCGGCCATGCCAAGGTGTCCGATACCTATTGGTATCTGACGGGCATCCCGGACCTCATGGCGGTCACGGGCAAGCGCTTCGAGCTCTTCGCGGCAGGCGTCGGAGGGGATCACCATGCCTGATCCGATCCCGACGCCGTCCTTCTCCACCTTGCTCCAGCGCTTCTTCGTCGAGCATCTGGGCCGCCAGCGAGCCGTCAGCCCCCGAACGATCGCCGCTTACCGCGACACGTTCCGACTGCTGCTAAGCTTCGCCGAAGTCAAGATCAGCAAGTCGCCGGCCGCATTGGCGTTGGTCGATCTCGACGCCAGACTGATCCTGAGCTTCCTCGATCATCTTGAGAAGGAGCGCAACAACGGCGCGCGCAGCCGCAACGCCCGTTTGGCGGCGCTTCGGTCCTTCCTGAAGTATGCCGCCCACCACGATCTTACCGCGCTCCACGTGATCGAGCAGGCGCTGGCCATCCCGATGAAGAGGTTTGACAGACCCGTGCTTGGGTTTTTGTCACGCCAAGAGATGCAGGCGATCCTCGAGGCGCCGGATCCTCGAACGTGGGCGGGCCAGCGAGATCGAGCACTTTTCAGCCTGATGTACAACACCGGTGCACGAGTGTCGGAGGCCATAGGCTTGCGCGTCGGTAACGTCGTCATCGACGGCTCCTCGGTCGCGCACCTGCACGGCAAGGGGCGCAAAGAACGAAGCGTGCCGCTTTGGCGATCAACCGCATCGCTGATCCGGGCCTGGAAGCGCCAGATGGAGAACGCCGGTGATGACAAGTTCCTGTTTCCGAACCGGGGCGGAGGAAGGATGGCCCGATCGAATGTTACCCAGCGTCTCGACCTCGCTGTCTCGGCTGCTGCAGAACGACACCCCCAACTCGCGCACCGATCAATATCGCCGCATACTATCCGCCACACCACGGCGATGCATCTCCTTCAGTCGGGCGTCGACATCACCGTGATCGCCCTCTGGCTGGGCCACGAGAGCCCCGCCACGACGCACATGTACTTCGATGCCGATCTCTCAATGAAGGAGCGCGCCCTCAATCGGTTGCAGCCAATCGGAGCGCGCCCCGGGAGGTATCGTCCCCCCGACCAACTGATGCAGTTCCTTCAAAGCCTTTGAATTATGCGCAGTTCGTCGCGCGCGAGAAGTCGTCGATGAATAAGTCCCGCAGGCGCTTTCCGCAGGTGAACTGCGCATAATCAGGTGCTGCGCATAATTTCGGGTCAGCGCCAGGGGCCGGATCGACCGCTCGACGATGTTGTTGTCCAGCTCGACACGGCCGTCGTCGAGGAACAGGGTCAGCCCCTGCCAACGCGAGAGGGCGTAGCGGATCGCCTCGGCGAGCTTGGTCTTCTGGCTGATCAACGCCAGCTTCGCCCGCAGCCACGGCTCGAGGGCGTTGATGATCGGCCTGCTCTTCTCCTGGCGCGCGGCCCGGCGCTCATCCGGGGTCCGGCCGCGGATCGCAGCCTCGACGTGGTAGAGTTCGGCGATGCGTTGCAGGGCCTCGCTGGCGATCGGCGCGGGACCGCTCTGGGCAAGCTCGTAGAAGCGCCGCCGCGCATGCGCCCAGCAGAACGCCAGGTTCACGGCGTTGCGTCCGGCCAGTGCCTTGTAGCCACCATAGCCATCGACCTGCAGGATGCCGCTGAAGCCGTCGAGGTGGGCGACGGGCCGCTCGCCCTTGCGGTCCGGAGCATAGACATAAGCGACGGCGGGCGGATCGGCGCCGACCCAGAGCCGGTCATCTCGGGCATAGGCGAAGAGCTGCCCGGTCTTGGTCCGGCCGCGGCCGGGATCCAGCACCGGCGCCGTGGTCTCGTCGGCGAACAGCTTGGGCGAGGTCTTCAGCACCGCCAGCAGCCGGTCATGCACGGGCCGCAGCAGGAAGGCCGCCCGCCCGACCCAGTCCGCCAGCGTCGAGCGGTCGAGCGCGATGCCCTGCCGTGCATAGATCTGGGCCTGGCGGTACAGGGGCAGATGGTCGGCGTATTTCGAGACGAGGACATGGGCGACGGTTGCCTCCGTCGGCAGGCCGCCCTCGATCAGCCGTGCCGGCGCCGGGGCCTGCACCACCACGTCCGCGCAGGAGCGGCACGCATATTTCGGCCGCCGCACCGCCAGGACGCGGAACTGGGCGGGCACCATGTCGAGCCGCTCGGCCACATCCTCGCCGATGCGGTGCAGCTTGCCGGAACAGCACGGGCAGATGTCGCTCTCGATATCGACCACGGTCTCGATCCGCGGCAGATGGGCGGGCAGAGCCCCGCGGTTCGCACGGCGCTTCGCGACCCGCTCCGCCTTCTCGGCCGGCCCCTTCTCCTCGGACGCGGCGAAGCCGGCGGCCTCGACCTGCTCGGCCTCTTCCAGCGCCAGCAGCAACTGGTCCTCGGGCAGGCTCTCCGCCCGCCGGCCGAAGCGGTGGCGCTGCAACTCCTTGATGATCTGGCGCAAGCGCTCGATCTCCGCGTCCCGCGCGATCAGCATCGCCTGGAGCGTCTCGGGATCGCGGGGAAGCTCGGTGGAGAGCGAGGCCATGATCAAGATAGAATCATATTCGCCGGGAGCCGGTGAGCCTCTTCAACTGGCGGCGACCGGGGTCGTCGTACGCTGTGCCTCGTGCACCCGCCGCCAGTCGAGCCCCTCGAGCAAGGCCTGGAGCTGGGCCGATGTCAGCTGCAAGATGCCGTCGGTGATCTTCGGCCAGCGGAACGCACCGTCCTCCAGCCGCTTCGCCACCAGCACAACCCCGGTGCCGTCCCAGAACACCAGCTTCACCCGGTCGGGTCGCTTGGCCCGGAACACGTACACGGTGCCGGAGAACGGATCGGCGCCCATGGTCTCACGCACCAGTGCCGCGAGGCCCTCCGCCCCCTTGCGGAAGTCCACAGGCCGGGTCGCCACCATGACCCGGACCGCGCCGGTCGGGCCGATCATGATCTGGCCTTCAGCGCGCCGATCACCGCCGCGATGGTGGCCGGCGAGGCCCCGTTCTCGATCCTCACCCTGACCCCGGCGACGTCAACCTCGATGGCCGCCGCCCGGCGTTGCCGGCCACGCCGCTTCGGCTGTGACGGTGGGGCGGACGGCTCAGATGCGGGAGCCGGTTCCGGCGCGACCACGGCCGGCACGAACGCCGGGATCATCTCGCTCGCCTTACGCGCCTCCCGGCGCCACGTGAACAACTGCTGCGGCGACAATGCATGGCGCCTCGCTACGGCACTCACCGTGGCACCAGGCTCGAGGCTCTCGGCGACAATCCGCGCCTTGTCCTCGGGAGCCCACTCCCGGCGGCGCCCCACTCCGGTGAAAACCTCGAACCGCCGGACCGGCTCTTCGGCGCTCGATTTAAGCGTAAGCTCTGAAATCGTCATATGCCCAAGCCCTCCAGGCTCGGAACATCACCCCCTCAGCCGCGCCGACGAAAAGTGGGGTCAGGACGCCGCTTACGAAGCTGTAGCGGGAGAGGACTGCTCACGCCGGTTCTATGACCGCCGCTTCGCCCCAGAAGTTGCGGCCAATCCGAGGAAGACCACGATGGCCCGGTTGAGGCGCAGGACATCCTCATCGTCCAGGCGCCCGATGCGCGTCCCGACCTTGGATTTCGGGACGGTGGTGATCTTGTCCACCATCAGGCGGCACGTGGTCCTGAGCCCGTTGCGCGCGTTGGGCGCCACGGGAAGACGAAACAGTGGTGCCTCGGTCTCGTCGGTGGTGAAGGCGCAGATGGTGATCGAATCCGTGGCGTCAAAGGTATCATCCTGCACGATGACGACGGGACGCGGCTTGCCCGCATAGTCCTTGCCGCCGGCGACGGTCCAGATGTCGCCGCGCCTCATTCATCACCCCAATCCGATACCGCATCGATGAAGGCCTGATCCCCACCGGCATGAGGGCTCGTCGCAACGGCCAGCGACTGGCGATGCGCCTCCGACCGGAAGGACGGTGCGCGCACATCGGGCACCCAGATCTGGATGGGCCGCAAGCCCTGGGACCGCAGACGGGCGCGATAATCCCGGACCTTCACGCGGGAGGACTTGGGCGTCGATGCCGTGGGCACGTGGTTGGACCTCGCCATGGTTACATGTAACCTAGCAGGAAGGCCCGCCTGCAACCAGCGCTTTCGATGCGGAGTGGTTCGAACTGCACCATCGACGAGAACGCAAATGGCCGCCCGCCGCCCTGCCGTTTTAGGCACCTTTGCATTGACCTTCCCGCGTGTGCATAGCTCGTTTGCGAGGAACATTGCTCACCGATACAGGGGCGCGCAAAAGCGTGGCGTTTGTCCTCATATCCATGGGTCCTGCTCCGCTGAAATCGATCGGGGTCTGGTGCCCCCCGGGGTGGTGGGTTGCGGAGTTGCGTGAGTTTTCTGGGGCTGGAGGACAAATGGCCGGTCGGACCATAACGCGGATGGATCTGTGTGAGGCGGTCTATCAACAGGTGGGACTGTCTCGCATCGAGTCCGCCCGGTTCGTCGAAATCGTCCTGAAGGAGATCGCCGACTGCCTCGCCCGCGGCGAGACAGTGAAATTGTCGTCCTTTGGCTCCTTCGTCGTCCGCGAGAAGGGTCAGCGCATCGGCCGCAATCCCAAGACCGGGCAGGAAGTGCCCATCGAGCCGCGCCGAGTGATGGTCTTCAAGCCGTCGAGCATCCTCAAGCACCGCATCAACGGCACACCTTCGGACGAGGCGGCCGACGAGGATTGATATGAACTCCTTCAGGCACGGCGGTGTGGCCGGAAGGAACTGCAGCTTTCGTTCAAAACCTACTGCGAAGAAGCTCCTTTTCAGAAGACACACCACGCTCTCGATCCAAGCCTATGCCTCCTCGCATGGCCGCGGCGCCGCACCACCCGCAGCAGGATGTCATTGCTGACCGGCAGCATCAGCCTGCGGGCAAAGCTCGCCGCGGGCCGTCCACCCAGCGCCAGCCCCAGGTGGTGGACGATGTGGTCGAGCCGGGCGGTCCGCCGCGCCCACGGCGCCAAAACCTTATCGTCGAAGCGCTCCGCAAAGACGCGCAGCCGCAGAGCACCGTGTCGCAGTGGAAACGCCGCGCCCGGACGACGAGCCGAACCGGTTTGCCCGCCATCGGCAGATCCGCCAGATGCCGATGATAGCGACTGTGTATCCGCTCCGACGTTCTCCCGCATCCCGGGCACGAACTCGCCTTGCCAACCGCGCGAACCGCAATCAGCGTGCCCGTGCTGTCGCTGCTGACATCGTCCAGCACGAATCCGCCGTCAGCACAGCGGTCTTGCCCGACCCCGGCTGGCCTCCGAGGAGGATCAGGCGCGGGCGCGCGACAGACGCGAGCTTGTCGGGCAGGTAGTCGCGCATGATGTCGCGGCGGAAGATCTCTTCGTTCCGCTCGGGCGACAGCTGACCGGCGATCGCGTCCGACGACATGGTCAGAACTCCCGCCAGAACAGGCTCTCGTCCCTGACCCAGGGGCCCCAGGTGGCGATGACGGCCTCGCAGTCCTCCACCCGGAGGCAGTGCTGGAGCTCGACGAGGGTGCGCCGGCGGACGCGCAGCGCCTCGGCGGCCTCCGGATCCTCCGCCTCGAGGTCGTGGATCCGGCTCGTGACGATGGCGCGCGCCTGGTTGAGGATCTCGAGCGCGACCTCGGTGCGCAGGACCGCGTCGTGCGGCGTTTCTCGGTCCATGGCCTTCCCCGTCCCTACTTGGTTAATCCTCGAGTTTGATTGATCGTCCGTATCCGCCGCTCGGACAGGATCTTCTCGCCGGCGTCGATCCGGACCGACTGCTGCAGGACGCGCAGCGCGGGACGCAGCGCCTCAAAAGCATCCCGCTGCGCCGGCGGCACGCGCCGCACGGCGTCCGTCTCTCCGCGCGCGATTGCATTTCGTCCAAAGCGCACGTCGAGGGCCTTGCTCACGGCGGCGAATTCCTCCCGGATCTTCGGCTCGAGCTCAAGAACCATGGCGTTCAGGCCGCGCGCATTCGTCTTCGCCTCGGCGCTCAATCGCTCCAGGGCCTGATGCGCCGGCCGGGAGAGACCCGGAATGGCGATCGCCATCAGCCGCCGCTCCTCGGCGATCGCCGCGCGCTCGGTCTCCATCGCCCCGACATAGGCCGAGCCGAGGGTCCGCAGCTCCGCCGCCGCGGCGGGGAGCGCGGCAAGGGCCTCCTTGCGCTCGCGGCCCGTGGCGAGCAGGCGGTCCATCATTCTCCCCGAGCCGCGGACGGTGCCATAAGCGTCGGGCGCATTGGCAATGGCCGCGGCGATGCGCCCGGCCGCGAAGCCTTTGACGATGAGGTCCTCGATCTTCCCGACGGCGGCCGCCGGATCCCGCCAGATGCGCGTCGCGATCGCCCCGAGCCCTGCCCGCTGCTGCCGATAATGAGCGCTGTCCAAGGCCCGCCGCCGCGCCTCGTCCTCCACCGGCTGCCGGAACTCGGTCGCCGCGGCCAGCATGGGCGGACTGGTGGCCGCTGCCTCGCCAGCATACGGCGCCGGCGCGACGATGCGCGAGCGATCCTGCCGCTCCGCCTGGTGCTGCGCGCCGGCGAACCTGTGCACCGACTCGAACAGGGTCTTCAGCTCCGCCCGCTTCTGCGGGTCCATGTCCTCTGGCATGCGAACGGCCATGTTGCGCTCCGCGATGGCGTCGGCTTTTTCGGTGAAGGCGCTCCAGCCAAAGCGCGCGGTCAAGGCCTCGGCGGCGGCCTTGACCTCCTGCACGACCGCACGGTCCTCGGCGGCCAGGGCAGAGGCCGCCTTGTAGGCGTCCGGCCCACCCTGCACGCGCACGGTCTCGATCTCGCCGAGCCGTGCCAACGCCTTCTCCGAGAGGGCGGGCACCGACATCGTCATGGAGGCGCGCCGCCGCTCCTCGCGGATCTCGAAGGATGCCGCGCTTTTCTTGAACGCCGCAGCGTGGCCGCGGGCCAGCGGCACCAGCTGTTCCACAACAGCCTCCAGCGCACCGGCGCGCTCGCGCCGGCCCACGCCATCGCGGAGATGATCGCTGCCGCGCAGCGTGCCAAGCTGCTCCGGGCTCCGGGCGATGGCCGCGCCGAGCGCCCGCGAGTCGGCCTTCGGCGACGTGGCCAGATCGTGGAGCTTCGCCATCGCGGCATCCGGATCGCGATAGATCCGCTCCAGCACCGGCCTGAGCGCCCCTTCCCTCTCCTTCACGGCCGGCGACACAAGCTGAGCCCGGCGCGCATCTTCCTCCACCGACCGTGCGAACCGCGTTACCGGCGCGAGCAGATGGCGACCCTCCCCGGCCGACACCTGCGGAGGCGGCGCCTGGGCGCGCATGTCGTTATAGGCGACGCCACGTTCGCGGGCGATCGCAAAGCCCAGGGCGACGCTCGCCCGCTCCCACAGCCGCGCCAGCTCGCCCCTCTTTTCGGCCAGCCACGCCAGCTGCCGCGCCGCGCCCTCCTCCATCCCGGCCGCGGCCTCCGCGAGTTGGTCGATGCCGCGCAGCCGCGCGAAGTCGCGGGCGTGCGCCTGGTAGGAGGGCTCGCTTTCGTAATCGAGCGTGGTGGTCTTCGCACCGGATCGCGACAGACGTTCGACGAGCCCGGCGAACACCTCCAGCCGGTGGCTGTCTCGTGCGAGCCGATCTAGGCGAACGGCGGCGGTTTCGATCCGCCCGGCCCGCCAGACGTTGCGCTCGACGACACGGTCCTCGAACCGCTTCTGTCCGGTTTCCTCATCGACGATTGGCAGCTTCAGGGTGACGGTCTCGACGCCGTCCTTGCGCAGCAAGACGGTATCACCGACCCCAACCCCCGCCTTCTCCAGCGCGGCGGGCAGACTCGTGCCCCATAGCCGACGGGTGGACCCGTCGTCGGTCCGCACATCCGCGAACGGGCTCAGCGCGACATCCTCGCCGTCGCGGAACTTGGCCCGGCCTACCGCCACGAGCGCGCCGGTGACGCCGGCGGCGTGATCGACGCGGGCCTTTCGTCCCCATTCGCTCCTCGGTTCGAAATCCTCCTTCGCCGCATAGAGATCCGCCCGATCACGGTGCCGGCTCATCCCCACATAGGTCAGATGCTGGTCCATCATGCCGGTGACGAGCACGAAGGTCCGGTCCACCGTCGCGCCCTGCGCCTTGTGGATCGTGGCCGCATAGCCATGGTCGACATTGCGGTAGGTGTCGTCGCCAAACACGACCTCGCGCCCATTGTCGAGACGCACCGACAAGAGCGTTCGGCCGCGCTTGTCCGTGGTCGACGTCACCGTGCCGAGCATGCCGTTCTTGACGCGCTGCGGGCCGAGATGCGTCGCCCGCGGCTCCACGAACCGCGCGTTTTCGAGGAACATGATCCGGTCGCCGGCGGCGAATTCGCGCGTCCCGCGCTCGGTGGCGAACGTGCGGCTCTGTGTCAGCACACCGTCGTCGATCAGCACCTTGCGGAGGGCCTCGTTCAGGCGTTTCACATCGTCATTGGTATGGGCGAGCACGAGCAGCTCATCCCCGCGAACGGGTTGCGGATCTCCACCAGCTGGCGCCTTGGTGGCGAGCGCGCGGCGAGCCTCGGTCCAGTCGGCAACGATCCGGCCGACGGCGTCCGCGCGCGTCGCGGTCTCGACAATATGGCCATGCTGCGCATAGGCATCGAGCGCTGTGGCGACCTCGGCGCGCGCGAACATCCGGGACGCTTCGCGCGCCCACGCGTCGCGCTGGCGGCGCACACCGGCGAGCTCGGCAAAGCCGATCCGCTCCACGATCGCCCTGAAGGCCGCGCCCGCCTGGATCGGTTGGAGCTGCATGGCGTCGCCCACCAGGACGACCTTCGCCTCGGCGGCCTCGGCCGCCTTCAGCACCCGCGCCATCTGCTGCGACGACACCATCCCGGCCTCGTCGACGACGAGCACGTCGCCGCGCTTGAGCTGGTCGCGCCCGTTGGTCCAGGCCAGTTCCCAGGACGCCAGCGTGCGCGATGCGATGCCCGAGCTGTCCTCCAGGCCCTCGGCCGCCTTGCCCGCCAGCGCGGCCCCGACCACGCGGCGTCCGTCGCGTTCCCAGGCGACGTGCGCCGCGGCGAGCAGGGTGGACTTGCCGGCGCCGGCGAGCCCGACCACGGCGGCGATCGCCGCATCCGAGGTGACGTGCCGCACCGCATCGACCTGCTCCGCGTCGAGCTTGAACGGCTTGTCGGGGTCTCGGGTCTCAACGGCTTCGATCGCGGCGGTAACGCGCGCGGGGCCGACACCGAAGCCATCACGTGCCGCGAGCGTGAGTGCGGAGCGCGCCATGCCGTGCTCGACACGCAGCATGTCGCGCGTCGTGAAGACTGCGGGCTCCAAAGCCCGCCCGGTCTCGGGATCGAGCTGCTGCGGGCGCAGCGTCACCAGATCGGGCGACGCCATCAGGCGGGCCCGGATGTTGGCGAAATCGTCCGGATCGTCCACATAGCGGTGGAGCGCGCGGGCGATCTCGCGTTCGTCGAAAGTGGATCGCTCGTTGGCGAGCTGCTGCAGGAGCAGCCCCGGATCGGCGGCAAGGCGATCGGCCATGTCCTGCCTGCGGGCGAGCTCCGCCGGCGCAAGAAACATCGCACTGCCCTTGCGCGCCATCGCTGCCTTGGCAGGCCCCAGGTGCCTCTGGGCGATCCCGTCACGGCCCTGCTCGGCATAGGAGCGTCCGTCGAGGCGGATGTCGTAGCCCGCCAGCGCCAGATGCCGATTGGCCGTCTCCGCCCAGGCGAGCTTCCATGCCTTCATCGTCTCGTGGTCGCCGGCCCACAGCCGATAGACGATCTTGCCGTTCGGTCGATCGGGCGTGACGACGCGCAGCGGCCTGCCATCCTCCCCGAGCACCGCCACCTTCTTCGGGCCAAACCCGTCCTCCGCGAGCGGCCGCAGCGTCATCATCAGGTGGACGTGCGGATTGCCGTCCTTGTCGTGATAGACCCAGTCGGCAATCATGCCCTTCGAGGTGAAGGTCTCCCGCACGAACGCGCGCATCAGCGCGATGTTCTCGCTTCGGCTGAGTTCCTCCGGCAACGCAATGATCAGTTCGCGGGCGAGTTGCGCATCCTCCCTTTTCTCGAACGCCTCGACCGCATTCCACAGGACCTCGCTGGCGGCGGCGACGCTCTTTCCTCCGATGGCCGCCTCAAGCCAGGCCGGCAGCTGCTGCGGAAGCGCCAACTCCTCATGCACCAGCTCGGAGGCCCCGCCCTCATAGCGGAAGCTGGTGCCGCCCTTCTCGTCCGTCATCCGGGTGCGGTGACGATAGGCGGCGGCCGAGACGACCGAGCGCCCCGTCCCGCGGCTGATCACCTGCGCTCTGACGAACATGATGGCCACTGCCGTCGTCGCTCCCACCAGGCACGTCGCGCCAGCGACGTATATTGCGCCCTCAAACAGATCGGACCGCTGGGCCGATGCCGCTTCAAACGGCTGGCCCTGCGGGGGACCGCCGCCAGTGAGCCAGTTGGCTCATGATGAAATTAGCCTATTTAACTGCCTTATACGAGTCGATATAATCGACCTGTTTCGAGTTGAGGTGAGGTCCATTAATGCGCGGAAAATCGTCACTTCCCGAGATCGATGCCCAGATCGAGAAGCTGCGGGAGCGTCGGAAATTTCTGATAGTCAAAGCCGGGGAGCGCTTCGCCCGGGCCGCCACGAAGGCAGGCCTGGTGGAGATGGAAATCCCCGACGAGGAACTCGACGCCATCTGCGAGGAGATCGCCGCCCGATTTCGCAAGGCGGAAAAAGGGAACGCCGGTTCACCTGCCGCTGCGACGGATCGATCGGGAGCTCGTTCGGTGGGCGCGACGGCGAAGGGCCACCATGAGTGAGGTCCGCCGACGCGACGCACTTCAGAAAATTCTGCTCGGCGCCCTGGTGGTCCGTGCCGGACTGGCGGAAGCCGACCGGGCGTTTCTGCTGGGTGCGCTGATCGAAGCGGGCCGCATCGCGGTCGGCTCAAATGAGCACGAGCGGCTGAAGGCAATCGGACTGGAGGCGTTCAAGTGGCAGCCGATGGAGGACGCACCGGCGCCGGATCAGGAAAGTGAAGTGGCGCCGTGAAGCGACGATTGAACCCGAGCCTGCTGCTGGTTGTCGTGCCGATCGCCGTCACCGCCCTGACCGTCTATGTCACCGGCTGGCGATGGCCGGATCTCGCCGTCGGAATATCCGGCAAGGTGGCCCATTGGTTCCTGCGAGCTGCACCGCTCCCTGCCCTTCTGGTCGGCCCCCTCGTCGGGCTCGGGACCGTCTGGGCGCTGGCGATGCATCGGCGCCGGCCGATCGCGATGGCGACGCTGCTGTGCTTTCTCGGCGTGGCCGGACTCTATGCCCTGCGCGAATATGATCGCCTCGCCCCCTTCGTTGAGAGCGGCGCCGTCACCTGGGACCGTGCCCTCTCCTACCTCGACGGCTTCGCCGTAGCCGGCGCGATTGTCGGATTTCTCGTTGTCGCCACGGCGGCAAGGATTTCGGTGCTCGTCGCCGATCCGGTCAAGCGCGCCAAGCGCCCGACCTTCGGCGATGCGGACTGGCTGCCCATGGCTGCGGCGGCGCGGTTGTTTCCCGCCGATGGTGAGATCGTGGTCGGCGAGCGCTATCGCGTCGATCGGGAGATCGTGCATGAGCTGCCGTTCGACCCCGCGGACCGCGCGACCTGGGGCCAGGGC
>NZ_JAIVFO010000126.1 GCF_029991245.1 Xanthobacter autotrophicus
GGTGCTGGGATGGGGGCGACAGGTGCAGGCTTTTTTTTGTTCGGCGCGGCAGCGTATGGCTCTTGGGCTCTGTGCATGGCAGCGATCCTCCCGGCGCCAAGCTAGAGCATTTCCGCGTTCCAATGAATCGCGAAAATGCTCTAGCTGATTGTTTTGACGTGTTTTCTTCACGCCGCCGGGGCGGCCACCTCAGGCCGGGACGCTGGCAGTCTCGGCGAAGCGGTCGGCGAGGGCGCGGATCACCGGGATCTGGGCGGGAAGCTCGCTCCAGTAGCGGCGGTGCAGCTCCAGGTTCACCACCGTGCCGGGGGAGAAGCGGCAGCGGGCGGCCACGTCATCCCATTTGATGCCGCCCCAGCCCACCGGCAGGTGCAGGTCGCCCTCGCCCAAGGCAAGGCGCTCGGCCTCGTCCATGGTCCAGCTCTCCAGCGGCCGGCCGAAGCTGTCGTGCACATGGACGTGGCGCACAAAGGGGGACAGGGCACTGATCTCATTCAGGAAATCGACCCGCGCCTCGGTGGCGCGCAGCAACGCATGGCTCACATCCAGGGTGGCGCGCACATGGGGGTGGTCGAGGGCGTCCAGCTCGCCGGCAAGGCGCGAGGGCAGCGCCGTCTCGCGCATGGGCTCGAAGCGGAAGATGTTTTCAACGCAAAGCGTTACGCCCACCTCACCCGCCTTGTCGCCGGCCCGCGCGAGGGCGTCGCGCTGGCGGGAATAGGCCACGTCCACATCGTCGTCGCCGCGCACGCAGCCGGTGTGGAGGACGAGGTTGACCGCCCCCAGGGCGCCGGAGATGGCGATCATGGCATCCAGCAGCGCTTCATGGCGGGGCAGGCGGGCCTTGGGGGACATGAGATTGATGGCGAGCGGCCCGTGCACCGTGTAGCCCAAAGGCCGCTCCCGGGTCATCCGCACCAGCCGGTCGAGACGGTCCTCAAGCACCCGCCCGTCGACCACGAGGGTCCAGGCGAAGGCCGGAAGCTCAACGAAATCAACCCCCAGGGCCTCGGCCTCGTCGAGCTTTTCCGGCAGGTCCTCGAACTCCGGCGCGGTGGCGCGGATCGAATAGCCGATGCCGCGGATGGCGGCGGCGGGCGTGCGGGCATCCATGGTGGATCTCCAGATCAGCGCCGCCGGGCGCGGCGGTAGGGGCATCGCTGCGCCACCATACTGCAGGACGATGACAGTCGTGCAGGGATTAGCGCCGCATCGGGAGGTTCATCGCCAGCGGCCGGGTTCAGGCCGATTCCGGTTCGGTCTGCCCATTGCGCGGCCCGGGGCGGGGCCCCAGGAACGCGTCGAGGAAGGCATCGAGCCAGCGGCACACCGCCCCGTCATAGCGCCCCCAGCCATCCAGATGCGCCTCCCGGGGCTGGGCGCCGGGGCTGGTGAGGCGGTGGGCGCCGCGCTCGGTCCAGGCGCACATCATCTCCCGCGTCACCTCGGGATGGAACTGGAGGCCATAGGCGGTGCCGCCATAACGGAACGCCTGGTTGGGGAAATCCGCCCCGGTGGCCAGCAGGTCGGCCCCCGCAGGCAGGTCGAAGCCCTCCGAGTGCCAGTGGTAGACATGGCTCGGCCACGGCATCAGCGCGGCGCCGGCGTCGGTGGGTTCGAGCGGATAATAGCCGATCTCGCAGGCACCGGCCTCATGGGGGGCGACGCGGGCGCCCAGGGCCCGGGCCATGAGCTGGGCCCCGAGGCAGACGCCAAGGCTGGGGGTGGTTGAGGCCAGCGCCCGCTCCAGCAGGCGGATTTCTTCGGTGATGAAGGGGCTGGGATCGTTGGCGCTCATGGGACCGCCGAACACCACCACCCCGTCATGGCCGTCGAGCCGCTCGGGCAAGGCGTCGCCCAGGGCCGGTCGGCGCACGTCCAGGGCATAGCCGCGCCGCTCCAGGCGCTCACCGATGCGGCCCGGCGTGGAGCGCGCCTGATGGAGCACCACCAGCACGGTACCGGCCGCAGGCGCCAGGATGTCCCGCTGCAAGCTTTCCGGCTGCACGTTTGCCGCCCGCGCGTTTTCCGCCGGTTCAGGACCCGCCGGAGTAAAGCCTGGGACCGAGCTATTCCGGTTGCTCACCGCCTGTTTCCGTCTCCTCCCGGACCTCGCGGCGGATGCGGATGCGATCGCGCGAGCCGACGTTCAGAAGCTCGGCCGCGCGCCACACGAGGTTGTCCTCGAATTCGCTCAGGCCGCCATCGGCATAGGCGACCTCGAACATCATCTCCACGATGCGGCGGCGGCCCTCGTCGTCCAGTGCGCGATTCAGCACGCTGGTGAAGGCATAAAGATCCACTGCCTCGGCATCCTTGGCAATGGCAAGCTCGACCAGGGCCTCGCTCTCCTTCTCGTCCAGGCCGAAGCGGTTGGCGAGGATGGTCCGCAGCACGGCCTGCTCCTCCACCGTCACCGCGCCGTCGATGGACATCACGTGCACCAGCAGGGCGGCCGCGGCGAGGCGATAGTCGTTCTCGTCGAACGCCGCCGCCTCGCGGGCGCCGCCGGTGATGTCGGTGATGAAGTCGGAGAGGGTGCGGAACATGCGCCTTCAATCCTTGGTCGGGGCTGATCCGGCTGTGCCATGCCGCCTTTCGGCGCGCAAGAGCGGCGTCCAGGGCGGGGTCGGGCGCCCGACGAAATTAAGGTTGGAACCCGGCCCTGCAGACAGAGTTTACCTTACAGCAGACCGAAGATGAAAGCCTTCGCCTGTCTGCAAGGTTGATGCGAATGATCGCTCACGGTCCAGATCGCAAGCGCTCAAGCTTCCCACATGATCGGTGAAGCTTCTGTTCTGATCGGCTCAACCTGAGCCATTCGCGAATTCTTAAATTCCGCGAGGAGGAAAATATGAACAAGATGCCGATTTATGCTGCCGCCGCGACGCTTCTTCTTTCCACCAGCGCCATGGCCCAGACCATGACCCCTCCCGCCATGCCCAACACCCCGGCTGCCACCACCCCGATGACGCCGGGCGCGACCTCGGGCCAGGGGAGCCAGGCCTTCATCCAGCAGCAGCGCGCCGACCAGCACCTCGCCTCCACCCTCATCGGCATGTCCGTCCACGGCGCCGCCGACGAGAATCTGGGCGAGATCAATGACCTGGTCCTCGACCGCAACGGCAATGTCTCGGCCGCGGTGATCGGCGTGGGCGGCTTCCTTGGGGTCGGCGAGAAGGATGTGGCGGTGCCGTTCCAGGCGGTGGAAGTCACCCGCAACACCGACGGCAAGAATCGCCTGGTGCTGCGCAAGACCAAGGACGAGCTGAAGGCGGCGCCCGAGTTCGCCAAGTACGAAGCGGCGCCGGCCACCACCGGCAGCGTGACCACGCCGGCCCGTCCGGTCACCACGCCGCCCGCCACCACCCGCTGATCGGCGGCGCAAGACCGGACATCCGCAGCACCGGTGTTTCGGGGGCGAATGTCCCGGCAGGGAGACGGGAGCCGGCAGGCTCCCGTTTTCATTTGCCCGCGGGCCTGAGTACACCCACGCGGCGCCCGTGTCCCCGTTTGAAATGGAGCACCGTCGCCGCTCCCCTCTCGCTTGCGGGGGAGGGTTCCACGGTGCGCCCAGTCGGAACATCGGAGTTTCAAACTGAGACACCACCCGCCTCCCGCATCATGGATCCGCCGCCGCGGAAGCCTTCAAGGTTGAATCTGGCGCCCCATCAAGGGCATTGTGGCGGCCCGTTCGCTGCAGGAGCATGGATGAACCTGTCCAGCCGGGGCCTTGCCGGCCTTTTCCTCAAAGTCATTTCGGAATCGCGCTCGCTCGCATCGCGGCTTGGCTTCGCCTGCGTGGTGCTGGCGGCGGCCTTCGGCCTGCGCTACGGGCTCAGCCTCTCGCTGCGGGAACTGGCACCGTTCCTGTTCCAGCTGCCCGCCATCATCGTCGTCACGCTGATCAGCGGCGCGCGGGTGGGCTTCGGCGCCGTGGTTGCCCTCGTGCTCGCCAATGGCGCCCTGTTGCCGGCCGACGCGTGGAGCGATCTCGGGCGCGATTTTGGCAACATCCGCAACGGCAGCTTCGGTGCGGTGGCCGGCCTGTTCTCCTTCACGGTGAACGCTCTCGGCCTGTGGATGATCGGCACGCTGATGCGGGTGAGCGTCCGCCGCCTGAACGCCACCCACGGCGCGCTTCTGGCGGCGGTGACCGAGCAGAACACCGTGGTGGCCACCCTTGAAGCCCTGCTGCATCATGCCCCCGTGGGCTTCGCCTTCTTCGACGGCCGGCTGCGCTTCATACGGGTCAACGAGACGCTGGCGCGAATGGTGGGCATTCCGGCCGGCGAACATGTGGGCCGCTCCCTTGCCGACATGCTGCCGCAGCTCTCCGACGCGATCACACCCGGACTGGAACAGGTGCGCGCCAGCGGCGGCGTCCTCGCCGACGTGGAGGTGGAAGGCGCCACCCCGGCGGCGCCGGGCGTGTGGCGCCACTTTCTGGTCAGCTTCTTCCCGGTGCGCACCCAGGGCGAGTCCATCGGGCTTGTGGGCATGATCGTCACCGAGATCACCGGGCGCAAGACCGCCGAAAAGGCCCTGGCCGAGAGCGAGCAGCGCTACCGCCTCCTCGCCGAGGCCCTGCCCAAGATGGTCTGGACCGCCACCCCCGACGGCAAGGGCGACTATTACAACCGCCGCTGGGGCGAATATACCGGCGTCACTCCTCCGGCGGGCGTGGTGGCGGAATGGCACACCTTCCTGCATCCGGATGATCAGGCCCCCGCCCTCGATGCCTGGAAGGGCTCCCTCGCCTCGGGCGATTCCTACAGCCGCGAGTGCCGGTTCCGCGCCGGAGACGGCAGCTATCGCTGGTTCCTGTGCCGCGCGGTCCCGGTGCGCGACGACGACGGGCGCATCGACCGCTGGTACGGCAGCTGCACCGACATTTCCGAGATCGTCGCCGCCCGCGAGGCCCTCGCCCGCACCAACGAGGACCTGGAGCGCCTCGCCAGCGCCCGCACCGTGGAACTGGCGCGGGCCAATGCTCTGCTCAAGCAGGAGATGGAAGACCGCCTGAAGGCCGAGGCGCAGCTGCGGCAGGCCCAGAAGATGGAGGCGGTGGGCCAGCTCACCGGCGGCATCGCCCACGATTTCAACAATCTGCTCACGGTCATCATCGGCAATCTGGAGGCCGCCGAGCGGCGCGTGCCCAGGGACGACGCCAACAAGGACGCCACCGACATCCGCCGCTTCCTCGACTATGGCCGCCAGGGCGCGCTCCGGGCCGCTACCCTGACCCAGCAATTGCTCGCCTTCTCGCGCCGCCAGCCGCTGGACCCGCGCCCCACCGACATCAACAAGCTGATCACCGGCATGTCCGACATGCTGCGCAGCGCGCTGGGCGAGCGGGTGACGGTGGAAACGGTACTGGCCGGCGGCCTCTGGCGCGCCGAGATCGACCACAACCAGCTGGAGAACGCCATTCTCAACCTGGGGGTGAACGGGCGAGATGCGATGCCGTCGGGCGGCACGCTTACCATCGAGACCGCCAACGCCTATCTCGACGCGGCCTATTGCGCCGCCCACGAGGACCTGGAGCCGGGCCAGTACGTGGCGATCTTCGTCTGCGACACCGGCTCCGGCATGGCGGAGGAGGTGCGGGCGCGGGCGTTCGAGCCCTTCTTCACCACCAAGGGCCCGCGCGAGGGCACCGGCCTCGGCCTCAGCCAGGTCTACGGCTTCGTCAAGCAGTCGGGCGGCCACGTGATGATCTACAGCGCCCCCGGCGAGGGCACCACGGTGAAGCTCTATCTGCCGCGCCATCCCGACGACGTGGCGAGCGAGCCGGTCGCCCCCCACCCGGATCCCTCGCGTCACGCCGGCGCCGCCCGCGTGCTGCTGGTGGAGCACGACGCCGCGCTCCGTGCGCTCAGCGCCGCGACCCTGCGCAATGCCGGGCACACGGTGGTGGAGGCCGCCGACGCCGCCTCCGCCCTCGCGGCGCTGGAGGCGGGCGCAGAACCCGACCTGCTCTTCACCGACCTGCGCCTCGGCACGGACGCGGAGGAGAACCCGATGGACGGGCGCCATCTGGCCGAGGAGGTGCAGCGCCGGCTCACCACGGTAAGGGTGCTATTTACAACCGCGTATGCGAAAAATGCCGCCGTTCATCATGGACGGCTGGACCATGGGGTGCGCCTCCTGACAAAGCCGTTCACCCAGGCGGAGCTGGTGGCGAAGGTGAAGGACGTGCTGGAGGCGCCGGGAAACCGCGGCACCGTACTCCTGGTGGAGGACGAGCCGTTCGTCGCGATGGTGGCGCGGCAGATCCTGGAGGATTACGGCTTCGAGGTCACCGTGGCATCCCACGGCCACGCCGCCCTCGCCCACGCCGAGGCCGCGGTGGCGGACCTGTCGCGCAACGCTTTGGTGCTGGCGGTGGTGGATGTGGGCCTGCCCGACCTGCGCGGGGACGAGGTGGTGCGCCGGCTCGGCACCCTTGCGCCCGACCTGCCGGTCATCATCGCCACCGGCTACGGAACCCAGGAACTGGAAGGCGAGTTCGGCGGCTCGCCGCGGATCGCGCTCATGGGCAAGCCCTATGACGGCGCCACCCTGCGCAGCGGACTGCGCAAGCTCGGCTTCGACATCGAAAGCGAATGAGGGAGCGGGCGACGCCCACTCCCTTTACGGCAGGGCGATCAGCGCCGCAGCAGGATCTGGCCCAGGATGACGCCGACGCCGGCGGCGATGGCGCAGGCGGTGATGGGCTGCTCCCGGATGCTCTCGCGCAGGGTCAGATACTGGCCCTCGGCCCAGTCGGACACGTCCTCGGCAGCGCTCGACGCCTCGCCCTTGGCACCCTTGACGCCATGTTTGGCGGTCTTGCCCAGGGTGTCGATCAGCTGGGCGAAATCGGCCCGCAACTGGTCGAGGTCGGCGCGGACGTCGCTCAGGCTGGGCTCGGCGGTGGTGCTCACGATCTCGGGCTTCTGGACCATGTGGTGTCTCCACGGATGAACTTGAGTGACGAACGGCCGAACGGCCCCCAAAGGGAGGCCTCGCGAACGGCTGACAGGCCCGGCCGCACCGGACACGCGCCCTTGCTATAGAGACGACCGTCGCGGCCCGATGGTTCCAGCCCGCCCCCCGATACGTCGTCAGGCGGACTTCGCCTTGAGGGTCTCGGGCGCGGCCTTCGCCTCGTGGAAGAACAGTGCCTGGGCGATGGTGGCCTTCACCGTCTCGGTCAGGAACGGCTTGGTGATGAGATAGGTCGGTTCCGGCCGCTCGCCGGTGAGCAGGCGGTCCGGGAAGGCGGTGATGAAGATCACCGGCACGTTGAAGCTCTCCAGGATCTCGGTCACCGCCTCGATGCCCGATGAACCATCGGCGAGCTGGATGTCGGCGAGCACCAGGCCGAAATTGCCCGCCCTGGCCAGCTCCACCGCCTTGGAATGGGTGGGCGCGACGCCGATGACCTCGTGACCCAGTTCGCTCACCAGGGTCTTGAGGTCGAGGGCGATCACCCACTCGTCCTCGATGATGAGGACGCGGGTGGCGATCTGGCGGTCGATCTCGCGCTGCGCCGCCACCACCTGCGCCTCCACCTCGTCGAGGGAGGTGCCCAGGATGTTGGCGGTCTCGGCGAAGGAGAAGCCCTCCATGGCGGTCAGCAGCAGCGCCACGCGCGAGGACAGGTCCATGGCCTGGAGGCGCTGGTCGGCGCGCGAGGGCACCGCGCCGCCTTGCGGCTGGCGGTTCCACACCTCGTGGAACGCCTTGTAGAGCGCGACCCGGGGCGAAACGGCGGCATCCACCGCCACCTTGCGGTCCAGGATGGCCTGGAGCGTGTTCTGGACCAGGAGATCGCCGGCCGCCTGCGAGCCCACAAGCGCCCGCGTATAGCGCCGCAGGAATGGAAGCTGCTTGACGAGCGAGTTCGATACCATGCGAAATCCCTTGGAACTGACGTGTTGGAATCCGGCTTGCCGGACCGGAACGGGCAAAGCGCGAACTTTCGAAGCGCAAACTTTGCCGGAAGCCGGACCGCAAGCTCAAGCGACAGCTGTCAAACCCTCGTAACGCCCAAGCGGCACAGGAAGTTCCCGCGTGCGGGAACCTTGGGCCACGCATCGCATTATACTGCGTGCGCAGACGAGCTTAAGCGGCGAGTTTCCGGTTTGCGCCGGAGGCCGCAAAAAAGAGGCGCGGACACGGGGTTCCGGCCAGTCGGAGCATCCGCGGTCCTTGCGGAGCGATCATGGATTTGGGCAAGGCGGAGGCCACGCGGGCACGCCACAGGGAGCGCAGTGCCATATTTGCATCGGCCGCCGGGCAGCCCCGCACGCTTTTCGACAGCGTCCGCCGCCGCCTCGTCCTCGTCGTCCTGCTTGCGCTGGCGCCCATCGCGGTGCTGAACATCGCCCAGGGCGTGGCCCAGCTCTCGGATGCCCAGGAGGATGCGCGCCAGCGCCTGCTCCAGCAGGCCGTGGCCGCCGCCGGCACGCAGCAGAACATCTTCGCCTCCACGGAAAACGTGCTCTATGCGCTCAAGAACGTGGAAGAGGTGCGGACGTCGGGGCCCACCTGCGCAGCCACCCTGCGGGGCGCCACCATCAGCCTGCCCTTCGCCGCCAATATCGGCGTGCTCGACGCCCAGGGCCGGGTAACCTGCGCGGCCCTGCCCTTCCCCGGCCGCGCGGCGGGCGACGAACTCTGGTGGAAGGATGCTATGGCCAGGACCGGCTTCAGCCTGGTCGGCCCGGCGCGCAGCCCCGGCGCCAATCTGGATGTCCTGGTGGGCGTCCTGCCGCTGCGCGACGCCGCCGGACGGCTGGAAGGCGCCATCGCCCTGGGCATCGATATCAGCTGGCTCGACAACCTGCTGAGGCAGCAGACCCCGCCCTCCGCGGGCATCGTCGCCCTGTTCTCCAGCCGCGGCCAGGAACTGGTGTCCAACGCCCGGGCCATGAGCGCCGCCTTGTTCCAGCGCGAGCTGTTCCAGACCGCGGGGCAGGACCTGCGCAGCAATCTCTACGACAGCACCGACCCCGCCGGCCGGCACTGGACCTTCGCCACCGCGCCGCTGGGCCGCGACGGACTCACCGTGGCCTTCGCCATGCCGTCCGACCGGCTGTTCGGCTGGACCTTCGTGACGGTGGCGGCGAGCATCGCCCTGCCGGCGCTCATCATCGTCCTGTCCCTGGCCGCCCTGTGGGTGGCGGTGGACCGCATCATCCTGCGCTGGCTGCTCTATCTGCGCCGGGTGACGGCGGTCTATGCGCAGGGCCACTACGGCTTCCGCCCCACCCGCCTCGATGCGGCGCCCTCGGAGTTCCGCGTGCTCGGCCATTCGGTGGAGAACATGGCCTTCGCCGTGCGCCACCGCGACGCCCGCCTGCGCGAGAATCTCGCCGAGAAGACCGCGCTGGTGCGCGAGATCCACCATCGCATCAAGAACAGCCTCCAGGTGGTGGTGAGCCTGCTGAGCCTCTACGGATCGGGCATCGGCAAGAGCGAGGACCGCCGCCGCTTCGACCAGCTGCGGCTGCGGGTGAACACCCTCGCCCTGGTGCATCGCATCCTCTACGAGGCCAACGACGGCTCCCAGGTGCACCTGCGCGAGCTGCTCGGCGAACTGGCCTCGCTGATCGAGGGCAGCACCGATGCCAGCGTGCGCATCACGGTGGAGGCGCAGGACGTGCCCCTGCCCACCGACATGGCGGTGCCCCTCGCCCTCATGGTGGTGGAGGTGGCGCTGAACCTTGCCCTGCCGCAGGGCACCAGCCCCGCCCCGCTGGTATTGAGCGGAAGCCGCAGGGATGATCGCCTGCACCTCGCCTTGCGCAGCGGGGCCGGACGCTGGGACGAGAAAGGCTCGACCACCGACCTCGCCACCGGCTTCGCCGCCCAGCTCGGAGGCAGCCTCAGCCGCAGCGATGAGGTGGGCGGAGGCATGGTGGTGGCCGGGGACTTCCCCTGCCGCATGGGCACCGCACCGAAGACCGTCCAGAGCGATTGAGATGTCCGCGAGTCCGGGGCCACGAGTCCGGGACCACAAGTCCGGGCCGCGAGCCGTCATGGCGGGCGCGGTACCTGCTGCCGCCGGCCATGACTGGACCGGACCGTTGGCGCCATGCGATCCGCCGAAAATGACTGTTTTTCCTTGGGACTGCACGATCGGCGCGGAAGCCGGCTCAATCTTGGGCGGTTCAATCGGAACCGGAGCCATCCTGGCTCGTTGTCCTCCGAGCACGCGCTGATTGGCCTGCGCACCAAGCTGACCGGACAACGCGTTGTTTTTGGATTGGGAGACGGATTCGCCGGAACACCTGATCGGATCCGGCTCCAGGGGTATCGCCGTGGCGATATGGCCCCCATTGGCAGGAGCGAGAGCACATGGACAAGGCTCGAACCAAGGGCACGTCGCAACGCGGGTTCGCCGCCATGGATGCGGAGAAGCAGAAGGCCATTGCCCGCAAGGGCGGCGAAAGCGTTCCCGCGGAAAAGCGCAGCTTCTTCCAGAACCGTGCGCTGGCGGCGGAAGCGGGACGCAAGGGTGGCCAGAGCGTCGCCGACGAGCATCGCAGCTTCTCTCGGGACCGGACGCTGGCCTCGCAGGCCGGACAGAAGGGCGGCCAGAAAAGCAGCCAGTCGGGCGGCACCCCGCCCACCGGTGGGACCTCCTGAGCGCCGCCGCCGGATACCGACGCCGGAGACGGAACCGGCAGGCCCTTTGCGACGTTGACTGCCATGGACACTGGCCGCGCTTGCGTGCGGTCCAGGGTCGTGCGGTCAAGGTTCGTGGGGTCCAGGTTCGTGGGCACGTCCCCGTTCGGCAAGGGGCCGGCCGGGACCGGTGATTTCGGGGAGGGCGCTACCATGCGAGGGCTGTTCTTGTTGCCGCCGAGCCCCCTGGCCGGTGCGCCGGATGACCGGGCGCTCCGTATAGGATCTCGGATGCCGTGACCGACCACTGCCCTTGCCACACCCCGAGTTGCCCAACCGACTCGCCCGAAAGATAGGCCGCCGAATGGACTTGCTCGCGGATCGCGAAAGGGAAAGCCCGGAAAGGGGTCGTCGAGAGATGGATGCCGCCGCCCTGCGCACGCAGGTGCTCGAATTCCTTCCGGCGCTGCGCGCCTTCGCGCGGTCGCTCACCCGGAACCGCACGGAAGCGGACGACCTGGTGCAGGAAACCCTGCTCAAGGCCCTGTCCAACATGGACAAATTCGATCCGGGAACGAACCTGCGCGCGTGGCTGTTCACCATCCTGCGCAACACCTACTACACCGAGATCCGCAAGCGCCGCCGCGAGAACGACGGCATGAGCGCATTGGCCCAGCAGGACACCAATATCGGCCCCAGCCAGGAATGGTCGGCCACCCTCTCCTCCCTGAAGGAGGCCCTGGCCCGGCTGCCCGACGACCAGCGCGAGGCGCTGGTTCTGGTGGGCGCGGCGGGCCTCTCCTATGAGGAAGCGGCGGAGGTGTGCGGCTGCGCGCTGGGCACCATCAAGAGCCGGGTGAACCGCGCCCGCGCCAAGCTGCTGGTCCTCATGGGCGCCGAGACCACGGCGGACGTGGTGGAAGGCGACGCCGTCGCCATGTCCGCCGCCCGCAGCGTGGGCTGATTTCGCTCAATCCCGCGTGGGCTTGAACAAGGCCCACACCCTCAGTCCGGCTCCCAGCCGGGCGGGGCCAGCTCGAAGCCCTCGAAGTGGAACGCCGGCGCCACGGTGCAGCCCACCAGCGTCCAGTCCCCCCGGCTTTGTGCCGCCTGCCACGCGAACGGCGGCACCACCGCCTGCGGCCGCTCCCCCGCCTTGAGATCCGGCCCCAGCGCCACCTCGCGCCGCCCCTCGCCATCGGCGATGGCAAGCGTCAGCGGCGCGCCGGCATGCCAGTGCCAGACTTCGGCCGCGTCCACCCGATGCCAGTGGGAGCGCTGGCCCGCCTTCAGCAGGAAATAGATGGCTGTGGAGGCGCCCCGCCCGCCCCCCGCAGGCGCATCCCGGAAGGTCTCGCGGAAATGCCCGCCCTCCGGGTGCGGCTGGAGCTGGAGGAGGGCAATCACCTCCGCCGCCGACAGGCCGTCGCGCGCGCCGGCCATCATTCAGCCCTTGAAGGCGTTCTTGCGCAGCCGCAGCTCGGTGAACACGGCGGCCGGCTCCGCGCCCGCCATGTCGAGGCGTTCCGCCATGCCGGGATCGTCCGCGCGCAGGAACGGGTTGGCGGCCAGTTCGTCGCCCAGCCGCGAGGGGATGGTGGGGGCGCCGGCATCCCGCTTCTTCTGCGCCTCGCCATAGAGGCGGATGAGGGTGGCATTGTCCGGGTCCACCGTGGCGGCGAAGCGGGCGTTGGCGAGGGTATATTCGTGGCCGCTGTAGACCTGAAGGTCCTCCGGCAGCGCACGCAGGCGCTGGAGCGAGTCCCACAGCACCGGCGGCTCGCATTCCAGCGGCCGGCCGCAGCCCAGCGTGAACAGGGTGTCGCCGGAGAACAGCAGCTTTTCGCCCTCGAACAGGTAGGTGGCCGGGCCGGCGGTGTGACCGGGGGTCTCCAGCACCCGCCCCACCAGGGAGCCCACCGCCACCGGATCGCCGTCCACCACCGCCACGTCGAGACCGGGGATCTGGTCGGCCTCGGATTTCGGTCCCACCACGGTGGCGCCGAATCGCGCCTTCACCGCCGGGATGCCCTGGGTGTGGTCGGCATGGTGATGGGTGACGAGGATGTGGGTGAGGTTCCAGCCCTCCTTCTCCAGGGCCGCGATGACCGGGGTCGCCTCCGGCACGTCCACCACGGCGGTCGCCTCGGTAACCGGGTCGTGGATCAGGACGGCGTAATTGTCGGACAGGCAGGGGACGAGGCGGATTTCGGCTGGCACGGTCTCGGGTCTCCGGAGCGCGAGCGGAACGGCGTTCGACATCGCGCCCGAATGGGTTGCGGACGCGGCCGGCATGATCCTCTATTAAGCCGCCGAGCGGAAGAGCGGCCGGCGGGGTGTGCACACCCCCGCGTTCGGCAGACCGGTGGCGGCCGGGAGAAGGGGACCCATGTTTCTCGACGTCGTCGACCTGCGCAATTTCTACGCCCAACCCCTCGGCATCATGACGCGGCGCCTGCTGGGGCGGGCCATCCGCGCGCGCTTCGACGACGTGACCAACCTGCGCGTGCTGGGCCTCGGCTATGCGACGCCCTATCTCGGCGTGTTCCGCGAGGAGGCCGAGCGGTGCCTTGCGGTCATGCCGGCGGCGCAGGGCGTGGTGCGCTGGCCCTCCGCCGCGCCGACGCTGGCCACCCTCGCCGACGAGACCCTGCTGCCCTTCCCCACCGCCAGCATGGACCGGGTGGTGGCGGTGCACGCATTGGAGATGACTCCCAACGCCGCCGAGATGCTGAACGAGGTGTGGCGGGTGCTGGCCCCCGGCGGGCGGCTGCTGGCCGTGGTGCCCAACCGGCGCGGGGTGTGGGCGCGGCTCGACACCACGCCCTTCGGCAATGGCCGCCCGTTCTCGCGCGGCCAGGTGGTGACGCTGCTGCGGCAGGCCCTGTTCACCCCCGTGGGCTGGAACGAGGCGCTGTACGCGCCGCCGAGCCGCTGGTTCCTGCGCACGGCGGTGGCGTGGGAGCGCGTGGGCGCCCAGTTCTCTCTGCCGTTCTCCGGTGTGCTGGTGGTGGAGGCGACCAAGCAGCTCTACCGCCCCTGTCTCTTA
>NZ_JAIVFO010000127.1 GCF_029991245.1 Xanthobacter autotrophicus
ATCGTGGGCGGCGCTGGTCTATCTCGGCCTGTTCAGCCAGTTCATCGGCTTCTTCTTCTGGAATGCCGGGCTGGCGCTGGGCGGCATCGCGCGGGTGGGGCAGATGCAACTGCTCCAGACCTTCGTGACGGTGGGCCTCGCCTGGCCCATCAACGGCGAGCGGCCCGATGCCGAGACCCTGCTGTTCGCGCTCGCGGTGGCGCTGGTGGTGGCCATCGCCCAGCGGGTGGGGCGGCGGAGGCCGGCTCCCGCCGCCGATCCGATCCCCTGACGGCCGCACGAACGAAAACGGCCCTCCGGAGAGGGCCGTTCACGGTCTTTCAGGATGCGCAGGCGCGTTCAGGCCGCCTTGCTGCGGGCGGTGATGAGCTTGCGGTTCACCAGCACCTCGGCGATCTGCACCGCGTTGAGGGCCGCGCCCTTGCGCAGGTTGTCGGACACGCACCAGAAGTTGATGGCGTTGTCCACGGTCGGATCATCGCGCAGGCGGGAGATGAAAGTGGCGTCCTCGCCGGCGGCCTCGTGCGGGGTGGCGTAGCCGCCTGGCTCGCGGGTGTCGATGACGAGGATGCCCGGCGCCTCGCGCAGGATCTTGCGCGCGTCCTCGGCGGACAGCTCCTTCTCGAACTCGACGTTCACCGATTCCGAATGGGAGATGAACACCGGCACGCGCACGCAGGTGGCCGTCAGCTTGATCTTCGGATCGAGGATCTTCTTGGTCTCGGCCACCATCTTCCACTCTTCCTTGGTCGAGCCGTCGTCGAGGAAGACGTCGATCTGGGGAATGAGGTTGAAGGCGATGCGCTTGGGGAACTTCTTCGGCTCCACCGGATCGGACACGAAGATGGCCCGGGTCTGGGTGAACAGCTCGTCCATGGCATCCTTGCCGGCGCCGGAGACGGACTGGTAGGTGGAGACCACCACGCGCTTGATGGTGGCGGCGTCGTGCAGCGGCTTCAGGGCCACCACCAGCTGCGCCGTGGAGCAGTTGGGATTGGCGATGATGTTCTTCTTGGTGAAGCCGACGATGGCGTCCGCATTCACCTCCGGCACGATCAGCGGCACGTCCGGATCCATGCGCCACTGGGACGAATTGTCGATGACGACGCAGCCCTGCGCGCCGATCTTCGGCGACCATTCCTTGGACACGGCCCCGCCCGCCGACATCAGGCAGATGTCGGTGTCGGAGAAGTCGTAGGTTTCGAGCGCCTTCACCTTGAGGGTTTTGTCACCGAAGGAGACTTCCACGCCCTGCGAGCGGCGCGACGCAAGCGCCACCACCTCGTCCGCGGGAAAGCCCCGCTCGGCGAGGATCGAGAGGATCTCCCGGCCCACGTTGCCCGTGGCGCCGACGACGGCGACCTTGTAACCCATGATAGTCCTCGGAATCTGCCGGCCCTGATGGCCGGAACGGGGGTTTTAGGCCGAACGGCACGCGCTTGCAAATTTGAAGATGGCGCGGGTGCGCCAACGCGAGCCGACGGCGGACTGTTGCGCCAGCGCAACGCGCAGGGCGCCACGCTCGCGGAACATCCCCGGATGGCCCCGCGTTTCCTTGCACCAGGGCCGAGAGTGTCCTAATTCAGGCAGGGGCGGCGGTTATGCCGTTTCGGGAGGTTGTCATGCGTGTCGCGCCGTACTTCACCATCGCCGCGGCGTTCCGGCTGGCGCTCGCGGTGACGTCCGCCGTTGCGCTGACGGGCGTCGCCTCTGTCGTTTCGGCGGATGACGCTTCGGCGCAGACCACCGTCAAGAAGCGCAGCCGCATCGAGATCACCCGCCGCTCCTATCTGGACGCCGGCACCGTGGTGAAGCCCGGCTCCAAGTCCTATCTGGACTACGCCCTGCCGCCGGGCTGGTTCTACCCGACCTATGATGGCGGCGGCGCGTCCGGCACCGGTCCCATCAGCGGCATCCGTTCGCCGCTGCCGAGCCGGTTCGAGCTGCCGGGCTACTGATCCGGCGAAAAGACGGGTGGAAGAGGGCCGCAGGGACGCGGCCCTTTTTTGTGCCGGAAAAATACATACACTTCGTGTGAGATATTTTTTCTCCCGCAGCGGAATGACATCCAGATCGCGCCGCGCCATAACGACCCTTCGATCGCGGCGGTGCCGCATCATGGAGCGTGCCCGGCGCGTTCTCCCCCAAGCCAGATAGCCAACAGGGCCGTGTTCATGCCCCGCCTTCGTTTCGCGTTTCCGGCCGGGGCCGGCCGGGCCCGGCGCAGCGTCATTCCCGGCTTCCGCCTCTCCCTGGGGCTGACGCTGCTCTACCTCGCCCTGATCGTGATGCTGCCCATCGGCGCGTTGCTGCTCAAGGCGGCGGACGTGGGGTTCTGGGGCTATATCGCCATCATCACCTCGCCGCGCACGCTGGCGTCGTTCCAGATCACCATCGCCACCGCGGCCGTGGCGGCCCTGTTCAATGCGGTCTACGGCCTGGGCCTTGCCTGGGTGCTGGTGCGCTACGAGTTTCCCGGCAAGCGCCTGCTGGACGCCATGGTGGACGTGCCCTTCGCCTTGCCCACGGCGGTGGCGGGCCTCGCGCTCACCACGCTGTTTGCGAAGAACGGCTGGTTCGGCGCGCCGCTGGCGCAATGGGGCATCCAGGTGGCCTATGCGCCGGCGGGCATCGTCTGCGCCATGGCCTTCACCTCCATCCCCTTCGTGGTGCGCACGGTGCAGCCGGTGCTGGAGGACATGGAGCCGGAGCTGGAGGAGGCGGCGGCGACGCTTGGCGCCTCCGACCTCACCACCTTCCGGAAGGTGATCTTCCCCACCTTGTTCCCCGCCTTCCTCGCTGGAACCTCCCTCGCCTTCGCCCGCTCGCTGGGGGAGTTCGGCGCGGTGGTGTTCATCGCCGGCAACCAGCCGTTCCGCACCGAGATCGTGGCGCTGCTCACCTTCATCCGGCTGGAGGAATATGACTATGCGGCGGCCGCGGCCATCGCGGTGACCATGCTGGGGCTCGCCTTCCTCATGCTGCTGGTGGTCAACGCGGTGCAGGCCTGGCACCAGCGCAGCGCGCTGGGGGAGGGCTGAGATGGCGGCTCCGGTCAACCGCAACCGCCACCGCGTGGGCGATGGGGCGCGCACGCGGGCGGTGCTGCTCACCCTGGTGCTCGCCACCACGGCGGTGGCCCTCATCGCGCCGCTCGCGGTGATCTTCTCCGAGGCGTTCGCGCGCGGCTTCGGAGCCTATGCCGAGGCGCTGGCGCGGCCGGATACGCTGCACGCCATCGGCCTCACCCTCATCACCGCCCTCGTCTGCGTGCCGGTGAATGTCGGCTTCGGCATCGCTGCGGCCTGGGCGGTGACCAAGTTCAGCTTCCCCGGCCGCAACCTGCTGCTGGCGGTGGTAGAGCTGCCCTTCTCCATCTCGCCCATCGTGGCCGGCGTCGCCTATCTGTTCGTCTATGGCGGGCAGGGGCTGTTCGGTCCGTTCCTGCAGGCCCACGACATCAGAATCGTGTTCGCGCTGCCAGCCATCATCCTCGCCAGCCTGTTCGTGACCGCGCCGTTCGTGGTGCGCGAGCTGGTGCCGTTGATGATGGCGCAGGGGCGCGACGAGGAAGAGGCGGCGGTGAGCCTGGGCGCCAACGGCTTCGACGTGCTGCGGCTGGTCACCCTGCCCAATGTGCGCTTCGCCTTGCTCTATGGCGCGGCCCTGTGCAACGCGCGGGTGATGGGCGAGTTCGGCGCGGTCTCGGTGGTGTCGGGCAACATCCGCGGGCAGACCTCGACCCTCGCCCTGCAGATCGAGCTTCTCTACCAGGACAGCCACGTCATTGCCGCCTTCGCCGCCGCGACGGTTCTGGCGGGCGTGGCGCTGTTCACGCTGGTGGCGAAATATCTCATCGAGCGCGCCGAGCGGGCGCGCGGAGAGCGGGCCCCGGCCCGGCGGCCGGGGCATTGATGCACCCGTTGGACTGGACCGGGTGCCGCCGACCTCAGCCCCGCGGGGCCGGCAGGCCGAGGGCGGTGGAGGAGGGCTGCTGGGCGGGCGTCACCCGCTTCAGCTCGCGCCGGGCTTCGCGCGCCGCGCGGCGGAAGCGGCCCTGCCGCGCCCACACCACGATGCCGCCGGCCAGCACGCCCAGGATCAGCGCGGCGAACACCAGCGCGAACAAAGGCAGCGTCACCGAGAGCGCGGGCGCATCCGGCGAGAACGGGTCGAGGGACAGGGTGACGGACTTGCGGTTCGCCACGGCGAGGGCCACCGCCACGATGGAGAGCGGCAGGCCGATGAGGAGGGAGAGGATGCGGCCCACGGGCGCCTACTTTCCAGTGTTGAGACGCTCGCGCATCTCCTTGCCGGTCTTGAAATAGGGAACGGTTTTCTCGCTCACGTCCACCTGCTTGCCAGTGCGCGGGTTGCGGCCCACGCGGGCGTCGCGCTTCTTCACCGAGAAGGCGCCGAAGCCGCGCAGTTCCACCCGGTCGCCGCGCTCCAGGGCGGAGGCCACCTGCTCCAGGATGGCGTTGACGATGTTCTCCACATCCCGCTGGTAAAGGTGCGGGTTGGCCTCGGCAATCTTCTGGACGAGTTCGGACTTGATCATGGTGGCCGCATTTCCCTTGAGAACGATCCGCTGGGTTCGGCGGACAGGCTGCCTTCCGGCGACGGATTGCCGTGTTTATTGCAGGAGCTTCAAGCCTTTGTCACCCGTCGGTGCGAGGGTGCCAGAGGGCCAGTAGACCGTCAAGCTGGGCGCGCTCCAAGGCGCCGCGGGCGGTCTGGGCGAGGAACTCGGCCGCCTGGGGGAAACCCAGTGCCGCTACCACGCCGCGCGCCGCGCCGAGCAGCCAGCCGAACTCGTCGCCCACCTCCCGCGTGCGCCAGCTGCGCACCCGGAGGTTTTCCGGCACGCCTTTTTCCCGGGCAAGCCAGGCCCGGGCGGTGCGTTCGTCGCCCAGTTCGTCCACCAGCTGAAGGTCGAGCCCCTGGTGGCCGGTGAAGACCCGCCCGTCCGTCACGGTGGCGAGCTTGTCGTCGGAGAGCTTGCGGCGCTCGCCCACCAGGCCCTTGAACCAGGCGTAGCTGTCCTTCACCAGCGAATCCACCGCCGCCCGCGCTTCCGGCGTGGTGGGGGTGTAGGGATTGGGCGAAGCCTTGAGCGGCGAGGACTTGATGTCCTCCATGGTCACGCCCACGGTCTTCAGCAGCTCGGTGACGTTGGGATACTGGTAGATGACGCCCACCGAGCCCACCAGCGCGTTGCGCCGGGCCACGATGTGGTCGGCGCCCAGCGCCGCGATATAGGCCCCCGACGCGGCGATGCCTTCCACCACCGCCACCACCGGCTTCTTCTCGGCGAGGCGGCGCAGGGCGTCGAACACTTGCTCGGAGCCGGTGACGGTGCCGCCGGGGCTGTCGATGGACAAGATCACCGCCCGCGCCCGCGAGCGGCCGATCTCCTCCAGCAGCTCGACCCGTGCGCGGTCGTTGCGGATGATGCCGCCGATGGTCACCCGCGCCACGTGGGGGGATGAGGCCGAGACGCCGTCGCCCGCCACGGAAGCCACGCCCACCGCAAGGGCGGCGACGGCGGCGAGCACGCCCAGCGTGCGCCAGAAAGTGACCTTCCGCCGCAGGCGGCGGCGTTCGACGATCTGGTCCGCGTCGAGCGACATGACTTAAGCTCCTTCAGGGCACACCGGCCGCCAAAGGCGGACAGGACCGACGGGCCGCACTTAAGCAGGTGGCCCGGGGTTGGCAAGGCACTCGTAGGCACCGCACTCGTAGGGACGGCACTCTTAGGCAAGGCACTCCTGGTCAAGGCACACCCTGGAGCCACTGCCGGAACCCCGCATTCGAAAAGCGGTTCCCGCGGCGTCGCGTCCCGTCCGCAGCCGGGCGCATTCACCAGCGGTCGCCGGCCGGTGCGCCGCGCCATTCGGCCACGCGCCGCCTAGTGGCGGGCGAAAGGTCCTCCGGCAGGGCGTCGGGCGCAAAGAACTCGGCGGCGATGATCTCCAGGTTGCGCTCCGGCCGTGGACCCACGATAAGCCCGGACGTGTGGAACAGCACCACATGGTCGCGCCCGCCCACGCGGGGATTGAAGAAGACGCCGGCCAAAGCGAGCGGCCCGTCGGCCTCCACGTTGGTCTCTTCCTTCAGTTCGCGCCGCGCCGCGTCCTCCGCGCTCTCGCCCACGTCGACGCCGCCCCCCGGCAGGTGCCAGCCCGCCACATAGGAATGCCGCACCAGCAGCACCCGCTGCGCATCGTCCACGGCGAGCACGCGCACCCCGAGCGTCATGCCGTGACGCAGGCGCCGGAGGAAGTGGAAGAGCGGAAGCATGATCGAAGCATAGCCGAAGCCGGCTCAGTTCGCCTCGCGATTCGCACGCGGCATGCGGGCAGGCTTGCGCGGTATAACGGGGCCTATCCGGCCGCCGCCGCCCGAACCGCCAGTTCCGCCGCCTCGATGGCCTCGGCGCGCTGGAAGGCGGGGCGGGCGGTGCAACGCGCCACATAGGCCGCCACCCGCGGCGTGGGCGTGACCACCTTGAGCAGGTTAATGGCGTACCACAGGTCCATGGCCAGCATGATGTCGGCGGCCGAAAAGGCTTCGCCGAGCAGATAGGGGCCGTCCTTGAGCCCTTCTTCCACCACCTCCATGACGAGGTCGAAGCTGCCCCAGCCGGCGGCGCTCTTGGGCAGTTCGATGCCCTTCATCTTCTGCAGGAAGGCCGGCTCCATGCAGCCGGCGGAAAAGAACATCCAGTAGAGGTAGCGCGCCCGCAGCGGATCGCCCACGGGCGGGGCGAGGTTCGCCGCCGGGACCCGTTCGGCCACACAGGCGCAGATGGCGCCGCTCTCGGCGAGGTGAGCATCGCCGTCGCTCAGCGCCGGCACCTTGCCCATGGGATTGATGCGCCGGAAGGCGGGAGCGTCCTGCGCGCCATCGCGTATATCCACCAGCTCCCGCTCGTAGGGCGCTCCGGCCTCCTCCATCAGCCAGAGAATGCGGAAAGCCCGCGTGTGCGGCGCCCAATAGAGCTTCATGTAAGTCTTCCCCCGGTGATTAGACCGGAACATATAGGGAACAGATGCGGGTGTCGAGTCCGCCCGCGGGGCCTTGCGATCCCGGCTCAGGCATGGATAATACCAGAACGGCCTGGGGTGCCACGCATCATGCGCGGCTGAGATCACACCCATCGAACCTGTCTGGGTCATTCCAGCGTAGGGAGACGCCGATGAGCGCCAGCTTGTCGACCTTTACGTCCAGTTCTTCTTCAGCCGGCTCGGGAGCTTTCGGCCAGACGGCAGTGCGGCCGCGGGTGGCCGTTGCCGGCGGCGGGGTCATCGGCCTTGCCCTCGCATGGCGTCTTGCGCAGGCGGGTTGCCCGGTGGATGTCTTCGAGGCGGGGGAGACCGGCCAGGGCGCCAGCCGCGCCGCCGCCGGCATGCTCGCCGCCTGTGCCGAGGCGGAGCCGGGGGAGGAGGGCCTGCTCGCCCTCAATCGCGCCAGCCAGCTCCTGTGGCCGGCGTTTGCCGCCGCGCTGGAGCAGGCGGCGGGTTCACCGGTGGACCTGCGCACGGAAGGCACCCTCACCATCGCCCTCACCGCCGACGACCTCGCGCGGCTGCGGCACCTGTTCGCCCTCCAGCAGTCCCTCGGCCTGCCGGTGGAATGGCTCACGGCGGCGCAGGTGCGGCGGCGCGAGCCCTATCTCTCGCCCCGGCTCGCCGGCGGCATCCTCACCCTTGAGGACCACCAGGTGGACAACCGCAAGGTGGCCACCGCCCTCAAGGTGGCGGCGCTGAAGGCCGGCGTGCGCATCCACGAGCACACGTCCGTCTCGCGGGTGGAGACTGTCGGCGGCCGCGTCACCGGCCTGGTGGCGGGCGATACGCTCCACGCGGCCGACGTGGCGGTGCTGGCCGCCGGGGCCTGGAGCCGGGGCATCGACATCGCCCCCGCCGCGCCGCTGCCGGTGCGGCCCATCAAGGGCCAGATGCTGGCCCTGCGCATGGACCCCGCCGCCCCCATCCTCTCCCATGTGCTGTGGGCGCCCGGTGCCTATCTGGTGCCGCGCCACGATGGCCGGCTCATCATCGGCGCCACCACCGAGGAAAAGGGCTTCGACACCGACCTCACCGCCGGCGGCCAGCTGGCGCTGCTCACCAATGCGTGGCGCGCTTTGCCGACCCTGGAGGAGCTGACCATCATCGAGCAATGGGTCGGTTTCCGCCCCGGCAGCCGGGACGATGCCCCCATCCTCGGCCCGAGCGCGGAGGTGGACGGCCTGATATATGCCACCGGCCACCACCGCAACGGCATCCTGCTGTTGCCGGTGACCACGCAGGTCATCGCCGATTGTGTGCTGTCGGGCCGCATGGCGGACGTGGCGGCGCCGTTCGGCGCAGCGCGCTTCGCCCCGCGCGCGGCGGCGGAGTGAGCACGATGGCGCTTGCCCTGAAGGTGAACGGAACGCCCGAGGACCACGCGGTGTTAACCGTGGCCGACCTGCTGCGCGCCAAGGGCCTCGATCCCGAGCGCAAGGGCATCGCGGTGGCGGTGAACGGCGCCGTGGTGCCACGCCGCACCTGGGGCGAGGCGGCGCTTTCAGCCGGCGACGCGGTGGAAATCATCGAGGCCAAGCAGGGCGGCTGACCGCCTCGACCGCCTGGCCCTAACAAACGGGCGCCCCCTGCCGGCGCCGGGAAACATCATCATGAACGCCAATTCCTCCCCTCCCGCGGACCCGCTCGTCATCGCCGGGCGCAGCTTTTCCTCGCGCCTGTTCCTCGGCACGGCGGGTTATCCCAACCAGAAGGTGTTTCTCGATGCGCTGGAGGCGTCGGGATCGCAGATGGCCACCGCCTCCATCCGCCGCATCAGCCTTGCCGGCTACGAGGAGAGCCTGACCGACCTGCTCTCCGGCCGCGTCCACATCCTGCCCAACACCGCCGGTTGCCAGACCGCAAAGGATGCGGTGCTCACCGCCGAGCTGGCCCGCGAGGCGCTGGAGACGGACTGGGTGAAGCTGGAGGTGATCGGCGACCGCGAGCTGCTCTATCCCAATGTGGAGGAGCTGCTGAAGGCCACCGAGGAACTGGTGTCGCGCGGCTTCGTGGTGCTGCCCTATTGCAACGACGATCCCGTCACCTGCCAGAAGCTGGCCGATCTCGGCGCCGCCACCGTGATGCCGCTGGGCTCCATGATCGGCACCGGCCTCGGCATCGCCAACCCGCACATGATCGAGCTGATCTGCGCCCGCTCGCCGGTGCCCGTGGTGCTGGATGCCGGCATCGGCACCGCCTCCGACGCGGCTTTGGCCATGGAGCTGGGCTGCTCCGCTGTGCTGCTCAACACGGCGGTGTCGAAGGCGCATGATCCGGTGCGCATGGCCGCCGCCTTCCGTTATGCCGTGGAGGGCGGGCGCCTCGCCCGCCTGTCGGGCCGCATTCCGAAGAAGCTGCATGCGGAGGCCTCCAGCCCCGAGTTCGGGCTGGTGGGGAGCTGAGCTATGGTCACCGACTATCGCGATTATTATGATATTGAGCACCGCCTTTTCCCGAGGATACACGATGCTTTCAAGGCCGGTGATAATATAGACCCCATCGATTTTTATGCAATTCTCGTCTGGAAGGCGAATAGGGCGAAGACCTATCATCGTGATAGAATTGAGCGTATTATGGAATCTAAATCTATTTACATGTCAGCTGACAAAATTATAAATCAACTGAGATTAGCTCTGGATGATAAAAGTAGGCTTTCGATTTTGATAGATAATTGGAAATTTTATCTCCCTACAGCGACTGCTATCCTGTCTGTATTTTATCCGGACGATTTCACGATCTATGATCGCCGGGTTTGCAGAGAGGTTGGTCTTTCTTACGATTTGGACAAGAAGTGTGGCCTTAAAGAGGAGTTGTGGTCTTCCTATCAGGCTTTCAAAACTAAAGTTATGGCTGCCGTTCCTGGCGCGGTCTCGCTTCGCGACGCTGACAGAGTACTTTGGGGCCGATCGGCTCTGAAGGACCACATGGCGGATCTGGCTCTTCCTGATCCGCGCATCATGCTTATCACTGATAGGAAAGAAATCATCAAGGAGCAGCTTAGCAGAGTCGTGTGCAAGGCGTATGATGCTGGCTGTCGCTGGATAAGTCTTAGAGAAAAAGATCTTCCGGAGGCGAGACAGATAGATTTGTTCGTGGATTTGCGGGCGGCGTTGCCAAAAAATAGAGATTTACTCCTGTCCATCCATGGGTCCGCTCAGCTTGCGAAGGATGTCGGGGCCGATGGAGTTCATCTTCCTGACGGTAGCGATGTCTCGGAAGCGCGTCAGATTCTGGGAGAAGGTGTTCTTATTGGTCTTTCCGTGCATACCGAAGCTCAGGCGCAGGACATTGATGACAATATTGTCGATTATATTACTGTGAGCCCGGTCTTCAAGACGGAGTCCAAGCCCGATACACGTGACCCTTTCGGACCAAAAGGTTTGCTCCAGTTTGTCGCCGCCTCTCCGGTTCCGGTGATCGCCCTTGCGGGCATCGCGCCCGCCAACGCCTGCTCCTGCCGCGACGCCGGGGCCGCGGGCCTCGCGGTCATGGGCTCGGTGATGCGGGCGGATGATCCGGCGGCTGAATTTTCGGCGCTCCTTGCGGCGTGGAGCAGCAAGGCCCCCGAGTCTGAGCGCGCCTGATCCCGACGAGGCCTTGCATGCGCGGGCCAAAAGCTGAACCCTGCCCAAAACGGGGGAGGCGGGCATGGGGCAGCACTCGGGGCAGGATTCGGCGCAGGCACCGGCGGATGTGATCGTGGTCGGCGCCGGCCCGGTGGGGCTCACGCTGGCGGCGGAACTGGCGCGGCACAAGGTGCGCTGCCGCATCCTGGAGAAGGCCGCCGCCCCCTCCATCTTCTGCCGCGCGCTGGGCGTCACGCCCCGGACCCTGGAAGTCTATGAGGACATGGGCGTCGTCCGCGCCATGATCGACGCCGGTCTCTGGCTCGGCGGGCTCGCCCTGGCCGTGGACGGGGCGCCAGCGCGGACCATCGCCACCGATCTCTGCGACCTGCCCTATGGCGCTCTTGGCATCCCCCAGCCCGTGACCGAGCGCATCCTGGCGGACCATCTCGCCGGCTTCGGCATCGCCGTGGAACGGGGCGTCGCGGTGAACGGCCTGGTGCAGGCGGGGGAGAGGGTGCGGCTCGACCTCGCCGGGCCGGACGGGCGGGAGGATGTCGCCCATGCCCGCTTCGTGGTGGGCTGCGACGGCGCCCACAGCTTCGTGCGCCATGCCCTCGGCATCCCGTTCGAGGGCGATGCCTTTCCCTATCCCTTCATGCTGGGCGACGTGCATCTCGCCTTCCCGGGCGACCTGAAGCCGGCGCGCGGCATCGCCCTGCGCCTCATGCGCCTGCGCGAGGATACGGCGCCCGACCTGTTCATCGCCATCCCGCTGCCGGAGCACGGGCGCTACCGGGTCTCCATGCTGGCGCCGGAGAGCCTTGCCGCTTCAGGGTCGGGCGAGGCCCACGGCATCCAGTCCGAGCGGCCGGGGCCGTCGCTGGCGGACCTCCAGGAGGTGGCCGATCGCATCGCGCCGGGGCAGATCGTCGCCAGCGACCTGCGCTGGTCGTCCCAGTTCCGCATCTCCATGCGGCTGGCGGCGCGCTATCGCGACGGTCAGGTGTTCCTGGTGGGGGATGCCTGCCACATCCATCCGCCCACCGGCGGGCAGGGGATGAACACCGGCATCCAGGACGCCTACAACCTCGCCTGGAAGCTGGCGCTGGCAATGCGGGGCAAGGCGCCCGCGGCGCTCCTCGACAGCTACGAGGCCGAGCGCCGGCCGGTGGCCGAAGACGTGATCGCCCGCACCGTCGCCGAAAGCATGAACATCGGCGGCTCGGGCGGCGCCCGTGACCGGCTGGCCGATACCCAGATCCGGCTGTCCTATGCCGGCCTTGCCGGCGCGGCGCTGGCGGGCGGCGCCGCCGTGCCCGAAGGGCTGCCCGGCGACCGGTTCCCGGTGGCCGGGGACCGGGCGCCAGACGCCCAGGGCCTGAGGCGGCGGGGTGTCGGGGCGCCGCTTCGGATGTTCGATCTGCTGCGTGGCACGGATTTCGTGGCGGTGGTGGCCGTTGACGGGACGCGGGATGCGCTTGCGGCCATGGAGGCCCTCGGGGCGCGGCTGGCCGGTAGCAACCTGCCGGTGCGGGTGGTGGCGGTGGCGCCGGCGGGGGCCAGCCTTCCCGATCCCCATGGGGTGAGCCTCGTGGAGGATGAGGCGGGGTCCTGTGCCGCCGCCTACGGTCTGCGCGCGGGCGCGGCCGTTCTGGTGCGTCCGGATGGCTATCTCGCCTGGCGGGGACATGCGGGCGAGGCGGATGTCGCACTGCGTCAGGTGGTGGGAGCGGAGTAGGTTAACCCCGGGATCTGCAGTGTAGGGGTGGTGGTATTCGGCAGGGTGCATGGGGATCGAGGCCAAACGTTCGAGCCGAATTTGCCGATGAAATGGCGACACCACTGTTTCCATCCCTGCAGCTCATGGTCTAGCTTTCGGCCACCGATGCAATTCGGATGTCGTAAGGGGGGAACGTCATGGCCGTTACACGCCGCACTTTGCTTGCGGGCCTCGTCTCGTGCCCGGTTTGCGCCAGCACCGCGCTCGCGGCCGGTGCGCACTGGTCCTATGAGGGCCACGGCGGCCCGCAGGAATGGGGTTCGCTGGAAAGCGGCTTCCAGGCCTGCGCGGTGGGCAGCCAGCAGTCGCCCATCAATCTGGAAGGGGCGGTGCAGGCCGCGGGCGCGGGGCCGACGCTGGCCTGGAAGCCCGACGCCTTCAGAATCGTCAACAACGGGCACGCCATCCAGGCCGACGTGGTGGGGGACGCCGGAACGGCCACCATGGGCGGCAAGACCTACAGCCTGCGCCAGTTCCACTTCCACGCGCCGAGCGAGCATGCCCTGAACGGGGAGCGCATCGCCATGGAGGCGCATTTCGTCCATGAGGCGCCCGATGGCAATCTGCTCGTGGTGGGCGTGTTCATGAAGGCCGGCAAGGCCAATGCCGGCTTCGCGGAGGTGATGAAGGCGGCGCCCACGACGGAAGGCGCCACGCCGCTCAAGGCGTCGCTCGACGCCACGGCATTCCTGCCGGCGCAGCGGGCCACCTATCGCTACGAAGGCTCGCTGACCACGCCGCCCTGTTCCGAGGTGGTGGACTGGAACGTCTTCGCAACGCCCATCGAGGTGAGCGAGGCCGACATTGCCGCCTTCCGCGCCATCTTCCCCATGAATGCCCGGCCGCTGCAGGCGGTGAACCGGCGCTTCCTGCTGCGGATCGATTGAGGGCGACGGGCGACGAGCTTGCCTCCGCCCATTGGTACGAGCCCACGCCGCGCCGGTCTCCGGCTGTTGCCGGAACCCGTCCTGAGAGCCGCAAACCGGGCCCGCCCGGGTTGCGGAGCGGCGTCCTCTCGGCGTCGGTCGACCGCCGGTGCCGTGGATGCGACGGCTTAGAGCGGTAGCCGATCATATTGGATCATATCCAGCGGCTTCGAATAAGTTCCGGCACTCCTGCGGCGTGAAGAGATCTGCGATACGTCCGATGGCTGCCCACAGGCCTTCGACGGTGCGCTCGGCA
>NZ_JAIVFO010000128.1 GCF_029991245.1 Xanthobacter autotrophicus
CCCATGCCGACGCCCCCTGCCCCCGCTGTTCCCGCGCAGGCTGCCGCGACCAGGCCGCGCCGCGACACCCGCGGCACCACCGCCCGCATCCGCGCCGCGGCCCGAAGCCTGTTCCTCGAAAAGGGCTATGAAGGCACCTCCATGGACGCGGTCGCCGCCGCTGCGCCGGTGTCCAAGCGCACGCTCTACCAGCACTTTCCCGGCAAGGCCGACCTGTTCGGCGCAGTGATCGACGAGGCTTGGTCCCACTTCACCCGCGCCCCGCTCATCCCCAGCGAAGCCACGGGCGACGCCCGCGCCGTGCTGCGGGCCTATGCGGGACGGCTGACGGAACACTGGGCGCGGCCCGACGTGATCCCGCTGCTGCGCCTCGTCATCTCCGAGGCGCCGCGCTTTCCCGAACTGTCGCAGGCCTATTTCGCGGCCGGCAAGGAGCCGGCGGTGAAGGGGCTCGCCGCCTATCTTGCCGCCCTCGTCGCCGAGGGCCGGCTGCCGGTGGGGTGCGATCCGCAGCTCATGGCGGCGCAGTTTCTCGGCGCCATCAAGGAGCCCCTGTTCTGGCCGCGCGTGCTCGGCGTGCCGGTAGCGTTCGATGCGGCGGAAGCGGTGGAGCGGGCCATCGACGGGGTGCTGGGAAAGATTTAGGTGCTTTAATACCGCCGCACCGGACCTTCCCTTGCCCCTTCAGGCTCCGGCTGCTAAGAGCCGCGCCATCCGCGGACGCCGCGGCATCCCACCAGCAACAGACAGGACGGTCCCCCATGGCGATCGAGCGCACCTTCTCGATCATCAAGCCCGACGCCACGCGTCGGAACCTCACCGGCGCCGTGAATGCCGTCATCGAGACGGCCGGCCTGCGGATCGTCGCCCAGAAGCGCATCCTGATGACCAAGGCACAGGCCGAGACCTTCTACGCCGTGCACAGCGCGCGTCCCTTCTTCGGCGACCTCGTGTCCTTCATGACCTCCGGCCCGGTGGTGGTGCAGGTCCTCGAAGCCGAGAACGCCGTCGCCGCCTATCGCGAAGTGATGGGCGCCACCAACCCGGCCAATGCGGCCGAGGGCACCATCCGCAAGCTGTTCGCCGAGTCCATCGAGGCCAATTCCGCCCACGGCTCCGACAGCGTCGAGAACGCCGCGGTGGAAATCGCCCAGTTCTTCGCGGGCAACGAGATCGTCGGCTGAGCGCACAAGTCCCGGCGATGCGCCCGCATCTTCGGGACCCCGCTTGATGCGGAAACAGGTTCAGATGCCGCAGCGCGCCAACGAATGATGCGTTGCGGCATCCGGTTTTCCTTGAGGCCAGACCTAAGGGCAGGTTAGCGTAGCGTCAAAATCCATAATACGGCGCACAAGACGCAAAATACCACCCGCAGAACGCGGGGGAACAAAGGCCCGGGGTGGGTAACATGAAGCTGGCTTCACCAGTGCTGTGGCGCATGCCGCCGCAGATCCTTCGGATCAACGCAATCCGAAGCGGCGACCTGAAATCGGCAGCGGGAGACCGAGGGCGGGAAACCGGGACCAAGATGCCGGAGCCAGGCAACCGGGGTTCAGGCAACCGGGGGTCCTGCGCGGCCCCTTTTTCTTGACCCCCCAATGACGTAACGTCACTGAAAAGTTCGCCTCGACTTCCGCTTGGGAATGAGACACGCACGCCAGTTGCGTGGCACGTGGTGGTCTACTGCGCAGCATGGAGTGGACGATGGATTTCACGGCACCCACCTTCTGGGTCTCGCTTCTGCAGATCATCTGGATCGATCTGCTGCTGTCCGGCGACAACGCGGTCGTCATCGCGCTGGCCTGCCGGTCCCTGCCGCCCCAGCAGCGCAAGTGGGGCATCCTTCTGGGTGCAGGCGCGGCCGTGGGGCTGCGCATCCTGTTCGCCCTCGCCGTCTCCGCGCTGCTCGGCATTCCGTTCCTGAAGGTGGTGGGCGGCCTGCTGCTGTTCTGGATCGCCATCAAGCTGGTCACCGACAATGACGGCGACAGCCACGAGGTGGCGGCGTCTGACAGCCTGTGGAAGGCGGTGCGCACCATCGCCATCGCCGACGCGGTCATGAGCCTCGACAATGTGGTGGCCATCGCCGCCGCCGCGCGCGGGCACTGGGAATTGTTCGTATTCGGCCTGCTGCTGACCATCCCGCTCATCATCTTCGGCTCGCAGCTGCTGCTGCGGCTGCTCACCCGCTTCCCCATCCTGATCTGGGCCGGCGCGGCGCTGCTGGGCTGGATCGCCGGCGAGATGCTGGTGGGCGACGTGATGTCCCTCAACGCCCTCCAGCAGATCGACCCGTCGCTGGTGAAGGTGGACGACCACGGCATGCATCCGGCGGCGCTGCCCCATTATGTGGCGAGCGTCATCGGCGCGGTGGTGGTGGTGGCAACAGGCTACATCCTGCGTAACCGCGCACGGGCCACGGCGGAGGCCGGGCACGGCGCCTGATACAGCGCATGCCGGCCTGAAATGGGGGGCGACGGCACAGGTTGCCCCCTCTATCCTGCGGGCATGAACGTGCATGCCCCGAACACGTCGCGCGCCACCGACCGCCCCGTCGCGACCCGCGCCTCCGTCTGCCCCCACGATTGCCCCTCCACCTGCTCCCTCGAGGTGGATGTGATGCCCGACGGCCGCATCGGCCGCGTGCGTGGGGCGAAGGCCCAGACCTACACCGCCGGAATCATCTGCGCGAAGGTGGCCCGCTATGCGGAGCGGGCAAACCATCCCGAGCGCCTCACCCATCCGCTGATGCGCACCGGCCCCAAGGGCTCCGGCCAGTTCACCCGCATCTCGTGGGACGAGGCCCTCGACCGCATCGCCGAGGACCTGCTGGAGGCCGAGCGCGCCCACGGCGCCCAATCGGTCTGGCCCTATTATTATGCCGGCACCATGGGCCTGGTGATGCGCGACGGCATCAACCGGCTGACCCATGCCAAGGGCTATTCGCGCTTCTTCGCCACCATCTGCGTGAACCCGGCGTGGAGCGGCTACATGGCGGGCGCGGGGCGCATCGCCGGCGTCGACCCGCGCGAGATGGCGGCCTCCGACCTCATCACGTTGTGGGGCACCAATGCGGTCTCCACCCAGGTGAACGTGATGACCCACGCCATGCGCGCCCGCAAGGAGCGCGGGGCGAAGGTGGCGGTGGTGGATGTCTATCGCACCCCCACCCTGGAGCAGGCCGACATTCCGCTCCTCATCCGCCCCGGCACCGACGGGGCGCTCGCCTGCGCGGTGATGCACGTGCTGTTCCGCGACGGCCACGCCGACCGCGCCTATCTCCATCGATACGCGCGCGACACCGAGGCGCTGGAAGCCCACCTTGCGACCCGCACGCCGGAGTGGGCCGCCGCCATCTGCGGGCTCTCGGCGGACGAGATCGAGGCCTATGCGCGCCTCGTCGGCACCACGCCGCCCGCCTATTTCCGCATCGGCTACGGCTTCTCCCGCTCCCGCAACGGGGCGGTGAACATGCACGCGGTGGCTTCCATCCCGGTGGTGGCGGGCTCTTGGCAGCATGAGGGCGGCGGGGCGCTGCATTCGCTGTCGGGCACCTATGGCTGGCGCAAGAAGATGATCGAGGGCCTCGACCGCCTCGATCCCCGGACCCGTCAGCTCGACCAGTCCCGCATCGGCCCCATCCTGATGGGGGAAGAGGACGCGCTGGCCGGCGGCGGCCCGGTGAAGGCCCTGTTCATCCAGAACACCAATCCGGTGGCCATCGCCCCGGAGCAGGAGAAGGTGCGGGCGGGCTTCCTGCGCCAGGACCTGTTCGTGGCCGTGCACGAGCAGTTCATGACCGATACGGCGCGCCTCGCGGACATCGTGCTGCCCGCCACCATGTTCACCGAGCATGACGACCTCTACCAGGCCGGCGGGCACCCCCACATCCAGCTCGGGCCGAAGCTGGTGGAGCCGCCGGGCGAATGCCGCTCCAACCATGAGGTGGTCGCCGCGCTGGCCCGGCGCCTGGGGGCCGAGCACCCCGGCTTCGCCATGAGCCCGCGCGACCTCATCGACTGGACCCTGCGCGAGAGCGGCCGCGCGCCCATCGCGGAACTGGAGACGGCGCGCTTCATCGAGGTGGCGCAAAGCTTCGAGGACGCGCATTTCCTCAATGGCTTCGGCCATCGCGACAAGCGCTTCCACTTCGCCGTGGACTGGGCCAACCTCGGCTTTCCGGCCCCGGCCAAGTTCGGCCCGGTGGCGGACATGCCGTCTTTGCCCGACCACTGGGCGGTGATCGAGGAGGCAACCCCCGAGCACCCGTTCCGCCTCGTGACCGCGCCGGCGCGCAACTTTCTCAATTCCTCCTTCACCGAGACCCCCACCTCCGTGGCGCGGGAGGGCGAGCCCTCCCTGCTGATCCATCCGGAGGATGCGGCGGCGCTGAAGGTGACCGAGGGGGACCTCGTGGCGGTGGAAAATCCGCGCGGGCGGGTGGTGCTGAAGGCGCGCCTGTTCGACGGCGTGCTGCGGGGCGTGGTGGTCTCGGAGCAGATTCAGCCGGCACAGGCCCACCGCGAGGGCCGCGGCATCAACACGCTGACGGGCGCCGACCCGGTGGCCCCGGTGGGCGGCGCGGCGTTCCACGACAACCGGGTGCGGCTGGAGAAGGTTTGAGGACGGCGGGAGCGCCGGGATGGACGGCCCGGCTGCCACTCACCCCCGGCTGCCACTCACCGTCGTGCTCCGGCGTGACCGGAGCACCCATCCGCGACCAGGAGCGATGCGCGCTGTCGAGGCCGGAGCCTTCCGGTCAAGCCGGGGGGCGACGAAGGCGGGCAAGCGCAAGCAGGTCAGGGCCGCCCCACGCCTCACACCGCCGGCACGATCATCGGGGCAAGCCCGCCCTTGACGCCCGCGATCGCCACCCGCTCGTCGGCCACGCTCAGCCGGCCGGCGGCGAGCAGTTCCAGGCCCTTGGGATAGATGATGTGTTCCTGCGTCAGCACCCGGTCGGCGAGCCCGTCCGGCGTGTCGTCGGGCTCGATGGGCACCACGGCCTGCAGGATGATCGGCCCCTCGTCCATCTCCGCGCGCACGAAATGCACGGTGCAGCCATGCACCCGCACCCCCGCCTCCAGCGCCCGCTCGTGGGTGTGGAGGCCCTTGAAGCTCGGCAGCAGCGAGGGGTGCACGTTGATCATGCGGTTGCGCCAGCGCTCCACCAGCCAGGGGGTGAGCAGGCGCATGAAGCCGGCGAGGCAGACGATCTCGATGCCCTCCGCCTTCAGGTGCGCGTCCAGCGCCGCGTCGAAGGCGAGACGGTCGGAATAGCCCTTGTGGGAGAGCACCAGGGTGGGGATGCCGTGGTCCTTGGCGAAATCCAGCCCGGCCGCATCGGCGCGGTTGGAGAGCACCAGGGCGATCTCGGCCGGAAAATCCTCCTGCTCGGCCGCGCGCACCAGGGCCGCCATGTTGGAGCCCCGGCCCGAAATGAGGACGGCGGTGCGCCGCGGCGCCTCGCTCGACCCTGCGCTCACGACGCGAATCCGAAATGGGTGGACCCCTCATAGGCGACATGGGGGGCGCCCTCGCCGGGCTCGATGACGCCGAGGCGGATGACGCACTCGCCGGCATCGGCAAAGGCGTCGGCCACGGCCTCCTCCTCCTCCGCCGGCACCACCACGGCCATGCCGACACCGCAGTTGAAGGCGCGCAGCATCTCCTCCGGCGCCACGGCGCCCACGGTGGCAAGCCAGCGGAACACCGGCGGCACCATGAGGTTGGTGAGGTCGATGCGGGCCAGCGTGCCCTGGGGCAGCACCCGCGGCAAATTCTCGGTGATGCCGCCGCCGGTGATGTGGGCCAGCGCCTTCACCGAGCCGGTGGAGCGGATCACCGACAGCACGCTCTTCACATAGAGCCGGGTGGGGGTGAGCAGGGCCGCGCCCAGCGCGTGGTCGGGCTGGAACGGCGCCGGATCGGACCAGGCGAGGCCCGAGCGCTCGACGATGCGGCGCACCAGCGAATAGCCGTTGGAATGCACCCCGGCGGAGGCAAGGCCCAGGATCACGTCGCCCGGCGCCACGTCCTTGCGGGGCAGCAGGTCGCCCCGCTCGACGGCGCCAAGGGAGAAGCCGGCGAGGTCGTAGTCGCCGTCCTTGTACATGCCCGGCATCTCGGCGGTCTCGCCGCCGATGAGGGCGCAGCCGGCGTCCTTGCAGGCGCGGGCGATGCCGGCGACGATATGGGCGCCCACCTCCGGCGCCAGCCGGCCGGTGGCGAAATAGTCGAGGAACAGCAGGGGCTCGGCGCCCTGCACCACCAGGTCGTTCACGCACATGGCCACAAGGTCGATACCGATGGTGTCGTGCACGCCGGTATCGATGGCGATCTTCAGCTTGGTACCCACCCCATCGGTGGTGGCGATGAGCAGCGGGTCGGCAAAGCCGGCCGCCTTCAGGTCGAACACCCCGCCGAATCCGCCGATATCCGCGTCGGCGCCGGGGCGCGCCGTGGCCTTCACCAGCGGCTTGATGAGATCGACCAGGCGGTTGCCCGCGTCGATGTCCACGCCCGCGTCGCGGTAGGAAAGTCCGTCCTGAGCCATGAGGTCCTCGTCTCTCGCGCGGGGCTTAGCTTTGAATGCGGGGCAAAGCAAGGCAGCGCGCGCAACGGGGCCATGCGACCCCAGGGTTCGCGCGCCCGGTTGGCGTCCCCGATCCACGCCCTCAACTCACGCTCCCGGCCGGCAGGCCTTCACCATGTCCGCCACCGCCGCCACGTCCTCCCGATGCGGCAGGGTGCGGCGCCAGACCAGGCCGATGGTGCGCGCGGGCACGGGATCGGGAAACGGCAGCAGGCGCACGCCCGCCATGCGGCCGCCCTCCGCGCGCACGAACATGTCCGGCAGCAAGGTGATGCCCTGCCCGTTCGCCACCAGCTGCGCCAGCGTCGCGAGGCTGGAGGCGCCGAAGCGGCGCAGCTGGCGCGCATCCACCTTGCGGCAGACGTTGAGCGCCTGGTCGCGCAGGCAGTGGCCATCCTCCAGCAGCAGCAGGTCGGCGGCGAGGATGCTGTCGGCGGAAGCCTTCGGGCCCTGGAAGTCCGGTGACGCCTCCGGCACCGCGAGGACGAACCGGTCCTCGAACAGGGCCATGGCTTCGAGCGCGGGATGCTCCACCGGCAGGCTCAGGATGACGAGGTCGAGGTCGCCCTGGACGAGGTCCGTCACCAGATGCTCGGTCTGGCTCTCCCGCAGCGCGATTTCCAGCCCCGGATGGCGGCGCGCCATCTCCGGCAACAGGCGCGGCAGCAGATAGGGCGCGATGGAGGCGATGACCCCGAGGCGCAAGCGCCCCTCCAGCAGCCGGCCGCTTTCGCGGATGGTGCGCTCCATGTCGGCCAGCGCCGCGAGCACGCCCCGCGCCCGGCCGGCCGCCTCCTCCATCTCGCGGATCTGCATGGACAGGGCCGGCTGGGTCACCGCGCAATCCTCCGCCGCCCGGCCGAAATGGCGATGGCGGGCGAGGGCCTCGAAATAGCGTAGCTGACGGATAGAGAGCATATGATCAGATTATCTGATCGATTCTTGAACGCAATCTGATTTGTAGTCAGTCCGGGAGACGCCCATTCTGCGCGAGTGATTTTCGCCCTCCGGGCCTTTCCAGGGAGCCCATTCATGACGCGACCCACACTCACCACCACGGCCGGCAACCCCATCGCCGACAACCAGAATTCGCTGACCGCCGGCGAGCGCGGCCCGGTGCTGATGCAGGACTACCAGCTGCTGGAGAAGCTGGCGCACCAGAACCGCGAGCGCATCCCCGAGCGGGTGGTGCATGCCAAGGGCTGGGGCGCCCACGGCACCCTCACCATCACCGGCGACATTTCCAAATACACCAAGGCGACGGCGCTCCAGCCGGGCGCGCAGACCCCCATGATCGCCCGCTTCTCCACCGTGGCCGGCGAGCTGGGCGCGGCGGATGCCGAGCGCGACGTGCGCGGCTTCGCCCTCAAGTTCTACACGCCGGAGGGCAATTGGGACCTGGTGGGCAACAATACCCCGGTGTTCTTCGTGCGCGACCCCTACAAGTTCCCGGACTTCATCCACACCCAGAAGCGCCACCCCAAGACCAACCTGCGCTCGCCCACCGCCATGTGGGACTTCTGGTCCCTGTCGCCGGAGAGCCTGCACCAGGTCACCATCCTGTTCTCCGACCGCGGCCTGCCCGTGGGCGTGCGGAACATGAACGGCTACGGCTCCCACACCTATTCCTTGATCAACACGGCGGGCGAGCGGTTCTGGGTGAAGTTCCACTTCAAGACCCTGCAGGGCCACAAGCACTGGACCAATGCGGAGGCCACCGAAGTGGTCGGCCGCACCCGCGAATCCACGCAGGAAGACCTGTTCAGCTCCATCGAGAAGGGCGACTTCCCCAAGTGGAAGGTGCAGGTCCAGATCATGCCGGAGCTGGATGCGGAGAAGACCTCCTACAATCCGTTCGACCTCACCAAGGTTTGGCCCCACGGCGAGTATCCGCCCATCGACATCGGCGTGATGGAGCTGAACCGCAATCCGGAGAATTATTTCGCGGAGATCGAGCAGGCGGCCTTCTCGCCGTCCAACATCGTGCCCGGCATCTCGTTCTCGCCGGACAAGATGCTGCAGGCCCGCATCTTCTCCTATGCGGATGCCCATCGCCACCGCATCGGCACCCATTACGAGCAGCTGCCGGTGAACGCCGCCAAGTGCCCCGTCCACCATTATCACAAGGACGGCGCCATGCGGTTCTTCCCGCCGCTGACGGGCAGCACCGACGCCTTTTACGAGCCCAACTCCTTCGGTGGCGCGAAGGAGGACGCCAAATACGCCGAGCCGCCGCTGAAGATCTCGGGGGATGCCGAGCGCTACAACCACCGCATCGGCAATGACGACTTCTCCCAACCGCGGGCGCTGTTCGAGCTGTTCGACGCCGGCCAGCGGGCGCGCCTGTTCTCCAACCTCGCCGCGGGCATGTACGGCATTCCGCAGGAGATCGCGGATCGGCAGATCGCGCTGTTTACGCAGGTCCACCCGGAATACGGGGCGGGCGTGCGCGCCGCGCTGGAGCACGAAACCCGCCAGAAGGCGGCGGAGACGGCGCAGCAGCAGAAGATGCCCGAAGGCCCCGTCGCCGCCGAGTGAGACGGGCGCGACCTGGAGACGGGCGAGACCTGCGGGCGCGGGCACCTGAACGGCCTTGCCCGCGCGCCGGTCGAAGACCGGGGCTTTGGTATCGCGTGCGGGGGAAGGCCGGGCGGGTCGCCGTCCGGCCCCCGGAAAGGGGATGGGCTCCGGCCCATCCCCTTTTTGCTTTGCGGACACCCGCGCGCCGCACGGGATCTTGAGGTGTCTCCGCTCAGGCGCCGCGCGGGCTTGGACTTGTTCCCACGCTCAGGCGCCGCGCGGGCTTGGCTCTAAGCCGACCGGCGCATCGCCCCGGCGAGAAGCTCGGCCAGCGAGGGCTGGGCGACAGGCGCGCCCGTGGGGCTGATGAGGCCGCGCGCGCCATCGAGGGTGCCGGCCTCGAGTTCCACCGCCAGCAGGCGGTCGCGGGCGTAGGGGCCGGGCATCCAGAGCGCGCCGGTCTTGTGCGCGCTGAAGCCGAAGCGCTCGTAATAGGCGGCATCGCCCACCAGGATCACCGCGCCGTGCCCCTTCGCCCGCGCCGCATCCAGCGCCGTGCGCATGAGGGTGGCGCCAAGGCCATGGGCCTGGAACCACGGGTGCACCGCCAGCGGGCCGAGCAGCAGCGCCGGCCGACCCGGCCCGGCGGTGACGTTCCACAGCCGCACCGTGCCGGCCAGGCGGCCGTCCGGCCCCCGGGCGACAAAGGCAAGGTCCTGCGCCGGCATGCGGCCTTCACGCAGGCGCTCGGACGACTTGGAAAAGCGTTCGGCGCCCAGGCACAGGTCCAGCAGGGCCTCGCGCGGGGCCACATCTTCCACGGTTTCCAGCACGATCTCAGTCATCAGCAGCTCCGGTGCCACAACGTGAGAGGCGAAGACATCCGTCCCGCCGCGCGGGATGCGCGGTCGGCCAATCCCTGCTCGGGACCATCAGCCTTTCGGAACGGTGCGGAAGACGAGGGGAATCCCCCTCCTCATTGCCACCGGCGCGAACCATCGGGTCCGGCGCGCGATGGGGATCGTGCGGGGGTCAGGAGGCGCCAAAGACCGGACCTCTCGGGTCCGGCCCCTCAACGCGTTGTGTCCCCTTTCGATCGCAGGCCCTGAGACAAGCCTCTGACCAGGTGCTCAGATCACGTAGGATTTCAGCGGCGGGAAGCCATTGAACGCCACCGCCGAATAGGTGGTGGTGTAGGCGCCGCAGGCCTCGATGATCACCTTGTCGCCGATGGAGAGCGACAGCGGCAGCTCCACCGGGGTCTTCTCGTAGAGCACGTCGGCCGAATCGCAGGTCGGGCCGGCGAGCACGCACGGGGCGGTGTCGTCGCCGTCGCGCGGGGTGCGCAGCGGATAGCGGATGGCCTCGTCCATGGTCTCGGCGAGACCGCCGAACTTGCCGATGTCGAGGTACACCCAGCGCATGGCGTCGGCCTCGGACTTCTTCGAGATGAGCACCACCTCGGCCTCGATGAGGCCGGCATTGCCCACCATGCCGCGGCCCGGCTCCATGATGGTTTCCGGGATCTGGTTGCCAAAGTGCTTGCGCAGGGAGGAGAAGATCGCCTCGCCATACGACTGCGCGCCGGGCACGTCCTGCAGGTAGCGGGTGGGGAAGCCGCCGCCCAGATTGACCATGGAGAGCGAGATGCCCCGCTCCGCGCAGGCGCGGAAAATCTGCGCCGCCGAGGCGAGCGCGCCGTCCCAGGCGTTCACGTTCTTCTGCTGCGAGCCCACATGGAAGGACACGCCATAGGCGGCAAGGCCCAGGCGATGGGCGTGCTCCAGCACGTCCGCGGCCATCTCAGGCTCGCAGCCGAACTTGCGCGACAGGGGCCATTCGGCGCCGGCGCCGTCGCACAGGATGCGGCAGAACACGTTGGCGCGTGGCGCCACGCGGGCGATCTTCTCCGCCTCTTCGTAAGAGTCCACGGCGAACAGGCGCACGCCCAGGCGGAAGGCGCGCTCGATGTCACGCTCCTTCTTGATGGTGTTGCCGAAGGAGATGCGGTCGGCGCCGGCGCCGGTGGCCAGCACCATCTCGATTTCGCCGACGGAGGCGCAATCGAAGCACGAGCCCATTTCTTCGAGCGCCTGAAGAATGGCGGCGTCGGGATTGGCCTTCACGGCATAGAACACGCGGGTGTCCGGCAGCGCGCGGGCGAAGGCCTGGTAATTGGTGCGGACCACGTCGAGGTCCACCACCACGCAGGGGCCATCCTCTCGTCGGGTACGCAGGAATTCGCGGATGCGATCGGTCATGGTGTCCTCCCAGTGACCTGAAGCCTCGTGAAGCGCGGGGAACCGCGCGACGACAGGACGGACGAACCCGCACTGGATTCGGCCGGGGCACGCGCAGGCAGCCGCCCGGCGCTGTGGACACGCCGGGTCGTCTGCGGGCCGTACCCGCTTCGCCGGGGCTCTATCCCGGCCGCATCATCGGACCGAACGGCAGCCGGACCGCCCGCCGGGCGACACGCCAGGCGAGGACGAGACAACTGCGCACGATTGGAGAGGGAATCCCGCTCCGCACGGCCGGCAAGATGTAGTGCCTCTTCAGTAACGCCGCCCTTTGGAGGGGCGACCGAGACCAAAAAAGCCCTTACGTCGTTGCTTCAAGTCACGTCCCCCGCATGAGGAGCGGGGTGGGCCGGTTCCCTCCGGCTATCGGTCGTCCTGGCAGCTTTCCGGCCTCTTGTCCGGAGATCCTACCGACCGACACGCGACCACAGGCACGTGCGAATTTGGGCAAAGCGGATTTAGGGGATTCGTCCCGCCCATGCAAGGGGCATTTTGGTGATTTTCGCAGCGCCGATCCTGCCGCCGAAACGGGCGGGCGCCCGCTGCCCCGGCACGCCGGATCGGCAAGCGTTTGCGCCCACCCCGAGGCCCGCCACGCCGGTGCCTTGTGCTAAGGTCCGTAACGAGCGCGAGCAGCTTGGCGAGCGGCTTGGATGGTCGCCGGCTCATTGACTTTCAAGGCACCGATAGTGTATCGGACCCACTTCGCGTGGGCCCTCGTGCCCGCATTCCCATTCCCGACCGGAAGAAGCCAGCCCTTCGAGGCTCGGCGGAACACGAAAGCGAGACAAGATGTTCGCGGTCATCAAGGCAAACGGCAAGCAGTATCGCGTTGCCGCCGCCGACGAAATTACCATCGACCACCTCGACGCCGAGGTGGGCTCCATCTTCACCTTCCCGGTGCTGATGCTGGGCGGTGCCACCATCGCCATCGGCGCGCCCCACGTGGATGGCGCCAGCGTCACCGGCGAAGTGGTCGAGCAGACCCGCGGCGACAAGGTGATCGCCTTCAAGAAGCGCCGCCGGCAGAATTCGCGCCGCAAGCGGGGCTTCCGCGCCGACCTCACCGTGGTGCGCATCACCGAGATTTCGGGCCTCGGCGAGACCGTCAAGGCTGAACCCAAATTCCAGCGCGCGCCGGCTCCTGAAGCCGCTGCCGACGCCTGATAGCGAACGAGGAGAGCAACAATGGCTCATAAAAAGGCAGGCGGCTCGTCTCGCAACGGTCGTGATTCCGATGGTCGCCGTCTTGGCGTGAAGCGCTTCGGCGGCCAGGACGTCATCCCGGGCAACATCATCGTGCGCCAGCGCGGCACCAAGTGGCATCCCGGCACGAACGTGGGCATGGGCAAGGACCATACCCTCTTCGCCCTGGTGGAAGGCAAAGTCACCTTCCAGACCAAAGCCAACGACCGCACCTTCGTATCGGTGCTTCCCGTCGCCGCCGAGGCGGCTGAATAAACGGCGAGACCTGAAATGCAGGGTCCCGCCGGTCACGTCGACCCGGTGGGCGCCTGAGCAGGCCGAACCTCAAGCTCAGACACGAACCGGGGAGACGGGACACCTCTCCCCGGTTTTCGTTTGTCTGGCCTTGAGGAGCTTGCCATGACCCTGTGTGAGACGCCGTCCGGAGCGCCGCTCGCGGAGAACTGTATCCCCGTCCTCGAAACCGACCGGCTCGTGCTCCGCGCGCCGCGCCTCGAGGACGTTGCCGCCGTCGCGGAGCTTGCCAACAACCGCAAGATCGCGGAAATGACCGCGAACCTGCCCTTCCCCTACAAGCCGTCCGACGCCCATGCCTTCGTCGAGACGCTGGCCGCCGTCCCGGACGCGGCCACCTTCGCGCTGTTCCTCAAGGGCGAGGGCGCCCTCACCTTCGCCGGCATGGTGAGCTTCGGCCGCCGCCCGCCCG
>NZ_JAIVFO010000129.1 GCF_029991245.1 Xanthobacter autotrophicus
CGACAGCCCCCCGGGCGCGCCCCCGCCGCCGTCGAGCAACTATCACGCCATGGCGCGCATCGGCTACGCCGTCATCGCCTTCACCTTCCTTGGCGTCAGCGGCTGGGCGGCGCTGGCGCGGGTGGACAGTGCCGTCATCGCCCCCGGCGTGGTGGCGGTGGAAAGCAAGCGACAGGTGGTGCAGCACCTGGAAGGCGGCATTGTCACCGAAATCCTCGTCAGGGAAGGCGAGGAGGTGGTGAAGGACCAGGTGCTGTTCCGCCTCGACCCGACCCAGTCCAAGGCCAGCGACGACACCGCCCTGGCCCAGCTGCGCGCCGCCCTCGCGCTGGAGGCGCGGCTGGTGGCCGAGCGGGACGAGCGGGAGGAGATCACCTTTCCCGACGACCTCCTCGCCAACGCCGGCCTGCCCATGGTGCGCGACGCCATGGCCGACCAGCTCACCCAGTTCCGCGACCGGCGCGCCGCCTTCAAGAGCCAGACCGGCATCCTGGAAAGCCGCGCCGAGCAGTCCGGCCACGAGATCGAGGGCCTCACCCAGGAGCGGCTTTCCGCCGAGCAGCAGCTGGTGTTCATCGACGACGAGCTGGATTCCCTGCGCCAGCTGGAGCAGAAGCGGCTGGTGAACAAGTCCCGCGTCTCGCAGATCGAGCGGGAGAAGGCACGGCTCGAAGGCATGGTCGGACGCAACACCGCCGACACCGCGAAGGTGCGCGGCGCCATCGGCGAACTCACCATGCAGGTCTCCCAGCTGCGCCAGCAGCGGGCCGAGGACATCGGCAAGCAATTGCTGGAGGCCCGCCAGAAGATCGCCGAGCTGAACGAGAAGGTGCGGGTGACACGCAACGTGCTGGGGCGCATCGACATCCGCGCGCCCCGCGGCGGCATGGTGCAGAACATCAATGCCCGCGCCTACACGGTTGGCGCGGTGGCGCGGCCGGGCGACACCCTGCTGGAGATCGTGCCCCTGGACGAGCCCCTGGTGGTGGATGCCCAGGTGCCGGTGCAGGACATCGACCGCCTGAAGAAGGGCGACGCGGTGGAGGTACGCTTCCCCGCCTTCCACGACCGCACCACGCCCATGGTCATGGGCAAGCTGAAGTCCGTCTCCCGCGACCGGCTGGTGGACGAAACCACCCACCAGCCCTATTTCCTCGCGCGGGTGGCGGTCGCCGAAACCGACATCCCGCCGCAGCTCAAGCAGCGCCTCGTGCCCGGCATGAACGCGGAAGTCGCCTTCTATGTGGGCGAACGCTCCGTTCTGAGCTATCTGGTGCGGCCCCTCACCGATGCCCTCTCCCGCTCCTTCACGGAGCGCTGATATACCCTTCCGGCGGAAGCTTCCGTCACCGCTCGGGCTCGGTCCAACCCGCCACCGGGCCTGCCCCGGAGCGAGGGCATGGCCAGGGCTGGGGAGCCGCATTCATCGGCCATGGGCAGAGAACCCACGCGGTCCCGGCGAAGCTCTCCCGGCTCCGGCCAGGGACGGGGACCGCCGGCATGAGGCGGGGCGGGGCCACCACCCCCGAAGCCATTCGGGAAAAGGAGACTGGGATGCTGAAGATCTGGGGCCGGCTGAATTCGGTGAACGTGGAAAAGGTGGTGTGGTGCGCGCGGGAGCTGTCGATCCCGTTCGAGCGCATGGACGCGGGCGGCGTCTTCGGCCTCGTGGACACGCCCGCCTTCCGCGCCCTCAACCCCTACGGCCGGGTTCCGGTGATCGAGGACGACGGCTTCGTGCTGTGGGAGTCCAACGCCATCGTGCGCTATCTCTGCGCCGGCCACGGCCTGGGCACGCTGATGCCGGAAGACCTGCGCCTGCGCGCCGATGCCGAGCGCTGGATGGACTTCCAGCTGAGCGCGGTGGCGCCCGTGCTCTCGCCGGTGTTCCGCGGCCTAGTGCGCACCAGGCCGGAGGCCCGCGACATGACCGTCATCACCCGCGCCTTCGGCGAGTTGAAGGACGCGCTGGCTGTGGCGGACGGCACGCTGGCGACGCGCACCTATCTCGTGGACGAGCGCTTTACCATGGCCGATATTCCGCTCGCCAGCGCCTGCCACCGCTGGTTCAACCTGCCGCTGGACGGCGTGGCGCTGGACCGCCCCGATTTCCCGCACCTGTTGGCCTGGTATGAGCGGCTGAAGGCCCGCCCGATCGCAGCCGAACTCATGGTGCTGCCCCTGACCTGAGCCGGATGCACTTCGGCTGTTGCCGAGGGGGCGCTGCCACGCGAGGTGCCACGTGCAGCCGCCCGGAAACCGGAGCCGGAAACATCCGGCTCCGGAGCTGGGGAGGGCGAGACGTCAGAGGGTCACAACGGGCCGTCGCTCACTCTACGGTCTGCGCCTCGGCCACCGCGACCGCCGTCATGTTGACGATGCCGCGGGCGGTGATGGACGGACCGAGGATGTGCGCGGGCTTCGCCGTGCCCATCAGGATCGGTCCCACCGGCAGCGCATCACCCAGCACCTTCAGCATGTTGAAGGCGATGTCGGCGGCGTCGAGATCGGGCATCACCAGCACATTGGCCATGCCCTGCAGGCTCGAATGCGGGAAGCTGTGGCGGCGGATGTCCTCCACCAGGGCCGCATCCGCCTGCATCTCGCCGTCCACCTGAAGGCCGGGCTCACGGTCGCGCACGATGGAAAGCGCCGCCCGCACCCTCTTGGCCGAGAGCGTCTCGTGGCTGCCGAAGTTGGAGTGCGAGAGCAGCGCCACCCGCGGCTGAAGGCCGAAGCGGCGGACGTGGGCGGCGGCCAGCACCGTCATTTCGGCAAGGTCGGCGGCGGTGGGTTCGGTCTGGATCTGGGTGTCGCAGATGAAGAAGTTGCCCCTGGGGGTGATGAGCAGCGACAGGGCCGCCAGTTCCTTCACCCCCGGCGCGAGGCCGATGATGTCGCGCACCTGGCGCAGGTGGCGGGTGAAGCGGCCCTCGATGCCGCACAGCATGGCGTCCGCCTCGCCGCGACGCACCATGAGGGCGGCGATCACGGTGGGATGGGTGCGCACCAGGGTGCGGGCGGCATCCGGCGTCACGCCGCGGCGGCCGGCCACCTCCACATAGTCCCGCACATAGTCGCGGTAGCGCGGATCGTCTTCCGGGTTGATGAGGTCGAAATCCTGCCCCGGCCGGATCGAGAGGCCGAAGCGCTTGAGCCGCGCCTCGAGCACGGTGGGGCGGGCCACCAGCGTGGCGCGGGCGATGCCCTCCTCCACCACCGCCTGGACGGCGCGCAGCACCCGCTCGTCCTCGCCCTCGGCATAGACCACCCGCTTCATGCTGCGCTTCGCCTGGGCGAACAGCGGCCGCATGATGAAGCCGGAGCGGAACACGAAATGGTCCAGCCGCTCGATATAGGCATCCATGTCGGCGATGGGCCGGGTGGCGATGCCGGTGTCCATGGCCGCCTTCGCCACCGCCGGCGCGATGCGCAGGATGAGGCGCGGATCGAACGGCGAGGGAATGAGCGAATCGGCGCCGAACGAGCGGGTCTCGCCGCCATAGGCGCGGGCCACCACGTCGGACGGGGTCTCGCGGGCGAGCGCCGCGATGGCCTCCACCGCGGCCATCTTCATCTCGGCGTTGATGTCGGTCGCCCCCACGTCCAGCGCCCCGCGGAAGATGTAGGGGAAGCACAGGACGTTGTTGACCTGGTTGGGGAAGTCCGAGCGGCCGGTGCAGATCATGGCGTCGGGGCGCGCCTCGCGGGCAAGCTCGGGCATGATTTCCGGGGTGGGGTTGGCCAGGGCGAGGATGAGCGGGTGGTCCGCCATCTTCTTCACCATCTCCGGCTTCAGCACGCCGCCGGCGGAGAGGCCGAGGAAGATGTGCGCGCCCTCGATCACCTCGTCCAGGGTCCGCTTGTCGGTCTTCTGGGCGAACTTCTCCTTGTAGGGATCCATGAGAGTGTTGCGGCCGTCATAGACCACGCCCTCGATGTCGCAGACCCAGATGTTCTCCTTCTTGGCGCCCAGCGTCAGGAGCAGGTTGAGCGAGGCGAGGGCGGCCGCACCGGCGCCCGAGGCGACGATCTTCAGCTCCTCGATCTTGCGGTTGCCCACTTCCATGGCGTTGCGCACCGCTGCGCCGACGATGATGGCCGTGCCGTGCTGGTCGTCGTGGAAGACCGGAATCTTCATGCGCTCGCGCAGCTGGGCTTCCACCTCGAAGCACTCGGGGGCCTTGATGTCTTCCAGGTTGATGCCGCCGAAGGTCGGCTCCAGCGCGCTGATGACGTCGACCATGCGCTCGACGGTCTTGGCGTCGATTTCGATGTCGAACACGTCGATGCCGGAGAACTTCTTGAACAGGACGGCCTTGCCCTCCATCACCGGCTTGCCGGCGAGCGGGCCGATGTCGCCGAGGCCGAGCACGGCGGTGCCGTTGGACACCACGGCGACGAGATTGGCACGGATGGTCAGTTCCGCTGCCTGGAGCGGATCGGCGGCGATGGCTTCGCAGGCGGCGGCAACGCCGGGGGAATAGGCGAGCGCGAGATCGCGCTGGTTGCCGAGGGGCTTGGTGGCCTGGATCTCCAGCTTACCCGGCTTCGGCAGGCGATGATAGACGAGCGCCCCGGAACGCAGATCCTCGGAAATGTTGGACGCCATATCCCCTCCCCCTCCTCGAGCCCGCCGGCTCGGCAAAACGGGCTGCAACCTAGCCGCCACGCTCTCCCATGTCACGGGCCGGAACGAAAATTGAGGTATGTTGCACGTGCGTGACACGACTCGGCCGGACGGCGGAGGAAAGGACGGAACATGAGCAGAAAATTCGGCCTTCGGATCGCCGGCGCGATCGGCCTTGTGGCCGTGCTCTGTGTCGCCGGCTGGTACGGCTTCCTCGCATGGTCGCGCACCAAGGTCCGCGCGGAGGTGGACGCCGTGTTCGCCGGCATCAGGGACACCGGGGCGAAAGCCTCTTTCACTGACGCCGCCTTTGATCCCAAGGAGATGGGCATCACCGTCACCGGCATTTCCATCGTCTCCCCGGACGGGGCGGCACGGGTGAAGGTGGACCGCCTCTCCGCCCGCGGCGGCGAGCGGCCCAACGACCGCCGCGTGGCGGTGGACGCCCTCGACCTCGACGGCGTGGAGATCGCCCTGACCGGCGAAGCCGCCGCCGGCGGCACCATCACCTACACCCTGCCCCAGGTGATGATCGACCGCTACAACGGCCCCCTGTCGCTGGTCGCCGCCGGCGAGGGCAATGGCCCCTTCGGCGCGCTGCGGGTGGCGCTGCGCCAGCTCGCGGCCACCACCGCCGCCAAGGTGACCATTCCCGAGGCCCGCGGTCGCATCGCGCCGGCGGACGCCGCACCCACCGAGTTTACCTACCGCAACCTTGCCGCCGAAGGCGTGAATGCCGGGCTCATCCGCAGCATGGTGGTGGACACCATCACCTTCTCCTTCCCGTTGCCCTCCCTGCCCGCGGCCCAGATCGGCGGCGGCGCGAAGAATGCCGCGCCGGACAAGACCGCGCCCAGCCGGGCCACGGCGCAGATCGACGGCTACGTGGCGGCGCAGATCGATACCGCCCCGTTCCTGCTCATGACCCAGCCCGGCGGCCCCTCCGGCAAGGCGGCGGAGACCTACGGCCGCATCGTCGGCAAGGTGGTGACCGGCCCCTACAAGATGACGCAGGAGAACGGCCTGACCCAAGGCGCCCAGTCCATTCTGCTGGAGAACATGGCCATCCGGCCCGCGTCCTTCGACGCCCAGCGCATCGCCACCTTCGACGCCCTGGGTCGCAAGGCCCCCGACCTGTCACCGGAGGAGAGCCGGCGCTTCATCGAGGTGACGCGCGATCTCGTCGGCGGGCTCGCCTTCACCACTTACGCCGTCACCAACGCCACCAGCGAGCAGCAGGGCGCGAAGGGCAAGGTCGCCACCGTGCGGCTGGAGGGCCTCGCCAACGGGGTGCTGGACGGCGCCACCCTCGAAGGCGTGGAGGGCGTCACCCCCGGCGGCGGCGCGGCGAAGATGGCCCGGTTCGCCGTGCGCCAGCTCGATTTCAACCAGCTGACCCGGCTCGCCGCCGAGGCGGACGCGCCCTCGCCCTTGTCGGCGCTGGTGCTGTTCAAGGTCTTTTCCGGCGTGGAGATGAAGGGCCTCGAAGTGCCCTATGGCGAGGGACCGCAAAGCAGCGAGCCGGTGAAGATCGGCACCTTCGCCCTGTCCTGGGGCGGCTCGCTGGGGGCCCTGCCCTCCTACCTGGACTTCACCCTCGCCGACGTGTCCGGCCCCATCCATGCCGACGACGGCGAGCCCTTCACCTATCTGGTGGGGGCCGGCATCAACCGGGCCACCATCTCCATGGGACTGAAGGCGGCCTACGACATCAACGACCGCACCCTCACCATCGCCCCGGTGACCACCGAGGTGAAGGACGCCTTCCGCGTGAACCTGGAGAGCACGCTGGCGGACGTGCCCGATGCCGCCTTCACCGACGCCGCCGGCTTCGTCTCCGCCCTGCCCGCGGTGGCGGCGGGGCCGGTGAAGGTGACGCTGACGGATCTCGGCCTCGCCAAGCTCATGTTCGCCCAGATGGCCGCAGCCTCCGGCGTGAGCGAGGACGAGTATCGCAACGAGGTGGTGGCGCTGGCGGAAGACTTCGCCGCCGAACTTGAGGCCGTCTCGCCGGACGCGGCGGTGGTGGGCGCGGCGGTGGTGGCCTTCCTGCGCAAGCCCGGCACCCTGACGGTGACGGCGACCCCCAAGGGCCGGGTGCCGCTGCTGGCGCTCGCGGGTTCGGACGACCCCTCGGTGGTGCTGGAGGCGTTCACCTTCTCCGCGACGGCGACGGCGCCCTGAGGCGGCTGGCTGCGCACTCCAGACACGGGCCTTAAAGCCCTCTCCCGCAGCGAGGCCGGATGTTTCCGGCCTCGGGCGGGGAACAGACCGCTGCGCGGCCCTCTCCCCCGCAAGCGGGAGAGGGAGGCGCCCATCACCTGCGGAGCGGGGAGGACGGGCGGCTCATTTCCCACCTGGCGGCGTGTTGAGCAGCACCACCAGCTTCATGATCTGCTGCTGGATGGCGGCATTCACCTCCGCCGGCTTCTGCTCCTCCACCCGCACCATCTTCAGCCCGAGCGGGCTCTGGTAGAAGGCCACGAGGTCTTTCAGTTCCGCAGGCGTGAAGGCCTTCGCATAATAGGCCGCGAAGGTGGCCATGAGGTCCTCGCGGATGCCGGCGGACGTCTTCAGGAGATCGGCGCGGGCTTCGGCCTGCTTTTCGGCGGGCTGCTTCTCCACCGCCTGGGCGATCATGCGGTCGATCCGGCTTTCCATGCCGGGCGCGACCGCCAGATTCACCGCCTGGCGCGCCAGCGCCGCCGCCCCATCATCCGCCACGGCCGCGACCGGAGACAGCAGGGCCGCAACCACAAGCCAAGGCACCACACGACCTGAAAGCACGCACCGCATCGGCATTCCTCCCCGGGAACGGCCGATGCGTCGCGCGCGCCCGGTCCTGCGCTCCCGCAGGAAAGGCTATACCTATTTCGCCTGCGGCGCCGAGCGGATGTGAAGCTCGCGCAGCTGCTTGGGCGCGGCCTCGGCAGGGGCGCCCATGAGCAGGTCGATGGCCTGCTGGTTCATGGGGAAGAGCGAGATTTCGCGCAAATTGGTCACGCCGCACAGCAGCATCACGATGCGGTCCACGCCCGCCGCCATGCCGCCGTGGGGCGGGGCGCCATACTGGAACGCGCGGTACATGCCGCCGAAGCGCTCCTCCACCGTCTCGGCGCCATAGCCGGCGATCTCGAACGCCTTCACCATGGCCTCGGGGCGATGGTTGCGGATGCCGCCGGAGGCGATCTCGTAGCCGTTGCAGGCGATGTCGTACTGGAACGCCTTGATGGTCAGCGGGTCCTGCCCGTTCAGCGCATCGAGGCCGCCCTGGGGCATGGAGAAGGGGTTGTGGGAGAAGTCGACCTTCTTGTCGTCCTCATTCCACTCATACATGGGGAAGTCGACGATCCAGGCCAGCTCGAAGCGGTCCTTGTCGATGAGGTTCAGCTCCTCGCCCACCTTGGTGCGGGCAAGGCCGGCGAACTTCACGAACTTGTCCGGGTCGCCGGCGACGAAGAAGGCGGCATCGCCCGCCTTGAGATCGAGCTGGGCGCGGATCGCCTCGGTGCGCTCGGGACCGATGTTGTTGGCCAGCGGCCCGACACCTTCAATCGCCTCAGCATACTTTGCGTACAGCTGCTCAGCTAGATCGGTTTGGCCATTCGCCACGGCCTTCTGGATTCCAGCATCTAGGAGTTGCCAATCTACATCCGAAAGGCCGTCGCTTTTCCTCCGCCACATGATGTAGCCCAGCCCCGGCTGGCCCTCGCCCTGGGCCCAGCTGTTCATGCGGTCGCAGAAGGCGCGCGAGCCGCCGCCGGGGGCCGGGATGGCCCACACCTCGTTCTTCTCCACCTCCAGCATGCGGGCGAACACCTTGAAGCCCGAGCCGCGGAAATGGTCCGACACGTTCTGCATCACCAGCGGGTTGCGCAGGTCCGGCTTGTCGGTGCCATACTTGCGCAGGGCCTCCGCATAGGGAATGCGCGGCCAGTTCTGCGTCACCGGCTTGCCTTCGGCGAACTGCTCGAACACCCCGGTGATCACCGGCTCCACCGCCGCGAAGATGTCCTCCTGCTCGACGAAGCTCATCTCCAGGTCGAGCTGGTAGAACTCGCCGGGCAGGCGGTCAGCGCGGGGGTCCTCGTCGCGGAAGCAGGGGGCGATCTGGAAGTAGCGGTCGAAGCCGCTCATCATGATCAGCTGCTTGTACTGCTGCGGCGCCTGCGGCAGCGCGTAGAACTTGCCGGGGTGAAGGCGGCTCGGCACCAGGAAGTCGCGCGCGCCCTCCGGCGAGGAGGCGGTGAGGATGGGGGTCTGGAACTCGAAGAAGCCCTGCCCCTTCATGCGCGCGCGCATGGCATCGATGATGGCGCCCCGCGTCATGATGTTGCGGTGGAGCTTTTCCCGCCGCAGGTCGAGGAAGCGGTAGCGCAGGCGCGTCTCTTCCGGATATTCCACGTCGCCGAACACGGGCAGGGGCAGCTCGGCCGAGGGGCCCAGCACTTCCAGCTCGGCGGCGTAGACCTCCACGGCGCCGGTGGCGAGGTCGGGATTCTGCGTGCCCTCGGGGCGCAGGCGCACCTTGCCGTCGATGCGGATCACCCATTCGGCGCGCACCTTCTCGGCGTCCCTGAAGGCGGCGCTGTCGGGGTCCACCACCACCTGGGTCAGGCCATAATGGTCGCGCAGGTCGATGAAGAGCACGCCGCCGTGGTCGCGGATGCGGTGGCACCAGCCGGAGAGGCGCACGATATCACCCACCTGGGCGGTCGAAAGCGCGCCGCAAGTATGGGAGCGGTAACGGTGCATGGGTCGCCCTTTCAAGGCTGAACAGAGAGGCGCGGGGACCCGTGGGCCCGGTGTCCGGACGCCCCGCGCGCAGCCAGATGGGCGCGCGCCGGACGCCTGAGGCCCCCTTTGTCCCGGGCGCGGCGTCTCCGCGCGCCACGGCACGAAAGTCCGCGTCTGAGGCGGGGCGAAGGTGCATGCGCCCCGCCCCTTGTCAAGCATCCTGTCCGTTTCGGCGGGTTTGTGGCCATGTTGAAAAACGCTGAGATCGTGCGTTAATGCTGCAGTGCGGCGCATGGCGAGCGGGGGCGAAGCCGGCATGGACACGCCAGGGGGCGGGGAAGCAACGCCGGACAAGGCGGAGCGGCTGAACCGGCGCAAATCGGTGCCGCCGGTGATCATCGCGGTGCTGCTGATCCTGTGCATCGTCGCCGCGACAGCCTCATTCGTCCGGACGGCGCGGCGGGACGGCATCGACGATCGCCGCCGCGAGCTGGCCAACCTTGCCCTGACCCTGGCGGAGCAGACCGCGCGGGTGTTCCAGGGCCTGGAATTCGTCCAGGACGACCTGATCGGCCATATGAGCGAACAGGCGGTCGAAAGCCGGGCCCAGCTCCACGCCATCATGGGCACGCACGCCGTCCACCTCCTGCTGCGGGCGCGAATGTCCGCGTTGCCGCAGGTGGACTGGTTCTCCATCGTCGACGACGCCGGGCAGCTTGTGAACGCCTCCCGGACCTGGCCGATCCCGGACGTCAACATTTCCGATCGCGACGCCTTCCGCGTGCTCTCCGCCCCGCATGGGCCGGACGTGTTCATCGGAGAGCCGGCGGCCAGCCCCAGGACCGGCCGCATCGCCATCCCCCTCGCCACCCGTTTCACCGCCCGCGACGGCCGCTTCCTCGGCCTGGTGCAGGGCGCGCTGGAGCAGTCCTACCTGGAGCGCTTCTACGGGGCCATCCAGCTCGGCCACAGCGGCATGATCGCCCTGGTGCGCACCGACGGGACGCTGCTGGCGCGGCATCCCGGCAGCGCCGGCCTCTCCGATCGCGACCCGGCGCTGCGAGCGCGGACCATCAGCGCCGTCTTTGCCGCAGCCACGGACGGTCTCCTGCCCGCCGGCACCCTCGACGATCAGCGGCGCATCGCCGCCCTCCAGCCCCTGCCCCGCCTGCCGCTGGCCATCGAGGTGAGCGACAGCCGCGCCGCCATCGAAGGCGTGCTGTGGCAGCGCGCCATGCCGCTCATCCTCGCCTCGGGGCTGTTGTGCTGCGCCATCGCCCTCATCACCTACGGCGTCGCGCGCCTGATCAAGGGAGAGCGCGCCTTTGCCGCAGCCGAGCACGCCATGGCACGCGTGGACCCGCTGACCGGCCTTGCCAACCGGCTCGCCTTCACCGAGCGCCTCGAGGCCCTGCTCGCGACGCCCGGCGCCCCGCCGGCCTTCTCCCAGCTGGCCTTCTCCCTGCACTGCGTCGATCTCGACGACTTCAAGGCCGTGAACGACACCCTCGGCCACGAAGCCGGCGACCTGCTCCTGACCGAATTCGCCCGGCGCATCCGCGAGCGCCTGGCTCCGGGAGACGCGGCCGCGCGGCTCGGCGGGGACGAATTCGGCATCTTGCGCCTCGGCACCACCTGCGACCGGGAGGCGCTGACATTCGCCCAGGGCATTATCGATACCCTGCGCGAACCGTTCGTCATCGGCCACCACCGGGTCACGGGGGGGATGCAGCATCGGCCTTGCCCTGTCCCCGGCGAACGGAACCAGGGCGGCCCAGTTGCTGCACAATGCCGACCTCGCGCTCTACCGCGCCAAGGGTGACGGGCGCGGGGTCGCGCGGGCCTTCGCCGAGGAGATGGAAGCGAGCGCCCGCGCGCGCCGCACGCTGGAGGCAGACCTGCATGCCGCGTGGCGGGAGCGCCGCTTCACCCTCGCCTATCAGCCGATCTTCGAGGCCACCGGCGGCCGGCTGGCGGGGTTCGAGGCGCTCGCGCGCTGGCCGCATCCCGAACGCGGGCTGGTGCCGCCGGACGTCTTCATCCCCATCACGGAGGAGACCGGCCTCATCCTGCCGCTGGGCGCCTGGGTGCTGCGGGAGGCCTGCCACGCGGCGGCGGGCTGGCCGCCGCACCTGTTCGTGTCGGTGAACCTCTCGCCCCTCCAGTTCCGCGGCGCCCAGACCCACCAGCAGGTGCGCGCCGCCCTGGAGGAGTCCGGCCTGGCGCCGCAGCGCCTCGAACTGGAGATCACCGAATCGACCCTGCTCAAGCAGGGTCCCACGGTGCGGGGCACCCTGGAGCAGCTCGCCGCCGAGGGAATCACCGTCGCCCTCGACGATTTCGGCACCGGCTACTCCTCCCTCGCCTATCTGCACACCCTCAACATCGGCCGCATCAAGGTGGACCGCTCCTTCGTGGACGGCGTGACGCGATGCCCCGAGAGCCTGGCCATCGTGCGGGCCATCGTCGGCCTCGCGCGCACCCTGTCCCTGCGCTGCACCGCCGAGGGCATTGAAACCGAGGCCCAGCGCCGCATCCTGGCGGAAGAAGGCTGCACCCATCTCCAGGGCTTTTTCCTGGGCCGCCCGGGCACCGCGGAGGCCGCCCTCGCCCTGGCACGATCCACCGCCGCCTGACAAAATCGCGCCACATTCCCTTTTCGGGACGGCCCGGCATGGGTATGGTCTGCGGATGGACCCGATCTCCTCGACCGAGGCGCTGGCAGCGGCCTGCGAACGCCTCGCCCGCCACCCTTTCGTCACCGTCGACACGGAATTCCTAAGGGAAACCACCTTCTGGCCGAAGCTCTGCGTGGTGCAGGTCGCCTCGCCGGAAGAAGCCGTGCTCATCGACGCGCTGGCCGACGGGCTCGATCTCGCCCCCTTCTACCGACTCATGGCCAACGAGCGGGTCATGAAGGTGTTCCACGCCGGACGGCAGGACATCGAGATCATCTGGCACCAGGCCCGACTCATTCCGCACCCGGTGTTCGACACCCAGGTGGCGGCGATGGTACTTGGTTATGGTGACAGCATCTCCTACGACCAGCTGGTGCAGCGCGTCACGGGCCACGCCCTCGACAAATCGTCGCGCTTCACCGACTGGTCGCGCCGGCCGCTGAGCCAGGCGCAGATCGTCTATGCCGTCGCCGACGTCACCCATCTGCGCGACATCTACATCAAGCTGACCACGGACCTGGAGGCACGCGGCCGGGCCGAGTGGGTGGGCGAGGAGATGCACGTCCTCACCTCCCCCGCCACCTACGAGCAGCACCCGGACAGCGCCTGGGAACGGCTGAAGTCCCGCGTGCGCAAGCCGCGCGAGCTGGCCGTGCTGGTGGAGGTGGCCGCCTGGCGCGAGCGCGAGGCCCAGACCCGCGACCTGCCCCGCGGCCGCGTGATCAAGGACGAGGTGATCGGCGAGATCGCCGTGCAGCAGCCGCAGACGCCGGAAAAGCTGGCCGAGCTGCGCTCCCTGCCCAAGGGCTTCGAGCGCTCGCGCTACGGCGAGGCGGTGCTGGAAGCGGTGCGGCGAGGCGTTGCCCGTGATCCCAAGGGCCTGCCCCGCATCGAGCGCGACAAGCCGCTGCCCAATGGCGCCAGTGCCACGGTGGAACTGCTGAAGGTGCTGCTGCGCATGACGGCGGAGCAGAATGCGGTGGCCGCCAAGGTGATCGCCACCACCGAGGATTTGGAGCGCATCGCGGTGAGCGACGAGGCGGACGTGCAGGCCCTGAAGGGCTGGCGCCGCGAGCTGTTCGGCGAGCGCGCGCTGGCGCTGAAGGCCGGCCGGCTGGCGCTGGCGGTGGATCACGGCCGGGTCATCGCGGTGGAGAAATAGCTCCAGCCGCTCCCCTCACCCCGGGCGAGGGTCGCCTGCGTTTTGAAGAGTGCGCCCCCACCCCACCCCTCTCC
>NZ_JAIVFO010000012.1 GCF_029991245.1 Xanthobacter autotrophicus
GGGCGGGGGCAGGCGAAGTGGCGGCCACCGCGCCGGGGCCGCAGATGGCCTGGGTGCGGGCGGTCGCGAAGGCCTGGATATCGGACAGCGGCCGCGGATGCGCGCTGGCCACCGCGGCTGCGAAGAGCTGGGGCGAGGGCAGGGTGCGCCCGCCGTCCGGCGCGCAGAAGGTCTGGCTCAGTTCCCACCGCCGGACCACGCGGTCCTCCTCGATACGGCTGCTGCTCGCCGCCCAGAGGATGTTCCCCCGCCCGCGCACGGCAGAATCGAGGATGGAGGGCTGCTCGGCAAGGGTCTCCTCGCGGTTGCCGGCCGGCTCCACCGGCCCCAGCCGGCGTGCGAGCGCGAGCGGCGGCGCATCCCCCGGATAGGCCGAGACGAAGGCGAGCAGGGCCTGGTCGCCCGCCGGCGATCCCGGCTGCGACGTATCCATGTCGAGGAAGATGCCACTCGCCCGCTTGGCCGCCGCCAGCGCCACCAGCCCGGCAACCATATCGCGGGGCGCCTGCTGGGGGTGCCCGAGCCGCGCCATCGTCGCTGCATCGATATCGATCAGCGTCACCGGAACGGCATCGCGGGTGGCGCCGGACAAGACCGCCGACCAGCGCACGATCCTGTCCTTGTCGCCCAGATTGGCGCTGAACCCGGCGATCTGGTCAGCCAGGCCGAAAAACGAAAAGCAGCCGACGATACTGGCAATGATCACCGGCTTGGCGAGCAGGCCGATCCCCCGGGACGGACGTTTCACGAAAGGATCCACCTCGGTATGAACGCCACAACACCACCCGCCCGTGCGGCTGCCAAGGAACGGCAATCTTTTGAAAATACAGCTCCAGCGGCGCCTTGGAAAGAGCTGTCGGTCCGGGCTAATTGTCTGCCGGCCGGCCTTCGCCGATGGTTCATGCCAGGCTGATGGACAGGCACCGAAGGCACGGCAAACGGCCACTCAGGAACAGATGAGCATGTCCGGAAAAACCCTGAAGCGCGACAAGTGGGTCCGCATCATGTGCGACTATTCCGCCGATGGCGTGTGGGACCATCGAGGTGCGGCCTGCAATGCGGCCGACCTTCCGGTTTCATCGGAAACCCGCGCCATGATCCGTGGATGGCAAGCGTGGTACGAGCACGCCGCCGGCTCGAAGATGTCGCACGTGTTCGACGATGCCGCGCACGCTGCATTCGGCCTGTTCATCGCGCGATGCGTGAAGCGCGAACTGCCTGACTGGACGGTCATCTACCTCGACGACAGCAAGCCGAGAAACGGTTGGCAGCCGGGGGAACCTCGCGACCATTTCGAATATGAGATCATCCTGGCGTCGGACGGGAGCTTTCTGCCATGATTCGAGGACTGATCTGGCGGAAGGGGTGGGATTCGAACCCACGGTGGGCTTCCACCCACGGCGGTTTTCAAGACCGCTGCCTTAAACCACTCGGCCACCCTTCCGAAGATGCGCATCGGGCGTTGACGCCCCGTCCCGAGTCCGGCTGAAGCCCTCATCTAGCCCACCCGCCGGCACCCGTCGAGGCCTCCCCAAAAGGACCCCTCGCGTTCACCATGGCCGCGGCTTCGCCCCATTTTCGCCGTCATTAGCCCTGCTTTTGGCGAGGAATGCGGTTGTCCGGCTCAAAGGATGGCGCGCGCCTTGAAGACATCCCGGCCGGGTTTCGGCGCAAGCTGGAGACCGGGCATTGATGAAGAGGGGACCGTCGTTGCACTTCCTTCCGCGCATTCCGGCTGCCTTGCATAGGTCCTGTCCGCCTGTGGCGGGCGCGGCAACAGCGGCAAAGGCCGGAAGCTGTACGGGAGTGAAAGTGGCGGCGGCGCTCGCCGGCTGCCTCGCCATCGCGGGCTGCGGCTCCGTTGAAACCCTCGGCAGCAAGATCGATCCCCTCTACGGCGTCTCGGCCAGCCCCCGCGTGGTGGCGGAGGGCGATCCGGTCCCCCGCGGCGGCGGCGGCTACAAGGTGGGCAAGCCCTATACGGTGGCCGGGCGCACCTATGTGCCGGCGGAAAATCCCAACTACTCCGACGAAGGCCTCGCCTCCTGGTACGGCAAGGATTTCCACGGGCGAAAGACCGCCAATGGCGAGATCTTCGACATGGGCTCCATCTCGGCCGCCCACAAGACGCTGCCCATGCCGTCCTATGTGCGCGTGACCAACCTCGCCAACAAGCGCTCCATCATCGTGCGCGTGAACAATCGCGGGCCCTATGTGGGCGGCCGCGTGATCGACGTCTCCTATCGCGCCGCCGACCTGCTCGGCTTCGCCAAGTTCGGTGTCGCCCGGGTGCGGGTGGATTACATGGGCCGCGCCCCCATCGACGAGGATGACGACGTCAAGCTGGCCTCCACCCTGCGCCAGGACGGCACCCTTGCCGATCTGAAGGCCACTTCGCCGGTCATGGTGGCCTCCGCCCGGCCCTTCGTGCCGGACGTGCCATCCGTGCGCGCGGTGCCGGCCTCCACCCCGCCCAGCGCCGAGGCGCCGGTGCCGCCGTCGCGGCCCTATGACCTCGGCACGTCGGGAAGCCCCGCGTCCAATGCGGGCTCGGTGGCGGTGGCGAGCGCATCGGGCTGGTCCTCCGGGCCGGCCCCCGTCAGCGGGCTGGGGTTTGCCGGCGTGCCCGCCGAAGGCGCACGCTGAGAAGGCGCACGCTGAGAAGGCGCACTTGGACCTGCGTTTTCCTGAGGCGTTGCGCGTCAGGGCTTTACCGGTCTCCCGACCTTGGATGATGATCGCGGCGCACCGTCGGCTGCGCGGCTGAGTCTCGGCCGGGCACATCTGGGGTGGCACGTCTTGCCCGCGGCGGCCGTGGCCGATCCGGGATAGCCAGGTGGATCAACATGCTGCCGAAGCGTCGCTTCGCCCTTCTTCTCGCGGCCGTCGCCATGCTCTCCGGTGCGATGGCTGCCGGCGCGATGATTGCCGGCGCAGGTCGCGCGCGGGCGGCAGACGGATTCCAGACCCAAGCACCTTCCGCCATCCTCGTGGACTACGAGACCGGGACGATCCTGTTCGAGAAGGATGCGGACCGCCGCATCGCCCCCGGCACCCTGGCCAAGGTGATGACCGCGGATGTGGTGTTCTCCCAGCTCAAGGCGGGCAAGATCGCCCTCGACACCCCGTTCACCGTGAGCGTCAACGCCTGGCGCCGCGGCGGCGGCCCCTCGGGCCTCGCGGCCATGTTTGCCGAGGTGAACAAGCCGGCCCCCGTGGGGGAGCTTCTCGCCGGCATGCTTGTGGTCTCGGGCAACGACGCGGCCATCGCGCTGGCGGAGGGCATCGGCGGCACCGAGGTCGAATTCTCCCAGATGATGACGGAACGGGCCAAGGCCATCGGCATGGCCAATTCCGAGTTCCGCAATGCCACGGGCTTCGCCGATCCGGGCCAGTTTTCAACAGCCCGCGACCTGTCCGTGCTGGCCCAGCACATCATCCGGACGTATCCCGACTATTATCCCGTGTTTGCAAGGCCCGGCATCGAGTGGAGCCGGATCAAGCAGCGCAACCGCAACGTGCTGCTCGATGCCGGCATCGGCGCTGACGGGCTCCAGATCGGCTGGCTGAAGGATGTCGGCTACCATGCCCTCGGCTCGGCGGTGCAGAACGGCCAGAGGCTCATCGTCGTGGTGCTGGCGGCGCGGTCCGAAAAGGAACGGCTGGACGAGACCCGCAAGCTGGTGGATTGGGGCTTCCAGTCGTTTCGCCAGCGGGTGATCTTCGCCGCCGACCAGGAGGTGGGCCGCGCCCAGGTGTTCGGCGGTGCCTTGGGCAGCGTCGGCCTCGTGGGGGGACGGCCGGTGACCGTGCTCACCCCGCGATCGGGCAACGAGCGCATCACCGCCCGCGTGGTCTATATGGGTCCGCTGCGTGCGCCGGTGACCAAGGGCACGCAGGCGGGCCGGCTCGAAGTGACGCGCGGCCAGACGAAGGTGCTGGAAATGCCGCTCTATACCCAGGAGGACGTGCCGATGGGCTCGCTGGTGGATCGCGCCCTCGACGGCGGCCTGACGCTGATGGGCGACAGCGTGCGCGACCTCGCCAAGCGCGCGCTGGCGAAGCTCCACAAATGACCAAGGGCTGCTTCATCACGCTGGAAGGCGGGGAGGGGACCGGCAAGTCCACCCAGGCCCGCCGCCTTGCGGCGCATCTGCGCACGCTCGGCCACGACGTGGTGGAAACCCGCGAGCCCGGCGGCTCGCCGGGGGCGGAGGCGGTGCGCCATGTGCTGCTCTCGGGCGCGGCCGAGCCGCTGGGGCCGGTGGCCGAGGCCCTGCTGTTCGCGGCCGCCCGGGCCGACCATGTGAAAACCTTGATCCGCCCGGCGCTGGCGGCAGGCAAAACCGTGATCTGCGACCGCTTCATCGATTCCACCCGGGTCTACCAGGGCGCCGTGGGCCAGGTGGCGTCTCATCTCCTCGACGCGCTGGAAGAGATGGCGACGGGCGGCACCCGGCCGGACCTGACCCTGATCCTGGACGTGCCGCCGGAAACCGGCCTTGCCCGTGCCGCCGCGCGCGGCAAGGGCGACCCCGACCGGTTCGAGAAGGAAGGTATCGCCTACCACGCCAGCGTGCGCGAGGCCTTCCTCGCCCGCGCGGCGGGGGCGCCGGGGCGCTGCGTCGCGGTGGACGCCACCCCCGACGCGGATCGGGTGGCGGCCGAGATCGCCGGCGTCGTCGCCGCCCGCCTCGGCCTGTTCGCCACCGCCGAGGCATCCTGATGGCGCCGGCCCTGAGCCCAATGAGCCGCGCCCCAATGAAGCGCGCGCCAATGAAGCGCACTCCATGAGCGAGATCGTCTCCGGCGATGTGCTGCCCGGCGCGCCCCACCCGCGCGATCAGGCGCGGCTGTTCGGCCATGGGGTGGTGGAAGCGGACCTGATCGGCGATTTCCGCGCCGGCCGGCTGCCCCATGCCCTGCTCATCGGCGGGCCGGAGGGGATCGGCAAGGCGACGCTGGCCTATCGCCTCGCCCGCATGGTGCTGTCCGGTGGCCCCGCGCCCGGCAGCCACACGCTGGATCTTCCGCCGGCCCATCCGGTGTTCCGGCAGGTGGCCTCCCAGAGCCATCCGGATCTCCTGGTCCTGCACCGGGTGCCCGAGGCGGGGGAGGACAAGATCCCCACCGTCATTCCGGCCGAGATGGTGCGGCGGGTGCGCAGCTTCTTCGGCGCCACGGCGGCGGCCGGGGGCTGGCGCGTCTGCATCGTGGACGCGGTGGACGAACTCAACGCGTTCGGCGCCAACGCGTTGCTGAAGACGCTGGAGGAGCCGCCCCCCAAGGCGTTGTTCCTGCTCATTTCCCATGCGCCGGGCCGGGTGCTGCCCACCATCCGCTCGCGCACGCGACTGCTGGGGCTGCGCCCACTCGGCAGTGCCGACGTGCTCGCCGCCCTCGATCACCTGAAGGAGGAGATGGCGGACCTCGACGCCGCCACCCTGCCATCCGCCGCCGAGGCCAGCGGCGGCAGCGTGCGCCGGGCCATCGTGCTGGCGCGGGGGGAGGGGATGGAGGTGCGCGTCGCCACCCTGAAGGCGCTGGAGCAACTGCCCCGGCCCCGTCCGGAAGACCTCCACGCGCTGGGTGCCCGCCTCCAGGGCGACCGCTCCGACGGGCTCGACCTCTTCATCGAGGCGGTGAGCGACTATGTGGCGGCCCGTGCGACGCAAGGCGAAGAGCCGCGCCATCGCCTTGTCCGCCTCGGCGAGGTATGGGAGAAGGTGCGGCGCAGCGCGCGCGAGGCGGATGTCTTCAATCTCGATCGCAAGGCGCTGGTGTTCCGTGTCTTTGCCGATCTCGCCGAAGCCGTGCGCTGAGAAGCCGCCGCGACGCGCGGGGCCGGAGCCCTTTTCCGAGCCAGCCTGTTTCGAGCGCCCGATGTCCGCGAAGCCTCCCTTCTACATCACCACCGCCATCGCCTACCCCAACGGCGTGCCCCACATGGGCCACGCCTACGAGGCGATCGCGACCGACTGCATCGCGCGCTTCAAGCGGCTCGACGGCTATGACGTGCGCTTCCTGACGGGCACGGACGAGCACGGCATCAAGATGCTCCAGACCGCCCAGAAGGCCGGGATCACGGCGCCCGAGCTGCTGGCGCGCAACGTGCCGCGCTTCGAGGCCATGGTGGAGGCCTTCAACCTCTCCATCGACGATTTCATCCGCACCACCCAGGAGCGGCACCACGCCTCCAGCCAGGCCATCTGGGAGAAGATGGCCGCCAATGGCGACATCTATAAATCCACCTATGCCGGCTGGTATTCGGTGCGCGACGAGGCCTATTACGCCGAAGACGAGACCCAGCTGAACGAGCAGGGCGTCCGCCTCGGCCCCCAGGGCACGCCGGTGGAGTGGGTGGAGGAGGAGAGCTACTTTTTCCGCCTCTCCGCCTATCAGGATCGGCTTCTCGCCTATTACGCGGAAAACCCCGGCTTCATCATGCCGGAGGCCCGGCGCAACGAGGTGGTGAGCTTCGTTTCGGGCGGGCTCACGGACCTCTCCATCTCCCGCACCACCTTCGACTGGGGCATCCCGGTGCCCGGCGACGACAAGCACATCATGTATGTGTGGGTGGACGCGCTGACCAACTATATCACCGCGCTCGGCTATCCGGACACGCAGGCGGACCTGTTCAAAAGGTTCTGGCCGGCGGACGTGCATGTGATCGGCAAGGACATCATCCGCTTCCATGCGGTCTACTGGCCGGCCTTCCTGTGGTCGGCTGGGCTGGAGGCGCCGAAACGTGTGTTCGGCCACGGCTTCCTGTTCAACCGCGGGGAGAAGATGTCCAAGTCCGTGGGCAATGTGATCGACCCGTTCGATCTCGCCGCCACCTACGGCGTGGACGCCATCCGCTATTTCTTCCTGCGCGAGGTGTCGTTCGGCCAGGACGGGTCCTACAGCCACGAGGCCATCGTGGCGCGCATGAACGCGGACCTTGCCAACGACCTTGGCAACCTCGCCCAGCGCTCCCTGTCCATGATCGCCAAGAACCTCGATGGCGTGGTGCCGCAGCCCGGCCCGCTCTCGCCGGAGGACGAGGCCATCCTCGCTTTGGCCGACGGCATGCTGGAGAAGAGCCGCGAGGCCATGGAGGGCCAGGCGATCCACCACTACCTCGCCGCGGTGTGGAACGTGGTGGCCGAGGCCAACCGCTATTTCGCCGCCCAGGCCCCCTGGGCCCTGCGCAAGACCGATCCCGCCCGCATGGCGACCGTGCTGTGGGTGACCGCCGAGCTGATCCGCGAGGTGGGCATCCTGGTGCAGCCGGTGATGCCCGAAAGCGCCGCCAGGCTGCTCGACCTCGTGGTGGTACCGGCGGACGAGCGCGGCTTCGACCGGCTGGGTGCCGGCCACCGGCTGCCCGCCGGCCGCGTCCTGCCCGCGCCCGTGGGCGTGTTCCCGCGCTATGTGGAGCCGGAAACGGCCTCGTGAGCGCAAAACCGCGCGACGGGATGGATGGCGCACCCTAAAGTGTCCTATACGGGATTCTGATCATGCCGATGCGATCGGGATCCATTTCGCTCATGCAGCCCATGGGCTTAACCTTGATCGGGCACTTTCAACCCCAGGCGCGCCGCGGGCGCGTGGCAGTGGAGGCAGCGGGAGCCGTGCGGATGACGGGCGCAAAAGGGATCTCGGCGGTGGCCCTCGTGCTGCTTCTCGCGGGCTGTGGCGGCGAGCGGTACGACCGCGCCCCGCCTCAGGCGTCCCTGGACCCCGTGCCCCCGATGATGCCCGCCGAGCAGGCGCCCCTGCCGGAAGGCCCGGCGGTTCCGCGCATTGAGGTCAGGCTTCCGAACGCTGATTCGACGCTGGTGCGCGCGCGCATTTCCACCTCGCGCCGGGCCCGGCAATACAACATCACCGTGGACCAGCCGGCCCAGCTCGTGGCCGAGAAGCGCCTGTCGCCGGACGAGGCCATGAAGCGCACCAATGGTCAGAGCCAGGACGCGGCCTTCCGGCTCGACTACATTTTCAACACCTCCGGCGGGACGGTCACCGTCTCGCTCGAAGCCTCCATCGTCTCCAATCCGGGACGGCCGGGCGAGGTGGTGCATCCCATCACCATGCCCGCCAGCGATGCCGAAGCGCTCAAGCAGGAAATCTCGGCGTCCGGCTGAGGGGGTTCACTCAGCGCGGCCGCTCGGTTCCTGACAGGCGCTCGACGAGGATGACGGTGGCGAGGGCCGCCACCGTCTTCACCACCGCACCGGGAAGGAACGGCAGGAAGCCCTTTTCCAGCGCCGCCGTCGGCCCGATCTTGGTAGCGAGCCAGCCGGCCCCGATTACCATCAGCAGCAGATGGCCCAGCGCCAGAACGCCGAACAACGGCAACGGCTTGAGCCGCGCCCAAGTCTCCTGCAACAAGCCCACCAGCAGTGCCGTCAGCAGGAAGCCGACGATGAAGCCGCCCGACGGCCCGGTGAGCATGCCAAGCCCGCTGCGCCCGCCAGAAAACACCGGCAGGCCCATGAGCCCGGCAAACAGGTAGATCGCCACGGTCAGCCCGCCGAACTGCCACCCCATGAGCGCAGCAAGGGTGATCAGCACATAGCTCTGCGCCGTGATGGGCACCGGCTGGATGGGAATGGAGACCTGCGCGCTCCACGACAGCAGGGCGACACCCACGACGAGCGCGGCCACCGCCCAGGCGGCGGAATAATCGGCGAGCCGGGCGAGGGCGGGGCGGAAGGGGAGTGCAGGCGATGGCATGTGCGAGACCCGTTGCGGCAACGCCCGCACAAAGGCCGAAGCGGCGCCGTCCGTCAACGCCGGTGGCGGTGGGTTTCAAGCCTCCTCGGCATCGCTCGCAGGCCGAGGCCGTTCCTATGAGCGGCCGTTTCCATGACTTGCCCCACCTCGACGCGGGAGGGGGATGCGCTTATGGGAGGCCGATCTTTCGAATGTGAAATGCCATGCTCGTCGACAGCCATTGCCATCTCGATTTTCCCGACTTCGCCGCCGAACTGCCGGACGTGGTGGCCCGCGCCGGCGCGGCCGGGGTGTCCCATCTCGTCACCATCTCCACGCGGGTGCGGCGGTTTCCGCAGATCCTCGCCATTGCCGAGCGGTTCGACCAGGTCTCCTGCTCGGTGGGCACCCATCCGCACCAGGCGGCGGAGGAACTGGACGTGACCCTCGGCGAGATCGTCGCTTTGTCCCGCCATCCCAAGGTGGTGGCCATCGGCGAGGCGGGGCTCGACTATCACTACGACACCAGCCCGCGCGACGCGCAGGAGCAGGGCTTCCGCACCCATATCGCGGCGGCGCGGGAGACCGGCCTGCCCCTGGTTATCCACGCCCGCGAGGCGGACGAGGACGTGGCCGCCATCCTGGAGGAGGAGAGCGCCAGGGGCGCCTTCCCCTTCCTGCTCCACTGCTTCACGGCGGGGCCGGATCTGGCGCGCCGGGCACTGGCGCTGGGCGGCTACATCTCCTTCTCCGGCGTGGTGACCTTCAAGAAGAGCGAGGACCTGCGCGCCATCGCGGCGAGCGTGCCGGCCGACCGCATCCTGGTGGAGACCGATTCGCCCTTCCTCGCGCCGACGCCCTACCGCGGCAAGCGCAACGAGCCCTCCTTCGTGCGCGAGACCGCCAAGGTGCTGGCCGAAGCCCGGGGCGAGGCGTTCGAGGATTTTGCGCAGGCCACCACGCGGAATTTCTTCACTTTGTTCTCCAAGGCGAAAAGCCAGCCCTGACATCAAGAGGACGCCCGGTGAACCACGACCGCTATGACGACACCTATATCCGCGCCATCCTGTCCGAGGTGCGGACCATCGCCATCGTGGGCGCCAGCGCCAATGCGGCCCGGCCGTCCTATTTCGTCATGAAATACCTGTCCGAGCGCGGCTATCGCGTGTTCCCGGTCAATCCGGGGCAGGCCGGCAAGACGGTGGCCGGCCTCACCTTCGTGGCCACGCTGGCCGACGTGCCCGAGCCCATCGACATGGTGGACGTGTTCCGCGCGCCGGAGCATGTGCCGGCCGTGGTGGACGAGGTGCTGAAGCTCGATCCCCTGCCCAAGGTGCTGTGGACGCAGCTCGGCGTGCGCAACGACGAGGCCGCCGCCAAGGCCGAGGCCGCGGGGCTCAAGGTGGTGATGAACCGCTGCCCCAAGATCGAATATGGCCGCCTCTCCGGGGAGATCGGCTGGACCGGGGTGAATTCCCGCACCATCTCCTCCCGCAAGCCGCTGCGGCTTGGGGAGGGGGTGCAGCGGCTTTCCATCGCACCGCGCGGGCCTAAAAGTTCATAAAATTCGTCGATTTACTGTATTAAATAAAAATCCACGCCGGGCTATCACGGATCGGCGTCCTGCCACTGGGAGACAGCGCTTATGACCGACGAGACCAGCGCGCCGCCGCGCGAGCCGGGTTTTTCCACCCTCGCCATCCATGCGGGCGCGCAGCCGGACCCCACCACGGGCGCGCGGGCGACCCCCATCTACCAGACCACGTCCTTCGTCTTCGACGACGTGGACCACGCCGCGGCCCTGTTCGGCCTCCAGACCTTCGGCAACATCTATTCGCGCATCACCAACCCCACCAATGCGGTGCTGGAAGAGCGCGTGGCGGCGCTGGAAGGCGGCACGGCGGCGCTGGCGGTGGCCTCGGGCCATGCGGCGCAGCATCTGGTGTTCCATACGCTGCTGACGCCGGGGGATGAGTTCATCGCCTCCCGCAAGCTCTATGGCGGCTCCATCAACCAGTTCAACCACGCCTTCAAGAGCTTCGGCTGGAACGTGGTGTGGGCCGATCCGGACGACATCTCCTCCTTCGAGAAGGCGGTGACGCCGAAGACCAAGGCCATCTTCACCGAGAGCATCGCCAATCCCGGCGGCGTGGTCACCGACATCGCCGCCATCTCGGCGGTGGCGAAGAAGGCCGGCGTGCCGCTCATCGTCGACAACACGCTGGCGACGCCCTACCTGTGGCAGCCCATCAGGCACGGCGCCGACATTGTCGTGCATTCGGCCACCAAGTTCCTGGGCGGCCACGGCAATTCCATCGGCGGCGTGATCGTGGACGCGGGCACCTTCGACTGGTCCGCCACCGACCGCTATCCCTTCCTCTCCAAGCCGCGGCCGGAATATTCCGGCATGGTGCTGCACGAGACCTTCGGCAACTTCGCCTTCGCCATCGCCGCCCGGGTGCTGGGCCTGCGCGATCTGGGCCCGGCGCTGTCGCCCTTCAACGCCTTCCTCATCCTCACCGGCATCGAGACGCTGGGGCTGCGCATGCAGCGCCACAGCGAGAATGCGCTGAAGGTGGCCGAATATCTTGCCGCCCATCCCAAGGTGGAATGGGTGAGCTATCCCGGCCTTGCAAGCGACCGCTACCATGCCCTGGCGCAGCAGTATTTGCCCAAGGGCGCGGGCGCCGTCTTCACCTTCGGCCTGAAGGGCGGCTACGAGGCGGGCGTGAAGCTGGTGTCGAACGTGGAGCTGTTCTCCCACCTCGCCAATATCGGCGACACGCGCTCCCTCATCATCCACCCCGCCTCCACCACCCATCGCCAGCTGACGGACGAAGCCAAGGTGGTGGCCGGCGCCGGGCCGGAAGTGGTGCGCCTGTCGGTGGGCATCGAGGACGTGGCCGACATCATCGGCGACCTGGACCAGGCGCTGGCGAAGGTCTGAGGAGGCGCCGTCTCAACCGGAGCCTTCGGCGCCATAGACCTCGCGCGTCAGCTCCAGCCACGCGCGGGCGGCGTGGGACAGGTAGCTGCCCTGCCGCCAGACGATGGCCATCTGCCATTGCGTACCCGGCTCGTCGAGCCGGGTACGCACCACGGAGGGCGTCGCCCGCTGCTCGGCGATGGTGCGGGGCAGGAAGGCGATGCCGAGGCCCGCCCCCGCCAGCTCCACGATGAAATCGATCTGGCCGCTGCGCGCCGCCACCTGCGGGGCGAAGCCGTTGCGGGCGCAGGCGTCCTCCAGCACCTGGTTGAGGGCGAAGCCGCCCTCGAACAGGATGAAGGGGGAGGACGCCAGCGCCGCGATGCCGGTGCATTCCGCGCCGGCCAGCGGGTGCGCTTTGGGCAGCACCGCCATCAGCGGCTCGCGCCGCACCGGCTGGCCGTCGAACCCCTCGCGCGCCGGCAGCAGCGAGCCGGCCAGTTCCACCTCGCCATCCAGCAGCATTTCTTCCAGCCGCTTCGAGCCGTGCTCGGTGAGGCGGATCTCGATGCCGGGATAGCGCGCGCGGAAGATGGCGAACAGCGGCGCGAACAGGGTGCTGGCGCCCAGCGGCGGCAGGCCGAGACGCAGGCTGCCGCGCCTGAGGCCGCGCAGGTCGTCCAGTTCCGCCACCAGTCCCTCGCGCTCGGCCAGCAAGGTGAGGGCACGGCGATAGACGATTTCCCCCGCTGCGGTGAGCTGGCTGCGATGGCCGATGCGGTCGAGCAGGGGCACGCCCAGTTCGTCCTCCAGCTGCTTCACGGCCTTGGAGACGGTGGGCTGGGTGGAAAACAGCACCTTCGCGGCCGGGGAGAAGCCCCCCTGGCGCACCACCTCGACGAAGACCCTCAGGGTGCGAAGTTCCATATTATGCGATTATGGAATGAATTGAATTCAGTCAATTCATTTTCATCATACTGCATCGCATACTATATTGCCGGCAATGGCACTTCAGGTGCCGCACGGTGTCTGCCCCCATGTCTGCCTCAATGTCTTCACATTCCATGTCCCGCTGGCCCATGTTGCGCAATATGCTGCGCAGCATGGGCGTTACGCTGCATCGCAGCATGATCCTTCAGATCGCGGTTCTCGCCGGCTTCTGGGCCGTGGGGGAAGCGACCGTGCGGCTCACCCACCTGCCTCTGCCCGGCGGCATCGTCGGCATGGTGGTGGTGTTGACCCTGCTCGGCACCGGCCATATCCGGCCCGCCGTGGTGCGGCGCGGCGCCGGCTGGCTGTTGGCCGAAATGCTGCTCTTCTTCGTTCCGGCGGTGATGGCGATCCTCGACCATGGCGAGCTGATGGGCCTTGTGGGCCTGAAGATCGCCGCGGTGATCCTCACCGGCACGGTCATGGTCATGGGCGGCACCGCCCTGGCGGTGGACCTGTGCTACCGCTGGCGCATGCGCGCGGCGACGCCGGAGGCCAGCCATGCTGCGTGATCCGCTGTTCGCCACCCTGTTCTGGTCGGCGGTCACCATCGGCTGCTATGCGGCGGCCCGGCTGGTCGCCCGGCGCTGGCGCTTCTGGTGGACCTCGCCGCTGCTCCTCACCCCGGTGGCGGTGGGCATTGTCGCCCTCAGCCTCCACACCGGCTATGCGGACTATATCCGCGGCACCCACTGGCTGGTGCTGATGATGGGGCCGGCGACGGTGGCCTTCGCCATTCCCATCTACGAGCAGCGCGCGCTCATCCGCCGCCAGTGGCCGGTGCTGCTGGTGGGCGTGCTGGTGGGTTCCGCGCTGGCCATGTCCACGGCCTTCCTGCTGGCGGACCTGCTGGGCCTGTCGCACACGCTCCAGCTCAGCCTGATGCCGCGCTCCACCTCCACGCCCTTCGCCATGAGCGTATCCAGCGACATCGGCGGGTTGCCGGACCTCACGGCGGTGTTCGTGATCGTCACCGGCATCTGCGGCGCGGCGCTCGGGGAGCTGGTGATGAAGCTGATGCCGCTGCGCTCGTCGCTGGCGCGCGGCGCCCTGTTCGGCATGGGTGCCCACGGTGCCGGCGTCGCCCGCGCCCACCAGATCGGTGGGGAAGAGGGGTCCATAGCCGGCTTGGTGATGGTGCTGGCCGGACTGTTCAACGTGCTCATGGCCCCGGTGGTCGCCGCCTTGATGGCCTGAGACTTGGGGCCGGATCCTCACATCTTGAATCAAGGTGAGCAAATCCGGCCCCAACCTCGGGCAAAGACACTACTTTCCGCGTTCACCCCTTGACCAGCCGAAGCTTCGGCGCCGCAGCTTCGTCCCGTCCGGAGGAAAGCCCGCCCAGATGCAGCGTGGCCACCACCAGCACCAGGGTGGCACCGAACTGGTGGGCCAAAGCCAGATCAAGGGGCACCTGATGGATCAGCGTCAGGATACCCAGCATCGCCTGCGCGGTGACGAGAACGAACAGCACCCACGCCCGCTGCGCCGCAGCGCCACCCACCCGGCGCGCGCCGAGGGCATGCAGCAGCGCCAGCGTCCATAGGGCATAGGCGATCATGCGGTGGTTGAACTGCACCGTCAACGCATTCTCGAACAGGTTGCGCCAGAACGGCTCCGCTGCCGCCAGCTGGGCCGCGGGGGGGACAAGATGGCCGTCCATGAGCGGCCACGTATTGAAGGCCATGCCGGCATCGAGCCCCGCCACCAGCCCGCCGGCGAAGACCTGCACCAGCACCAGCACCAGCAGCGCCCACGCGGTGGCCCGCATGCGCCCACTCACCACCTGCCGCGGCTCCGGCGACAAGGAGCGGGCGACCGCAACGATGGCGGACAGGATGATGCAGGCCAGCGTCAGATGGACGGCAAGGCGGTACTGGCTCACCGATACCCGCGCGGTCAGCCCCGACGCCACCATCCACCATCCGACCGCGCCCTGAAGGCCGCCCAGAACGAACAGGGCCAGGCACTTCGCCAGCAGGCGGCCGCGCAGCACCCCGCGCCAGGCGAACCAGAGGAAGGGCAGCAGGAAGGCAAAGCCGATGAGGCGGCCGAGCAGGCGGTGGCCCCATTCCCACCAGTAGATCCGCTTGAAGGCCTCCAGCCCCATGCCCTTGTTGAGGATCTCGTATTGGGGAATGGCCTTGTACTTGTCGAACTCGGCCTGCCAGTCCGCCTGCGAGAGCGGGGGCAGGGCGCCGGTGACCGGCTTCCACTCGGTGATGGAGAGGCCCGATTCGGTGAGACGGGTCGCACCGCCCACCACCACCATGGCGATGACGAGCCCGGCGAGGGCATAAAGCCACAGGCGCACGCCGGCCAGGCCGGGGCCGCGGCGGTCGCGGGGGAGCGTGATGGCCTCGACGTGCGGCATGTGTCCCTCAGTTTCCGTGCGATCGCGGGGCTGGAGCAGGGCTCGGTCAGGCCGATCCGTCTGCGGTCCCGCGATGCGCGCAAGACGAATGATCGCATATCCCGCCCGCCGGACCGGCGCCCTGGCGGGGACGTGCTCTGGCCCCTCGGGTCCGATCCGTTATAGAGGGCGCATATGGCGCGCAAGGGCGCGGGTGCCGCATGCCCCTGGGGGCGCACCCCGTGCGGCGGCGAGACGAGGGAGAGCAGGTCCATGCCCCAACGCATCCGAAAGCTCATCGGCACGGTGCTGCTGCTCCTGCTGGTGGTGTTCTGGGCGCTCTCCGCCATGGCCCTCGCCCAGGGGCGGGTGACCGAGCTTGGCTGGTTCCTGCAGATGATCTGCTACACCCTGCTGGGCGCGCTGTGGGTCATCCCCGCCGGCCTGCTGATCCGCTGGATGGAGCGACCGGACCGCAAGGCTTGAAGTCTAAAGTTCAAATAATTACAGTGTATTATATCTGAGTTCTCATGCGTTTGGTGAGGTCCGCAGGGCGTCGACAGCAGAGCCTTGCCCGCGCATGAGGCGCAGCTTTCAACCGTATAATTAGTCGGCTTATTAAAAATATTCGCCGGCTATGTATATGGCGGTGGTTTCAGGCGGCGCCGGCATAGCGAAGCGTGGCTTCGCGGTGGCGCATGGGCGTGGCCAGGGCGTCGAGGGTTGGCAACGGCGGCGCGTCGCCTTCGGTCTGGTGGCCCTCGTCCTGCGGTGCGGCAAGGCACAGCATGACCACCCGTGCGAAGCGCTGCTGCGCCAGCGCGTCGAAGCTCTCCACCGCCGCGGTGGACGGGGCGGTGTCGGCCGTCAGGCACACCACCAGCGGATCAAGGGCGGCAAGCCTGTCGCCGCCGTCAGCGCCCGACAGGCTCGGCGCGGCGACCACCACATAGTCGTAGGTGCGCTTCAGCGCCCCCAGCACCAAGGCGAGGCGATCGGCCCCCACCACGAACGATCCGGCGCGCGCATCGCGGCCGGGCGGGATCACATGGGCGCGGGAGCGGGCATCGCGATGGATGGTCTCGCCAAAGCCGGCGACGCCGAACAGCAGCTCGCTCATGCCCGGAGCGAAGGAATCAGGAACAAGCGAGGCCAGGCACCTGGAGCCGCCGTCGAGCGCCACCAGCGCCACGCGCGCCTCCTCCGCCAGCCGGCGGGCGAGGGCGATGGCGCAGGCGGCCGAGGCTTCCGGCAGGTCGTCGGAACTGAGGATGACGAGGGGGGATGCGCCGGACCGCGTCAGCTGGACGGCGAGCCGGGCCACGGCCGGCTCGATCTGAAGCCCGCCGTCCGGCCCGCCGAGCCAGGCGATGCGGTGGCTGCCCTTGAGTTCCAGCGGCAGGTCCGTGCCGTTCAGCGGACCTTCGGCTTCGGGCGCGGCGGCGGCCTTGCGCTGGGCGATCAGCAGGGTCAGGGCGGCCGCCAGGAGCAGCCCGAGCGCCAGCGGCCGCGGCGGATCGGGCAGGAAAGCGACGCGCGCCGGCTCCCCGCGCCGCACGGCGGGCAGGACAGCGGGCAGGACGGCGGGCAGGAGAGCGGGCTCGTCGGTGGCAACCCGCGTCGTCGCGTCCAGGGCCAGGAAGGCGGCCACATAGGCGTCCGCCGCGCGCAGGGCCAGTCCCGGCGTCGGCGCGGACAGGGACAGGCTCAGGCCGCGCCCGCCGTTGACGGTCGTGACCGTGAGATCATCGAGCAGCCGCCAGGCCGCGCGCACCGCTTCCGGGCGGTCCTGCGCCTCGGCGCGGGCACCGCCGAGCTGGCGCCAGAGCCCCGCGGCCAGCCGTGAGCGGTCATCGGGCGCGAGCCGGCCGGCGGCGTCATAGGCCAGCTCGCGGGAAACCAGCACCTGGGCCACGCCGCGCGCCGCGGCAGCAGGCGGCTGGGTGCCCACGTCGAAGGCGATGGTGGTGGTGGCGGTGAAATGCAGCGGGAAGAAGCTAGCGGCGACGGCCAGCAGAAGGGCGAGCCACGCCACCTGCCAGAGGCCGGGGCGCCATGCGCGTGCGCTCGCCCACCCTGCGGCGCGGGCCTCAGCCACATCCGTGTGCGCCACGTCCGTGTGCACCATTGGGCCGCTCTCCCCGGAGCCGGACCCGTCGCCGCTCACAAAAGCCGCCCCGGACCGTCCCGAACCTTCGAGGAAGGGACCGTTTCCCCGGCCGGACGCGTGAAACACGCCGGTCGGAACAACCCCTCGCAGGCGGCGCGAGTCGCACCAGCCTTTATCGAGTTGAGCGGATTATGGTTGATGGTTGGTAAACGAGGGCCTCGGTGCCTTCCGCAGGGGCGGCGCCGTCACCGGTCCTCCCAGCTGGGGGCACGCCTGGCGAGGACCGCGGAGATGCCTTCGTCCGCGTCGCGGGCCAGCATGTTCTCGGCCATCACGCGGGAGGCATGGGCATAGGCGTCGTCGAGGCCCATCTCCATCTGGGCGTAGAAGGCGGCCTTGCCGAGCTTCACCGGCACCTGGGACTTCTCGGCGATGCGGCGGGCGAGGGCCTGCGCCGCAGACAGCGCCTCGCCGGCCGGCACCACGCGGTTGACGAGGCCCATGCGGCGGGCCTCCTCCGCCTCCACCCACTCGCCCAGCAGCAGCATCTCCATGGCGTGCTTGCGCACCAGATTGCGCGAGAGCGCCACCATGGGGGTGTGGCAGAACAGGCCGATGTTCACGCCCGGCGTGCAGAAGCGGGCCTTCTCCCCGGCCACAGCGAGGTCGCAGCTCGCCACCAGCTGGCAGCCGGCGGCGGTGGCCATGCCTTCCACGGCGGCGACGACCGGCTGGGGCAGGCGGACGATGGCGGTCATCAGTGTGGCGCAGCGCTCAAGCACCTCCTCGAAATAGGCCCGGCCCTGGTCGGCGTCGCCGCGATGGGCCTGGATCTCCTTCAGGTCGTGGCCGGCGGAATAGACCGGGCCTTCCGCCGCCAGCACCACGACGCGCACGGAGGAATCCGCCGCGATTGCGGCGAGGGCGGAGGTGAGCGCGGCCATCATCGCCTCGGAGAGGCTGTTGCGCTGTTCCGGCCTTGCCAGCGTCAGCGTTGCGACCCCGTCCTCACAGCTCGTCTTCACGACAGGGGCCGCCGCGCCGGCGACGGGATGGGCCGATGGCACAGCCGACATGGATTTCCGCCTTCTTCCGTTTGACCTTCGGGGTACTATCCTATTCACAAGAAGCAACCGGCGCGAGCCGGGCCAAAGCGCATTCAAGGGCAGGGGACGAGAGGCATGGACGCGGCGCGCGGTGCGGTGATGTCGGTAAAGGAGCTGGAAGCCTTCCTCACGCTGGAGTTTCCCCAGGCCTTCGGGCCGGGCAAGCCGCACCATGTGGAGAGCGTGGGCCGCAACGTCGCCACCGTCCGCCTCGACGCCGACGAGAGCCATCTGCGGCCCGGCGGCACTGTTTCCGGCCCGGCCATGATGGCGCTGGCGGACGTGGCCATCTATGTCGCCCTGCTGGGCCAGATCGGGCCGGTGGGGCTCGCCGTGACGACCAACCTCTCCATCAATTTCCTGCGCAAGCCGGCGCCGGGCCCCATGTTCGCCGACGCCAGGCTGATCAAGCTCGGCAAGCGCCTTGCCGTGGGCGAGGTGGGGCTGCGGGGGCCGGGCAGCGACGACCTCGTCGCCCATTGCGTCGCCACCTATTCCATCCCCGAACGGCCGGGAGCCTGATCCCGGTCAAGGACACCGCCTTTCCAACCCGCTAGAGACGGGCAATCCGACGGGATTGCGACGCACTCTCGCCGGAACCTGCTCCGGGGATGGGTCAAGGGGAGAGGCGGCCATGGCGACCATCCTGATCATTCAGGGGCATCCCGACCCTGGTGGCGGCCATCTGTGCCACGCGCTGGCGGATGCCTACGCGGCCGGGGCGCAGGCGGCCGGCCATACGGTGCTGCGGGTGGATGTCGGCCGGCTCGACATACCGCTGCTGCACACCCAGCACGACTTTCTCCATGCCCCGCCGCTCCATGCGCTGGCCTCCGCCCGCGCGGCGCTGGTGGAGGCCGAGCACGTGGCCCTCTTCTTCCCGCTCTGGCTCGGCGGCATGCCGGCGGTGCTCAAGGGTTTTCTGGAACAGCTGCTGCGTCCGGGCTTCGCCTTCGACTATGTCAAAGGCGGCGGCACGCGCATGCTGCTGGAAGGCCGGTCCGCCCGGGTGGTGGTGACCATGGGCATGCCGGGGCTCATCTTCCGGCTGTGGTTTCTCGGGGCGGGACTCTCGGCGCTGACGCGCAACATCCTGGGCTTCGTTGGCTTTTCCCCGGTGCGCGCCACCGTGCTGGGCGGCGTCGAGGCGGCGGGGGAGGCCAGGCGCCGGCGCTGGCTCGGCCGGATGGACGCCCTCGGCCGCGCCGCGCGATAGGGTCGGAAGATAGGGCAAGGTCATGGGATAACAGGTCGTTTTTTGATGGTGTTATAGCACCATTTTTATAACTCATTGTTTTATAATATGTTTTAATGCCTCTGAAACGTTGACGGATGGGCGGGGCTCCACTAGAAGCCGTTCATCGCCGGATCGCGATTGGCCGCAAGGCCGTCGCGACCGGCCTTCTTATTCGGAAGCATCCCATGAAGACGTATTCGGCCAAGCCTGCCGAAATCGAAAAGAAGTGGGTGGTGATTGACGCCAGTGGCCTCGTCGTAGGCCGGCTCGCGACCATCATTGCCATGCGCCTGAAGGGCAAGCACCTGCCCATCTACACCCCCCACGTGGATTGCGGCGACAACATCGTCGTGGTGAACGCGGAGAAGGCGGTGTTCACGGGCCGCAAGAAGGACCAGAAGGTCTACTACCATCACACCGGCTTCCCGGGCGGCATCAAGGAACGCACCGCGAAGTTCGTGCTCGAAGGCCGCTTCCCGGAGCGCGTCATCGAGAAGGCGGTGGAGCGCATGCTCGCCCGCGGCCCGCTGGGTCGCAAGATCATGGGCAACCTGCGTGTCTACAAGGGCCCGTCCCACCCGCACGAGGCCCAGCAGCCGGTCGCCCTCGACGTGGCGGCGCTCAACCGCAAGAACGTGAGGAACTGACATGGCCGAGGTTCTCCAGTCCCTCGACGCTCTCGGCGCGGCCAGCGTTGCCGCCGTCCAGCCCGAAGCCCCCGTGCATGTCCAGAAGCTGGACAAGTACGGCCGCGCCTATGCCACCGGCAAGCGCAAGAACGCGGTCGCCCGCGTGTGGGTTCGCCCCGGCACCGGCAAGGTCACCGTCAACGACCGGGACATCGAGGTGTATTTCGCCCGTCCCGTGCTGCGCCTCATGATCAACCAGCCGTTCCAGGCGGCTGCGCGTGAAGGCCAGTACGACGTGGTGTGCACCGTCTCCGGCGGCGGCCTCTCCGGCCAGGCCGGCGCGGTGCGCCACGGCATCTCCAAGGCGCTCACCTATTACGAGCCCGAGCTGCGCAGCCCCCTCAAGAAGGGCGGCTTCATCACCCGCGACAGCCGTGTGGTCGAGCGCAAGAAGTACGGCCGCGCCAAGGCCCGTCGTTCGTTCCAGTTCTCCAAGCGCTGATCGCGCGGAACGCTTCGATCTCAATGCGAACGGCGGGGCCTGGCCCCGCCGTTTTCTTTTGTGCGCCGTGTGGTGCCTGGGTATTCCAGGCAGTGCCGCCGAAACGCAAATGGCCGGGACGAGCCCGGCCATGCGCAAAAAAACTCTGGAATGGGATGGCACCGCCCGCAAGGGCCGGGCGCGTCAGAAGCTCGGGGTGTCGCCGTCGAGGGGGCTCCACTGGCCGTTGACGGTGGGGTCGCCGGGCGGACCGGAACCGTAGCCGCCCGACAGGTCCGGCGGGAACACGTAGTCGTTGTTGCGGTCGTTGCCGATCTTCACGTCGGGGCGGATGGCCGGGCCGGGACCGGGATCGAGATAATTGCCCTGGGGAATGACCGGCAGCTGGATGACACGGGGCGACACCTGGATCCGCTGGCCGGACGAATAGGTCTGTGCCGAAGCCTGCACGGCCGCCGCCGCCATAATCGCCAGCAGCATCGCTCCCGCGGTGCCGTTCGCTCCCCAGCTCACATGCGCCATGATACCGTCCCGCATCCCGCCGAACGAAACCCGCCGGCTGCCGCCTTGAAGCACGTTCCCGGCGGGGTGTGAAGGGGTGTGCTGGCGCCACCACCATGGCAGCGAGGGGGCGCCAAAGACAATTGCCCCCGGCGCGGCGGCACGGCATCTTCGCAGCCAGGCTCGAATGGCGCGCCCGGTGCGGCCCGCCCGGTGCGGAGGTCAACACCGATGCGGTCCCTGCACATGGCGGCCCGGCTCCTCGCCGGGATCATCCTTGCGGCCAGCACGCTTCCCGCCTTCGAGGCCCAGGCGGCGCCGGCCCGCATCATCCTGCTGCGGCATGGCGAGAAGGCCGGCCCCTGGCAGCTCTGCCCGCTCGGAATGGAGCGGGCCCGCGCGCTGGCCGCCTATTATCTCGGGCGCAACGCGCAGAACTCCCTGTTCCGGCCGGGGGAAACACCGAAGGCGATCCTCGCCATCTCCATGCACACGCTGGATACCATCTCCCCCGTGGCCCAGAGCTGGGAGATGCCGGTCACCTTCTACAGCGCCATGCCGGAGCCGCGGGGCGACGGCTTCCACCTGAGCGCCAAGCGGCTCGGCGCGCGCACGCGCGAAGCGGTGCGCGACATGCTCACCAAGCCCGAATGGGCCGGGCAGACCCTGGTGGTGGACTGGGAGCACGATCACATTGCCAAGACCGACCTGGATCGCGATCGCATGGCTGCGGCCCGCGACGCGGCCAAGGATGTGAGCGAACCGGCGGAGCGGGTCACCCTCTATGACCTGCTGCGCCTCGACCGGCTCGCGGGCGTTCCAGACACATGGCCGGGCGATACCTACGACTATTTCTGGATCATCGATTTCGATGCGCAGACCGGCCAGCCGTCCGCCTTCGCCATGGTGAAGCAGGTGTTCGGGCCGCCGTTCGCCCATATCCCGCACAACGACTGGGGCAAGCGTGAGGCCGGTGCGCCCGCCTCACGCGCCGGCTGTACCTGAGCATCTTCGCACCGTCTGCGACCGCAACCCGGGGCTCCGGAAGGGCGCCTGGATAACGTGCCTGGAACAAAGTGCCAGAGCGGGATCGGGAGCGGAGCCGGGCGCGACGCGGCGTGCGAAGACCGTCGGATACCGACCGTGTCGGCCTCCGCACCTGTCTGGTCCGCGACAGTCCGGGCTTGTTTATTGCCGGCTTATTTCTTGTACTTGCGGATCATCATATCAATGGCGGTGGTGGATTCCGACACGTTCAACCAGTTTTCCGCCTGCTCGTCGTTCTTGAATTCCCGGCCCAGATTGATGGGCTCATCGTGTCCCGGCACGTGCAGGAAACAGGCCCACTTGCCATTCGGCAGTTTATCCACGGTGACCTTATGGTCCGACATGCTGCGATCCTCGCCTGCGCTGTATTTGCTTCACGGGGCACAGGCGCAATACGCGCGCCCGCCGCCCGGTCCCTCCAATGCAATTGGCCGGCCAGAGCCGGCGGATCGGCGGCTTGACCACCGCCTTCTGCAGGGCCACCACTGATCGGGATCGGGGGAGGGGAGGGCGAGATGGACGAGATGCGCGCGCGGCTGGACAGCCCGGAGACCTTCGAACCCCTGCTCCGGCTGGCGCTCCGGTTCGGGACGCTGGCGCTGCTGTTCATCTGGTGCTTCACCATCATGAAGCCGTTCCTCACCCCCATCCTCTGGGGGCTCATCATCGCCATTGCGTCCCATCCGCTGTTCATTCGCCTCAGGGCCGCGGTCCATGGCCGCACCGCCGTCGCGGCCACGCTCTATGTGCTGCTGGCCCTCGCGCTGCTGGTGCTGCCGGCCTATCTCCTCGCCGACACGCTGATCGCGAGCCTCAAGCTTCTGGCCCACCATCTCGCCGACGGCACCCTGCGCGTGCCGCCGCCGCCGGAATCGGTGCGCAGCTGGATCGTGGTGGGGGATCCCATCCACCGCTTCTGGCTGCTGGCCTCCACCAATCTCGACCAGGCCTTCGCCTCGATCACCCCGGAGCTGACCTCCATGGGGCGCTCCATGGTCTCGGGCGTGTCGGACGTGCTGGTGGGCTTCCTCGAATTCATCATCGCCATCTTCGTGGCGGCGGCCCTCATGGCCAATGCGGCGAGCGGACAGAGGATCGCCGGCGATGTCGCCATCCGGCTCGCGGGCGAAGGCGGACGCAGCTATGCGGATCTCGCGGTGCGCACCATCCGCAGCGTCACCAAGGGCATCATCGGCGTCGCCCTCATCCAGGCACTGCTCGCCGGCCTGGGCTTCCTGGCGGCGGATATCCCGGCCGCGGGACTGCTGGCGCTGTTGTGCCTGATCATCGCCATCGTGCAGCTGCCGCTGGTGCTGGTGCTGCTGCCGGTGGTCATCTACGCCTTCACCATTCTCGAGCCCGTGCCCGCCGTGGTGTTCGCGGTGTGGTGCACCGGCGTCTCGCTGATCGAGCACGTGCTGCGGCCGCTGATGCTGGCGCGCGGGGTGGATGTGCCCATGCTGGTGGTGTTCATCGGCGCCATCGGCGGGCTGCTCACCTCCGGCGTGCTCGGCCTGTTCGTCGGGCCGGTGGTGCTGGCGCTGGGTTATACGCTGGTGCTCGCCTGGCTGCAGGCGGCCCCCCACGGCGGCGGCGTCGAGGGGGGTGAGGTCGAGCGCCTTTAGAGCCCGCGCCGATTGGCCTGCAAGCCGATCGGCCAACGCTTTCTCTTTCCTTGAGTCCAGAGGCCGGCGGCTTTGTCTGCGCACCGTTTCCGCCGGCGCGATGGACGCGCCGGCGGACACTCAAGGGGTCAGTGCGCCGCTCCCGGCACGATCACGGTCGGGACCATGCTGGTGAAGGGCGGCAGATAGGCCTGGGCCATGATCAGCAAGCCCACCAGCACCGCTAGCGCGATGGAGTGGAAGAACACGTAGCGCAGGATGGAGCCCTCGTGCCCGTACCACTTGGTGGCGGTGGAGGCGACGACGATGGACTGGGCGTCGATCATCTTGCCCATCACGCCGCCGGAGGAGTTGGCCGCGGCCATCAGCACCGGGTTGAGATGGAGCTGCTGCGCGGTGATCTTCTGCAGGCCGCCGAACAGCACGTTGGACGCGGTGTCCGAGCCGGTCACCGCCACGCCGACCCAGCCGAGCAGGGTGCCGAACAGCGGATAGAACCAGCCGGTATGGGCGAAGGCGAGGCCCAGCGTGGCATCGAGGCCCGAATAGCGGATGACGAAGCCGAGCGCCAGCATGCAGGCGATGGTGAGCAGCGAGTAGCGGATCATGTACAGCGTCTTGCCGTACATCCTCACGAGGCCGGCCGGGCTGTAGCCGAGCACGAGGCCGGAGACGATACCGGAGAGCAGGATTCCGGTGCCGGTGGCGGAGACGAGGTTGAGGCTGAACACCGCCGCCTCGGTATGGGGCGCGGCCACCACCGGGGGCACCTTCTGCACCAGCTGGTGCAGGCCTTCCACCGGGAACCTGGCCACCCAGATGCTGTCGAAGAACGCCTTGGCCTCGGGCACGCCCCAGATGAACACGAAGACGGAGAGGATGATCCAGGGCAGCCAGGCCTTGAACACCGCACCGGGCTTCTGGGCCTCGGCGGCGGGCATGTGGCCGGTGTCCTCGAGGTCCTTGGAGGACCAGTCGCGGGGCGCTTCCGTCATGGGGCGCTTGGGCTGCCACACCCGCAGGAACAGGGCGAGGAAGGCCATGGAGGAGATGGCCGCCACCACGTCCACGAGCCAGGGACCGTGGAAGTTGGAGACGAGATACTGCGGCACCGCGAACGATACGCCCGCCACCAGCAGCGCCGGCCACACTTCCAGCATCTTGCGGAAGCCGACGAAGGCCCAGATCAGCCAGAACGGCACGATGAGGGAGAAGAACGGCAGCTGACGGCCGATCATGCCGGACAGCTGGTGCAAATCAAGCCCGGTGACGGCGGCGAGCGCGATCACCGGCGTGCCCAGGGCGCCGTAGGCCACCGGCGCGGTATTGGCGATGAGCGAGAGGCCGGACGCGGCGAGGGGCGAAAAGCCGAGGCCGATCAGCATGACGGCGGTGACCGCCACCGGGGTGCCGAAGCCCGCCGCGCCCTCGAAGAAGGCGCCGAACGAGAAGGCGATGAACAGCAGCTGGATGCGCCGGTCGTCCGAGATGCCCCGGATGGAGCGCTGGAGAACGTCGAACTCCCCTTTCTCGCTGGTGAGCTGGTAGAGGAAGATGACGTTGAGGATGATCCAGCCGATGGGCATCAACCCGAAGCCGGCGCCGTAGAGCGCGGACATCCCGGCCATCTGCACCGGCATGCCGAAGGCCAGCACGGCCACCACCAGCGCGCTGGCAAGGCCCAGCAGTGCCGCCAGATGGGCGCGCATCTCGAAGATGCCGATGGCGCCGAGCAGGACCACGACCGGTACGGCCGCGAGCAACGTGGACAGCAGCATGCTGCCCATGGGGTCATAGACTTGAGACCAGATCATCGGGTGCCCCTCCAGCCTCAGGGCAAGCCGGGGCGTTCGGGTCCGCGGTGCGGCCCGTGCCTTCTTTGCTGCCTCTGAGCGGTGTTTATAGGTATGTGAATATGGTGAACGACCCCGGACGGGCCGCGGTCAATCTTTTCCTCCGGATATAGTATTCTGGTCTTCTAACGAACCAGTAGTGCCATTTCGGTAAAATACTTTGACCATGCGTGTCAACTGGAGAAATCTCTTTCACCGTCGCAGGGCGCCGGCTAAAATCAGTTCAAATCGCAAGAAGGCCGCTAAACTCTTGATTCTCCTCAAGCGGCAGAACAGATGGGCAGGATGACCAAGGACGGCATCAAGGGCGCCAGCGCCGCCGAGAGCACCGCGCGCCACATCGAGGAACTGATCGTGGAGGGTGCATTGCGCCCGGGCGAGCCGCTGCTTCCGGAACGGGAGATGGCGGTGCGGCTCAACGTCTCGCGCCCCACCTTGCGGCAGGGCATGAAGATGCTCGAGGACAAGGGCCTGCTCGTCGCCGATACCAACGGCAGCCGGGTGGTGGCGCCGCTGGGAACCAGCTTCACCGACCCGCTGATCAATCTCCTGTCGTCCGGCGAGGCGGTGACGGACGATTATCTTGAACTGCGCACCACCCTCGAACGCATGGCCGCGACCCTCGCCGCCACCCGCGCCAACGACGTGGACCGCGCCATCCTGCGGGAAGCCATGGAGCGCATCGACAGCGCCCACGGCGAGGCCGATGCGGGCCACGAGGCGGAAGCCGACGTGGACCTGCACCTCGCCGTCTACGAGGCGAGCCACAATCTGGTTCTGCTGCACATCATGCGCGCGCTGTCGGGCATGCTGCGCAAGGGCATCTTCCACAACCGGGAAAAGCTCTATGCCCGGCCGGAGGTGCGCGATGTGCTGCGCGATCAGCACCGGGCCATCTACGAGGCCATCATGGCGCGCGACCCGGACGCCGCCGGCCGCTGCGCCGAGGCGCATATGAGCTACACCCAACGCGTCATCGCAGAGATTGCGGCCGCCGATGCGCGCCTCGAAATCTCCCTGCGCCGCATCGAGGGCGGCGGCATTGCCTCACGCGCGGGCAAGCCGCGCGGCTGAGCCCCCGGGATCCTTTGTCGCTCAAAACATCCTGCAACCGATCGCGACACCGATCTTGTGAACGCTGCCTTGTGAAGGGCGGCGGCATCATCCCCCTGGAGCACTCCCCAAAATGGCGAATCGGGGATATGGTCCCTCGATCCGTCCCAGTACCGTAGTTAAATACCGCCAATAAGTAAGATGAGGGAATTGCCACCCGGTACCGGTTGTTTTCGCGGCTGATAACGCTTCCGCAGTGCTCGCCTTTTCTTTTCATGCAGGGCAGATGCGCGACGGGACCGTGGCATCGGAAGATCGGACTGGAATGCCAGAAGGTATTTGGGGATGACCAATATGTCGCGCGCCCGTGCCGTCCGCATCGCTTCGCTGCTGTTGCTCGGCCTCCTCTCCTCGTCCGTTGCGCGGGCGCAGGAAGGCGGCATTCCGGTGGGCGTCGTTCCCGCTGAACTCAAGCCCGTCTCCGACGCCATGGAGTTCGTCGGTCGCGTGGAGGCGCCGGAACGGGTGGAGATCCGGGCCCGGGTGAAGGGCATGCTGGAAGCCGTCCTGTTCAAGGAAGGCGAGACGGTGAAAGAGGGCGCGCCGCTCTATCGCATCGAGAAGCCCCTGTTCCAGGCCGACGTGCAGCAGGCGGAAGGCGACGTGGAGCGGGCCAAGGCCGCCCTCAGCCTCGCCAAGATCCAGCGCGAGCGGGCCGAGGAACTGGTCGCCAAGAATGCCGGCACGGTGGTGGCCCGCGACCAGGCGGTGGCGAACGAGGAATCCTCCACCGGTGCCCTGCTGTCGGCCGAGGCGGCGCTCAACACCACCAAGATCAATCTCGGCTACACCGACATCGTCTCGCCCATCACCGGCCGCATCGGCCGCTCGGCGGTCACCCGCGGCCACATCGTGGGGCCGGACAGCGGCGTGCTCGCCACCGTGGTGAGCCAGGACCCCATGTACGTCACCTTCCCGGTGAGCCAGCGCGACTATCTGGAAGCGCAGAAGGACGAGGGGAAGATGGACCTCGCCAGCGTGGAGGTGCGCATCAAGTTCGCCGACGGCACGGTCTATGGCGAGGTGGGGCGGGTGAATTTCGTCGACGTCTCGGTCAATCGCACCACCGACACCATGATCCTGCGCGCCGATGTGCCCAACCCCGCCGGCAAGCTGGTGGACGGCCAGTTGGTCCGCGTGGAGCTGAAGGCCGGGACACCGGAGGAGCGGGTGGTGATCCCGCAGGCGGCGCTGATCGCCGACCAGGCCGGCATCTATGTGTTCGTGGTGGAGAACGGCAAGGCGGTGGTGCGCCGGGTGAAGACCGGCGGCACCCAGGGGCCGAACATCATCGTCACCGACGGGGTAAAGGCCGGCGAACCGGTGATCGTGGAGGGCTTCGAGAGCCTGAAGCCCGGAATAGCAGTACGAGCGACCCCGACGGCCATCGGCCTGAAAGGCTGAGCCATGCTCTCTTCCGTCTTCGTCGACCGTCCGCGGCTCGCCATCGTCATCGCCATCGTCACGGTGATCGCCGGCCTGCTCTCGCTGCTGGCCATTCCGGTGGCGCAGTATCCCGATATCATCCCGCCGCAGGTGTCGGTGACCACCGCCTATCCCGGCGCCTCCGCCGAAGTGGTGGATTCCACCATCGCCCAGCCCATCGAGGCGCAGGTGGTGGGCGTGGACAAGCTCATCTACATGAAGAGCGTGTCCGGCGACGACGGAAGCTATTCGCTCACCGGCTCGTTTGAACTCGGCACCGATCCGGACATCAACACCGTCAACATGAACAACCGTGTCCAGGTGGCGCTGTCCAAGCTGCCGGACGATGTGAAGCGCCAGGGCGTGGTGGTGAAGAAGAAGTCGTCGGCGCTGCTCGGCGTGCTGGCCATTTCTTCGCCGAAGGGGACCTGGGACCCGCTCTATATCTCCAATTACGTCACCATCAACATCCTCGACGAGCTGAAAAGCATTCCGGGCGTGGGCGACGCCTCCCTCTGGGGGCCGCAGGACTATGCCGTCCGCGCCTGGGTGAAGACCGATCGCCTCACCGGCCTCGGCCTCACCACCGAGGACATCGTCGGCGCCATCCGCGCCCAGAACATCCAGGCGGCGGTGGGCCGCATCGGCGCGCGGCCCGTCTCCGACGACCAGCAGCTGCAGCTGAACCTGCGCACCAAGGGCCGGCTGTCCAGCATGGAGGACTTCGAGAAGATCGTCCTGCGCACCAATGAGGACGGCTCGGTGCTGCGCCTCGGCGACGTGGCGCGACTGGAGCTGGGTGCGGCCAACCTCGACCGCGAAACCCTGTTCAACGGCGGCCCGGCGGCGGTGCTGGCGCTCTACCAGTCGCCCGGCGCCAACGCCATCACCACGATCAACGCCATCCGCACGCGCATGGGTGAGCTGTCGAAGGCCTTCCCCGAGGACCTCGCCTGGAAGGTCACCTACGACCCCACCTCCTTCGTGGTCGAGACCATCCACGAGGTGCAGAAGACGCTGATCGAGGCGTTCATCCTCGTGGTGATCGTGGTCTACCTCTTTCTCGGCAGCTTCCGGGCCACTTTGATCCCGACGCTGGCGGTGCCGGTGAGCCTCATCGGCACCTTCATCGTGCTCAATGCCATCGGCTATTCGGCGAACTCGGTGTCGCTGCTGGCCATCGTGCTCGCCATCGGCATCGTGGTGGATGACGCCATCGTGGTGGTGGAGAACGTCGAGCGCATGATGGAGGAGCATCCCGAGCTTTCCCCCGCCGAGGCCACGAAGCGGGCCATGGCGGAAATCACCGCGCCCATCATCGCCATCACTCTCGTGCTGCTCTCCGTGTTCGTGCCGGTCGCCTTCATTCCCGGCATCTCCGGCGAGCTGTTCCGCCAGTTCGCGGTGACGGTGGCGGTGGCCATGTTCCTGTCGGCCATCAACGCACTCACCCTCTCGCCCGCGCTCTGCGCCATCCTGCTGAAGCCCGCCCATGGGCCGAAGAAGGGACCCATCGGCTATGTCATGCGCGGCATCGACAAGGTGCGCGATGCCTATGGCGCGGCGGTGGCGCGCATCGTGCGCTTCTCGCTCATCGGGCTGGTGTGCGTGTTCGTGGCCTCCGGCGGCATCTTCGCCCTGTCGAAGATGACCCCCACCGGCTTCCTGCCCGAGGACGACCAGGGCGCCTTCTTCGTGGTGGTGCAACTGCCCGGCGGCGCGTCCGTGGGCCGCACCACGGAGGTGATCCGCAAGGCCGAGGCGTTGTTGAAGGAAGAGCACACGGTGGAGGATTTCACCTCCGTCATCGGCCTCAACTTCATCGACAACTATTCCCAGCCCAACGCCGCCTTCATCGTCGTCACGCTGAAGCCGTTCGAGGAACGGCACGGCGCGGAGAACGGCACCGCCGCCATCCTCTCCCGGCTCGGACCGAAGATGCGCGGCATCTCCGGCGGCACGGTGGTACCGCTGGCGCCGCCGCCCATCGTCGGCCTCGGCACCGGCGGCGGCTTCAGCTTCGTGCTGCAGGACCTGCGGGCCGGGGACCCGAAGGCGCTGGCGCAGGTGCTGCGCGGCCTGCTGGTGGCGGCCAACCAGGACCCGCGCCTGGCCCGCGTCTTCTCCACCTATTCCGCGTCCAATCCCTCGATCCAGCTCGACATCGACCGGGACAAGGCCCAGGTGCTCGGCGTGCCGCTGGACAGCGTGTTCCAGGCGCTCCAGACCTCGCTCGGCGGGCTCTATGTGAACGACATGAACCTCTACGGCCGCACCTGGCAGGTCCAGGTGCAGGCCGAGGCGGAGGATCGAAAGGACATCGACGACATCTACCGCATCCATGTGCGCAACAACAAAGGCGAGATGATCCCGCTGCGCTCCATCGTGGAGGTACGGGTGGAGGTCGGCCCGCCGGCGCTGATCCGCTACAACAACAAGCGGGCGGTGACGGTGCAGGGCGCGCCGGCGGAAGGCGTCTCCTCCGGACAGGCGCTCGCGGCCATGGACGAGGTGGCGGCGAAAACCCTGCCGCAGGGCTTCTCCGGCGCGTGGACGGACACCTCGTTCCAGGAGAAGCGGGCGGAGGGCAAGACCGGGATGATCCTCGCCTTCGCCGTGCTGTTCGCCTTCCTGTTCCTGGTGGCGCTCTATGAGAGCTGGTCGATCCCGGTGCCGGTGCTGCTGTCCGTCACCGTGGGCATGCTGGGGGCGTTCGCGGCCATCGTCATCGGCCGGCTCACCCTCGACCTCTACGGCCAGATCGGCATGATCGTGCTCATCGGCCTCGCGGCCAAGAACGGCATCCTCATCGTCGAGTTCGCCAAGGAGCGGCGCGAGCACGGGGAGGATCTCCTGCAGGCCGCCACCGAGGGCTCGCGCCTCAGGTTCCGTCCGGTGATGATGACGTCGCTCGCCTTCATCCTCGGCCTCTATCCGCTGGTGGTGGCGACGGGGGCGGCGCAGATGGCGCGGCAGAACGTGGGCACGCCGGTGTTCGGCGGCATGATCGCCGCGTCCTTCCTCGGCATCTTCGTCATTCCGCCGCTCTACGTGCTGTTCCAGGGCATCCGCGAGAAGCTGCGCCCCAGCACACGGCCGAAGGCGCAACCGGCGCCCGACGCCCCCGCCGCCCACGCGGACTGAGGCAGGTGCGCGGTGGTTTGGCCCGCGCGCTCAGAACGTCATGCGCGCCGAGAGCGTGGCTTCCAGCGGGTCGCCGATGGTGTTGCCCAGATTGTTGGTGGTCTGGGACGACGTGTAATAGGTGGTATCGAACAGGTTCTTCACGTTGATCTGCACCGTGAGCGGGCGCTCGGCGGCGATGGTGTAGGCCACCATGGCGTCGAACACCACGTAGGCGGGCAGCCAGTAGGTGTTGGCCGGCACCCCCGGCGCCGCGCTGCGGCCATGGAAGCCGCCGCCCACCTTCAAGGTGTTGTCGCCCCACACCTTGCCGAAATCATAGGTGGTGAACAGGGAATAGGTGTGGCGCGCCACGTTGGCGGGGGTCTTGCCGGCATATTGCACGTCTTCAACGATCACCGCATCGGTATAGCCGTAGCTGGCAATGATGTTGATCTTGTCGGTCACCGCGCCGGCGATGTCGAACTCCAGGCCCTTTGAGCGCACCTTGCCGGCGGTCTTGGCATAGCTCTCGCCATTGATGACCTCGGTGTAAAGCACGTTCTCCTTCTCGATGTTGAAGAGCGCTGCCGTGCCGGTGAGGCCCTTGAACAGCTCGAACTTCACGCCCGCCTCGTAGGACACGCCGGTCTCGGGATCCAGCGCCCCGATATGGTCGGCGATGGAACTCTGCGGCATGAAGGAGGTGGAATAATTGGCGTACAGGGACAGCTTGTCCGTGGCCTTGTAGACGATGCCCGCCCGGGGCATGAAGGCGCCGCCCTCGGCATCGGTGTTCAGGTTGAAGGGCCGGCCCTTGCCCGCCATCTGGGTGTAGTATTGGTAGCTGGCGCCGGCCACCAGGATCCACTGGTCGGTCAGGTAGAAGGCGTCCTGGGCGTAGCCGTTGTAGAGCGTCTGCTGGATGGTCTGGTCGCTGTCCGCCGCCGACACGGTGGTGCACAGGGGCAGCGCGCCATAGACCGGGGCATAGATATTGAAGCCCTTCTGGTTCTTGCAGCGGAGCATGTCCGTGCGCAGCAGGTCGTAGTCGTTGTAGGCGACGCCGAACAGCAGCTCGTTCCTGAAGCCGGCAATGTCCGCGCGGCCGCTGAGATCGGCGCGCACATTGTTGTCGGTCTGGGTGGAACCCTGGGTGGCATCGGACCTGCGGGTGAGGATGCCCGTGGCGGGCTCATAGGCGATCACCCGGGCCTGGTTGTCGGAATAGGTGTCCTGGCTCCAGGCGTAGTTCACCTTGAGCTTCCAGGCGTCGTTGAAATCGTGTTCCACGCTGGCGAGGAACAGGTCGGAATCGCCCTGGGTGACGTTGTATTTCTCGTCAAACCGCGTGCGCCGGTCCACCGGCACCGCCTTGCCGGTCCCCAGATCGAAGATGGTGCCGCGGTCGAACGGCACGGCGTAGTCGCGGTGGGTGTAGGAGACGTTCACCGCCGTGCTGTCGCCATACCATGCGAGGGCAGGGGAGATCAGGGTCTGCTCGGTCTCGCCGAAATTGCGCCAATAGTTGGTGTCCTGCATCTCGCCGATGAGCCGGTAGGCGAAATTCGTCCCGGCGATGGGGCCGGTGATGTCGAAATCGCCCCAGCTGCCGCCGAAGCTGGTGAGCGAGCCGGACAGGCTGCCGCCGAACGTCTCCTGCGGCCGCTTGGTGATGACGTTGATGATGCCGCCCGGCTCCTGGATGCCGTAGAGGGTGGAGGCCGGGCCCTTCAGCACTTCCACCCGGTCGGTGGTGGCATTGAAGCTGCGCGGCAGCACCGTGCGCAGGCCGTTGGTCAGCACGCCGCCGTCGCGGTTGTCGCCGAAGCCGCGGCGGATGAAGGCGTCCTGCGTGCCGCCCAGCGTGTTGGCCTGGGTGATGTTGCTGATATTGGCCAGCACCTGGTCGAGGGTGCGGGCGTTCTGGTCGAGGATGACCTCCTGGGTCACCACGTTCACCGCCGCCGGAATGTCGAGGATCGGCATTTGCGTGAGCGTGGCGGTGGAGGTGGCGACGGGCTGATAGCCCACCACCACCCCTTCGCCATGCTCGGCCTGCACCTGGACGGTGGGCAGCTCGGTATTGTCCTGCGCTTGGGTGTTCTGCGCCGGCTTCCCGGCCTGCGGTGCCGTCTGGGCGAAAGCGAGGCCGGAAGCGGCGGTGAGCTGCAGGAGGCCCATGGCCGAAGCCGCGAGATGCCGACGAAGAGGATGCCGGCAAAGCCGCTGCGCTGCATGTGAAGACATCTGACCCTACCCCAAACCTGATCCCGCCATCGCCCGGCCGCTACCCAGGGCGATGGCCTGAAGCCGTGGTCCCGCCGCGGCGGGCGCCAGCCCTGAGTTTTGGGTGATCGCTGTAGTAGTAAAATCTGGAAATGATCTAATAGTCCCGCGAACGATGATTGATCATTCCTCAAAACAGATACAAACTGAAGATGCGAACTGGCACATAGGCTACATTCGCATCCAGGAATGGTGGTGACGCGGGGATTGTCTGGTTACGAACAATGTCATTTCAGAAATAGAATAATTTGAAAGTAGCCTGAATTGATCGCGCCATGGATTTGAAAGGGCGATAATCAAAAAGGTTTATCGTATTTTTCTGTACGCCGCCGTTTGACTGCTACAGCCCTGTGACCGACTGAGTCCCATGACGGAGGCCCGGGCCATGGGCTCGCCTGACCGCCCCGCCGTGGCGCGGAGCAAGGCTCTTCAAGGAAGACCCGAGTGTTCGAGACCGCCATCCGTGAACCCGCCAGCCCCTGCCGCAACCCGGCGGTGGAGGCCGCGCGGGGCCACGGCGGGTCGGACGGGTCGGCGCCCCGGCTCGCAGTCGACTCCCTGAAAGCCGGCTGGGGCCACACGGTCGTGGTGGATGACGTGTCGTTTTCGGTGCGCGCCGGCCGGATGACTGCGCTCATCGGGCCCAACGGCTCGGGCAAGTCCACGCTGTTGTCGGTCATGGCGCGGCTGCTGAAGCCGCTCGGCGGCGCGGTCCATCTCGACGGGCGCTCCATCCACCATCTGCCCACGCGCGCCCTGGCCCGCGACCTCGGCATCCTGCCCCAGAGCCCGCTGGTGCCGGAGGGGCTCACCGTGTTCGATCTCGTCTCCCGCGGCCGCTACCCCCACCAGGGATTTCTCAGCCAGTGGAGCGAACGGGATGACGCGGCGGTGGAGACCGCCATGCGCCTCACCGGCACGCTGGATTTCGCCCGCACCCCGGTGGAGGCATTGTCGGGCGGCCAGCGCCAGCGTTGCTGGATCGCCATGGCCATGGCGCAGGACACCAGGGTGATCCTGCTGGACGAGCCCACCACCTTCCTCGACCTGCGCTATCAGGTGGAGGTGCTGGACCTGCTGCACCGCCTCACCCGCGAGCACGGGCGCACCGTGGTCGCCGTCCTGCACGACCTGAACATGGCCCTGGCCTATGCCGACACGGTGCTGTGCCTGAAGGACGGGCGCATTCGCGCCAAGGTCGAGGACGGCGCCGGCCTCACACCCGCCCAGATCGCCGATTTGTTCGGCGTGGCGGTGGTGGCGGTGGAAAACCCGATTACCGGCAAGCCGGTCTTCATCCCGCTCGCCGCCGTGTCGGGGGCGACGCCGTGACCCTCGCGCCGACCGCGCCTGCCTCCATGCCCGCCCGCAGCTTCGCCCGTCGCGCGCGCCCCCTCGCTGCGACGGCGGTGCTTCTGGCGCTCCTCGGGGCACTCGCGGTGGCCCATCTCGGCGCCGGCGCGCGGCCGATCACGCCGGGCACGGTGATCGAGGCGCTGGTGGCGTTCGATCCCGACAGCTTCGACCACAAGGTGGTGGTGGAGCTGCGACTGCTGCGCCTCCTGTGCGGCCTGCTGGTGGGTGCCGGCCTTGGCCTCACCGGGGCGCTGCTGCAGAGCATCACCCGGAATCCCCTGGGGGAGCCCCATATTCTGGGGCTGAACGCGGGGGCGGCGCTGGCCGTGGTCTCCACGCTCACCTTGTCGCCCTGGCTGCGAACATGGCTGCCGGCCGAGGCGCTGCTCGCCGCGCGGCCTCTGGTTGCCGCGCTGGGGGCGGCGGCCCTGTCGGGCCTCGTCATCGCCACCGCATCGGCGGGGCGCACCGGGCTCACGCCCATGAAGGTGACCCTGTGCGGCGTCGCCCTGTCCGCCTTCGCCGCGTCGCTCACCTCGGCGCAACTGATCCTGGACGACCAGACGCTGGCCACCGTGCGGCTCTGGCTGGCCGGCGACCTCTCCGGCCTGTCCTATGGCGCGCTTCAGGCGGCGCTGGTGCCGGCGCTCATCGGCATGGGCCTCGCCTTCGCGCTATCGGGCCGGCTCGACGCGCTGGCGCTGGGCGATGGCGCGGCGCGGGGCCTCGGCGTCCATGTGGGCCGCACCCGGCTGGCGGGGCTGGCGGCGGCGGGTCTCCTGAGCGGGGCAGCCGTCTCCCTCGCCGGCCCCATCGGCTTCGTCGGGCTGGTGGTGCCCCATGCGGTGCGCGGCCTCGGCGCCCGCGACATGCGTCTCGCCCTGCCCCTGTGCGCCATGGCCGGGGCAGTGCTGCTGATCGCGGCCGACCTTGCCGCCCGCATGCTGTTCGCCCCGCGCGAGCTGGCCACCGGGGCGGTGACGGCGCTGGTGGGCGTGCCGGTCTTCATTGCCCTCGCAAGCCGGAGGCGGAAATGAAAAACGCAAGCCGGAGGGGACGATGACCTCGCCCGCCCGCGCCGCCGGCTATCGGCGCCTTGCCGCCGGCCCGCTCGCCCTGCGGTTTCGCCCGCGCGCGGCAGGGATCTCGGTGGCGCTGCTCCTGGCCCTCCTGGCCGCCGGCCTGTTCGCCCTCGGGTCCGGCAGCCTGCCCATGACCCTGCCGGAAGTGCTTACAGCGCTCACCCGGAGCGGAGCACGGGCGGAGGCGGTGCAGGTGGTGGACCAGATCCGCCTGCCGCGCGTCCTCATGGCCCTCCTCGCCGGTGCGGCGCTGGGCCTGTCGGGCGCCGCGATGCAGGCGCTGACGCGCAACGGCCTTGCCGATCCCGGCCTCGTGGGGGTGAAGGAAGGCGCCAGCGTCGCCGTGCTGGCGCTCATCCTCGCCTTTCCGGCGGTGGATGCGGCGTGGCGGCTGCCGGTGGGCATGGCGGGCGGGCTCGCGGTGGCGCTCGTGGTCACCGCGCTCGCCCGCGACCTGTCGGGGGTGCGCTTCGTGCTGGTGGGCATCGGCGTGTCGTGGCTGCTGGCGGCGGGGCTGCTGGTCTTCATCACCACGGCCGACATCAACGATGTGGAGACCGCCCTGGTCTGGCTCGCCGGCAGCCTGCATGCCGCCGACTGGAGCCTCATCCCGGCGCTGGCCTTCTGGAGCGGCCTCGGGGCGCTGGTGCTGATCGCCACCGCGCGCGACGCCGACGCGGCGTTGCTGGGCGATGGCGTGGCGCGGGGCCTCGGCGTGCGGCTCAGGACCATGAAGGCGCTGGGCCTTGCCGCGCCGGTGCTGATGACGGCGGCGGCGGTGTCCTGCGTGGGCAGCCTCGGCTTCGTCGGGCTGATGGCGCCACATATGGCGCGCTTCCTGGTGGGTGGCGGGCAGGCGGCGGTGCTCACCGCCAGCGCGCTCCTCGGCGCAGTGCTGGTGCTGGCGGCCGACACGGCGGGCCGCCTGCTGTTCGCGCCGCTCCAGATCCCGGCCGGAGTGGTGATGACGCTGGCGGGCGTGCCCCTCTTTCTCCTGCTGCTGTGGCAGCGCCGCGACCGGCTGTGATCCCCCGACGAGACCTTGGACATGCCCTCACTCTTCCGCTTCGCCTGTCTTCTCGTGGTCCTGCTTCTGACCGGCGCTGCTCCAGCCGTGGCGCAGACGCGTGCCTTCACCGACGATCTCGGCCGCACGGTGGAGGTGCCCGCGCGCCCGCAGCGCATCGTCTCCCTGCACGACCTCGACCTCACCTTGCCGCTGATCGAATTGGGCGTGGTGCCGGTGGCGAGCCACGGGCGGGTGCGGCCGGACGGCACCCGCTTCCTGCGGGCCGGCAAACTTTTGACCGGGGTGGACTTCGACACAGCCCCCATCGCCTTCATCGGCGCCAATGCCATCGATCTGGAGGCGGTGGTGGCGGCGAAGCCCGACCTCATCATCACCTCGCCCACCCGCGACACGCCCCTTTCCCAGCTGGAGCGCATCGCCCCCACGGTGAGCATCGAGCACCTGAAGGGCGGGCCGGCCGCCATCTACGGCAAGCTCGCCGCCCTCACCGGCACGCAGGCGCGCCTGGCCCAGCTCCAGGCGCGCTATGGGGCGCAGATCGCCCAATTGCGGGCGCTGGTGGACACCTCCCGCATCAGTGTCGCGAGCTTCCAGGCCAACCAGGGGAAGATCACGGTGTTCCACACCGACCGGGCGCTGGGGCGGGTGCTGCGCGATGCCGGCTTCCGCTTCCCCAGGCTGGTGGAAGCCATCCCCGAGGGCGGCCGCATGGACGTGAGCGCCGAGCGCCTGCCGGATCTTGAGGCCGACTTCCTCTTCGGCACCTTCCGCTCGGACCTCGGCGACGGTCCGGCGGTGGAGATCGCCGCCATGGAGCAGGTGATGCCCGGCTGGTGCCGCCTGATGAAGGCCTGCCGGGAGGGCCGCTACCTGCTGCTGCCGCGCGACGAAACCATCTCCAACACCTATGCGGCGCTCTCCTTGCTCGTGGCCGTGGTACAGGCACAGGTGCTGCGGCAGGAGTTGAAGCCGCCGGCTCCGCGCTGAGGCCAACGGCTCCGGTCTTCGACCGGCGCCGCGCGGGCTTGAACCACGGCCCTGCTTGGAACAGCATGGCCGATCCTTATTTTCCCGGAGAAAGCAAAGGGCGAGATGACGACGCCGTCGCAAGGTCGCAGGAGCAAGGTGGACCGGTTCGGCGAGCGGCTGCGCCAGCGCGGCGCGACCCTGTCCCCGCGCCTCAAGGTTGTGGCCGACTATATCAACGAGAACCGCCGCACCGTGCTGGGCCAGTCGGCGCTGGAAATCGCGGCCGAGACCGCGACCTCCGACGCCACCGTCATTCGTGCCGTGCAGGCCCTCGGCTTTGATGGGCTCAAAGACCTCAAGCGCACGCTGGCCGGGCATCTCGGGGCCGTGATCTCGTCCGTGGACAAGATGACCTCCACCACGCAGGAGCTGGAGCGCGACATCGACGCCTCCATCGACTTCGTGCGCGACGGCCACATGATCGGCATCGCGGAAGTGACCAAGCCGGAGAACCGGCGGGCCATCTCCGCCGCCATCGAATTGATGCGCGGGGCAAGCGGCATCGGCCTGTTCGGCATCGGTGCCTCGGCCATCCTCGCCGACTATGCGGCCCGCCTGCTGATGCGCAACGGGCGGCACGCCTATGCCCTCAACCGCACCGGCATCGGCCTCGGCGAGCAGCTGCTTGCCATGCGGCGCGGCGACGTGCTGGTGATGATGGGCCAGGCCAGCGCCCATCGCGAGGGTGTCGCCACGCTGGAGGAGGCGCGCCGGCTCGACGTGCCCATGGTCCTGCTGTCCGGCTCGGCCTCGCCCGCCTTCGGCCGGCAGGCGCAGGTGGTGATCCACGTGCCGCGCGGCAAGTCGGAGACGGTGCCGCTCCACGGCCTGGTGCTCATGTGTCTGGAAATGCTGGTCATCGGCCTTGCCGCCACCGAGCCGGACCGGTCGCTGAAGTCGCTGGAGCGCCTGCACACGCTCTACGAGGACATCCGCCGGCCCCCGCGCGGCGGCACGTGATACCAGCGGCCCCGGTCTTCAACCGGTGCCGAGAGGGTTTCGCTCAAACGCCGCGCGGACTTGACCAAGGACCGGGGAAGCGGCCTCAGCCACCGCCCAGGCGCTCCGCCAGGAGACGCTCGGCCAGGAGACGCTCCTCCAAAAGACGCTCCGCCATGAAGCGCTCGAAGCGCGGGTCGTCCGCATAGGCGACATTGATCCGCATGGCCGGCGGATGCGCCCCCGCCCCGGGATGGAACACCGCGCCGGGCGCCAGCAGGATGCCCCGTTCCGCCGCCTGTCGCGACAGGGCGCTGTCGTCCATGCCGTCGGGCAGGGTGCACCACAGGTAGAAGCCGCCGCCCGGCGGCCCGAAGAGGGGCAGCCCCAGCCGGCCCAGCGTCGCCTGGGCGCTGGCGGTGGCGGCATCCACCCGGCCGCGCAGGCGCTTGAGGTGCCGCCGGTACTGGCCCGATGTGATCAGATCGTTGACGATGCGTTCCACATAGCCGGAACTGTTCACGCTGGTGACCATCTTGAGCGCGCCCAGCCGCTCGATGAGCCCGGCGGATGCCACCACATAGCCGCAGCGCAGGCTGGCGGAGAGGGTCTTGGCCAACGTGCCCACATAGATCACCCGCTCCAGCTGGTCGAGGGCAGCAAGGCGCGGACGGGCAGCGGGCAGGATGTCGGCGAAGGGGTCGCTTTCCACAATCAGCAGATCATGCCGCGCCGCCACCTGGAGCACCCGGTAGGCCACCGCCGGGGTGAGGGAGCAGCCGGTGGGATTGTGCGCCAGCGACTGGGTGAAGAAGATCTTCGCGCCGGTCGCCGCGGCCTTCTCTTCAAGCTCGGCCACGTCCGGACCTTCGGGCTTGCGGCGCACGCCGATGGTGCGAGCCTTGGCAAGGCGCAGCTTGCCGAACAGGGGATAATAGCCGGGGCTATCCACCAGTACCGTCTCGCCCGGCTCCACCAGGGTCCGCACGATGAGGTCGAGGGCGTGGTTGGCGCCCTGCGTCATCAACACAAGCGCGGGATCGACGCCGATGGCCCGCTCGGCGAGCAGGGTCGCGATGGTCTCGCGCAGCAGGGGAAAGCCGAGCGGGCTGCCATAGCTTGCGGGAAACGGCCGGCTTCCCGGACGGTTGATGGGCTTGAGATAACGCCCCACCTCCGAGCCCTCCATCCAGGAGGGCGGGGGACGGCCGTCGCCGACGCGCACGTCATAATGCTGCTCCAGCTGCTCGCGCAGCAGCCACACGCTGTCCACCGCCTCCACCACGGCGGGAGCGGCGGGGGAAGGGGCCGGGGCGCGGGTGCGCTGCACATAGAAGCCGGAGCCGGCCCGCGCTTCCACACGGCCGGACGCGGCCAGGCGCTCATAGGCCTCCACCAGCGTGTTGCGCGAGACGCCGAACGCCGCCAAGGCCGAGCGGATGGACGGCAGCTTCTCCCCCGGCCGCAGCTGGCCGCGATCGATGCGTTCGCTCACCGCAAGCACGATGGCCGCGACGCGCGACAGTGGCTCCTCCCGAGGGGGCTTGTCGTCAACTGTACCCATGATGGGAAGGGTACGGCCTTCCCGTTTTCGGTGCAAAGTGTTCCTTGCCGTGCCAGGGGCCGCGCCCGAAAGTCGCAGCAACGGACCGCCATAGAGCGGCCGGACAAGAGACCGGGACGAAACGCCACCTGCATCCGCCTTCCGCGACCGCCCCTCGGGCCGGATCGCACCCGGCTGGCTGCGCGCCTTCCCCCCTCGTCGTCCGACTGCCCGTGCCGGCCCGCCCGTGAATGCACAGGAAGGCTCGATGATGACGTCCGCCGCAGGCCAGAACCGTAGCTCCCGCATCGCCGGCTTCCACAAGAAGACCCCGCGCGAGCGGCTCGACCTCGTCGCCGCCTTCGCGGGCCTCGACGACGCGGCCGTCGCCCACCTCGCCAACATGGGCAATCTCGACCCGGCGCTGGCCGACAAGCTGATCGAGAATGTCATCGGCACCATGAACGTGCCGGTGGGCGTGGCCACCAACATGAAGATCGACGGGGAAGACCTGCTCGTCCCCATGGCGACGGAGGAATCCTCGGTGGTGGCCGCCGTGTGCAACGCCGCCCGGCAGAATTACGAGACCGGCTTTTCCACCTCCGTGTCCGGCAACCTCATGATCGCGCAGGTGCAGGCGGTGGAGGTGCGCGACCCCGCCGCCGCCCGCCTGCGCATCCTGGAACGGCGGGACGAGATCAAGACGGCGTGCGATGCCTGCGATCCGGTGCTCGTCAGCCTCGGCGGCGGCTTCCGCGACCTGGAGGTGCGGCTGCTCGACACGCCGTCGGGCACCATGGTGGTCACCCACCTCATTGTGGACACCCGCGACGCCATGGGCGCCAACGCCGTGAACACCATGGCGGAGAAGCTTGCCCCCGCCATCGCCGGATGGGCGCAGGGCCGGGTCTACCTGCGCATCCTTTCCAACCTCGCAGACCGGCGGCTCGCCCGCGCCCATGCGGTGTGGCGCACGGCGGACATCGGCGGCGAGCAGGTGCGCGACGGCATCGTCAGCGCCTATCAGTTCGCCGCCGCCGATCCCTATCGTGCCGCGACCCATAACAAGGGTATCATGAACGGCATCAGCGCCGTGGTGCTCGCCACCGGCAATGATACCCGCGCCGTGGAAGCCGGCGCCCATGCCTATGCCGCCCGCTCCGGCCGCTACACCTCGCTCACCACCTATGAGGTCAACGCGGACGGCGACCTCTCCGCCGCCATCGAGCTGCCGCTGGCGGTGGGGCTCATCGGCGGGGCCACCAAGGTGCATCCCACGGCGCGGGCCAGCCTCGCCATCCTCGGCGTTTCCACCGCCGAGCGGCTGGCGCGCATCATCGCCGCGGTGGGACTGGCGCAGAACTTCTCGGCGCTGAAGGCCCTTGCCACCACCGGCATCCAGAAGGGCCACATGGCCCTTCACGCCCAGAACATCGCCATGATGGCCGGGGCCGTGGGCGAGGAAGTCGACAAGGTGGCCCGCATCCTCGTGGAACGCGCCAGCGTGCGCATGGATGTGGCGGCAAAAGTCCTCGAAGAGGTGCGCGGCGGCTGACGCTGCGCCAGACGCCCAACAAGAACCAAAAGGGAGAAAACCATGCTCAGGAAGACCTCGCTCGGGCTGCTCGCGGGCGCCGCCATCCTCGCTTCGGCGCTCGGCTCCGCGCAGGCGGAGATCCCCGGCAACACCATCCGCATCGGCGTGCTCACCGACCTGTCCGGCTTCGCCTCCGATTCCACCGGCATCGGCTCGGTGACGGCGGCCAAGCTCGCGGTGGAGGATTTCAAGAAGGAGAAGCCGGCCATCGCGGTGGAGGTGATCAGCCTCGATCACCAGAACAAGCCGGACATCGGCTCCGCCACCGCCCGCAAGTGGATCGCCGACGGCACCGTGGATGCCATCCTGGACGTGCCGTTCTCCTCGGTGGCGCTGGCGGTGCAGGAGGCGGTGCGCGGCTCCAGGGTCGCCTTCATCGCCTCCGGCCCCGGCACGGCGCTGCTCACCGGCGAGAAATGCTCGCCCAACACGGTGCACTGGACCTACGACACCTGGGCGCTGGCCCATGGCACCGCGCTGGCCTTGCTCAAGCAGAAGAAGGACAGCTGGTTCTTCATCACCGCCGACTATGCCTTCGGCCATGCGCTGGAGGCCGATGCCATGGCGGTGGTGAAGGCGGAGGACGGCAAGATCCTCGGCGCTGTCCGCCACCCCACCAATGCGTCGGACTTCTCCTCCTTCATCCTGCAGGCGCAGGGGAGCGGGGCCAAGGTGGTGGCCCTCGCCAATGCGGTGGGCGACACCATCAATTCGGTCAAGGCCGCCTCCGAGTTCGGCCTCACCGCCGGCGGGCAGAGCCTCGCCGCCTTGCTCATGCAGCTCACCGACGTGCACTCGCTGGGCCTGCCGGTGGCCAAGGGCCTGTTCCTCACCGAGGGCTTCTACTGGAACATGAACGACGGCAGCCGCGCCTTCGCCGACCGCTTCGCCGCGCAATTGAACGGGCGCCGGCCCACCGCCAACCAGGCCGGCGTCTATGCCGGCACGCTGCATTATCTGCGTGCCGTGGCGGCGGCCGACAGCACCGACGGCCAGCAGGTGGTGGCGAAGATGAAGGCGATGCCCTCGAACGATCCGCTGTTCGGCAAAGGCGAGGTGCGGGCCGACGGCCGGCACATCCACAACATGTACCTGTTCCAGGTGAAGGCGCCGGACCAGTCCAAGGGGCCGTGGGACTATTACAACCTCGTCGCAACCATCCCGGCGCAGGAAGCCTTCCGGCCCATGGCCGAGGGCCGCTGCCCGCTGGTCGCAAAGCCGTAAGGCGAGGGCAGGGCGGCTAAAGCCCTCGGCAGGACGGATCTCACCGGACGGGCGGCCATGGCCGCCCGTTGCCAGTTCTCAGCCTCACCCGATGGTGCCGCCGGCGACGAAGCAGGTCTGGCCGGTGATGTAGCCGGCCTCCTGCGAGGCAAAGAAGCAGATGGTGGCGGCCACTTCCTCCTGCGTGCCCATGCGGCGCAGGGGCGTGCCTGCGAGAATGTCCTCGTACATCTCCTTGCCCCATTGCTTTTCCTGCTCGGACAAGGGGATGGGATTGCGCGGGATGGCGCGGGTGCCGTTGTCGATGGCGCCGGGGGAGACCGCGTTGACGCGGATGCCGTGCTCGGCCAGCTCCAGCGCCATGCAGGTGGTCATGGCATGGACGCCGCCCTTCGCCGCCGAATAGGGCACGCGATAGATGCCGCGGGTGGCGTTGGAGCCCACGTTCACGATGGATCCCGCCTTCTGGCGCATCATCACCGGGATCACGGCGCGGCAGCTCCACAGGGTCGGCCACAGGGAGCGGCGGATCTCCTTCTCCATCTCTTCCGGCTGGTATTCCCAGAACGGCTTCGACCAGATGGTGCCGCCCACATTGTGGACGGCCACGTCGATCCGGTCGTAGGCCTCCAGCGCAGCGGCGACGCTCGCCTGCGCGCCCTCGAAGGTCTCAAGGTCGGCGGACAGGGCCCGCGCGGTGCCGCCGGCCGCCTCGATCTCCGCGCGGACATTCTCATTGTGCTCGGCCGAGCGGTCCACGATCAGGAGCTTTGCCCCCTCCCGCGCCAGCCGCAGCGCCGTGACGCGGCCGATGCCCTGCGCCGCGCCGGTCACCAGGGCAACCTTGTCGGCAAAGCGCTTGTCTGACACCTGTCGTCTCCTCTTGGAAAAAGGGGGAGGGCGGCGGCCGGGTGGAGCCGGCGACCATGCGTGTCATCGTGGGTTCAGTGCGCCGCCGACAGGGCGCCTTCCGGCTGCGCCGCGATGGCAAGCGGCACGGCGATGCCGCGATAATAGCCGGGCGCCCCACCCATCGGCAGGAACCATCCGTCCCGCGCCGAGCCCGGGATGGAGCCGGTGCGGCCGATGCCGATGGCGGTGTCGATGGTGAGCGTGATGCCTTCGGGGCTGTCCGCGCCATAGCGGAGGCCGCCGATGGCGGTGCCCTCGCCGACGCCGCCCCTGCCGTCCGAGCACGACACCCTCACCAGCCCCGGCATCTGGCTGCGCGGGGACAGGTGATGGGTGGCTAGGGTTGGGATATCGACGATAAAGGTCTCGATACGGTCGATACGCGCTGCGACGCCGGTGTGCATCCGTGGCATGTCCTTATGTTCGGCATAAGGAAAATCACGCTCACGGGGCGCGCGTCAAAGACAGTCTCGGTCGGTTTCCATACCTAATAGGTCTGGACATGGACCTGCGCCATCTCGGCCATGTCACACCCGTCGACCGCGAGCGCCGCTTCGCCCGCGCGGCGCACAAGCTTCACATCGCCCAATCCCCCCAAGAGCCGGCAGATGCGCGAACTGGGGGAGAACCTGGGCGTCGCGTCTGGCGGACCTGGAGGCGGCCTCTTCAGCGCTTGGTCGGCCGCCCGACCGGCTTGGGCGCGGCTTCGTTATCCCCGCCCTTGCGAAGCATGTCTGAGGCAGTGAGGATGATGAGCGACACCAGTGCAACAGCCGTCGCCGTCAGCGCGTAAATGATCAGGAAGGGATAGCCGAAAAAATAGACGAGCGCCGCGAAGCACACCACAAGATTTGCGATGAAATAATATTTGGCGTCGGGTGCTCCATAGATGGCATCCTTGAGAAACCACCCGAAGACGGGAACACGAAGAGCGACGCGCGCGGCTGTTTCCATGATCGAACCCAAATAAGCGTTGAATTGATCTCAATCCGGAAGCGGAATTTGATCTAGCGCAAAAATGGCCGATCCAGGTAGCAGCATCAAGCGGCCTTACCGCCGCAGCCACGGCTCAAATCCCTGCTTTGCGGGCAATTTGGCGCGGCAAAACGTCGTGTGGGGGTGGTGGGGGCGCTGAGGTTGCCGGTCTTCCAGGTTGATTGGATGGCTTCCTACGGCCAAGCTGTCGCCGGGCTGTTCACGGTCAATTCGCGAATCTGTGCGAGAGCGAGACGCTGGTAATGAACCGCATCAAAGAGGTTGCCATTTGGCTTGCCGAGCCGATTGGCATTTGGGCCCTTCTCGGAACAATATTGCTTTGGTTTCTGATTGGCCCGTGGTGGTCAAACTGCTTGGAGCCGCGATTTAGAGTGCTTGGCATTTTCTTGCAGCTCTACGGAATTTGGACCGTGTACCAAGGCATCAAGGACAAACATAAGCTTTTCTCTCAACCGAGCATGCTTTGTCACTGTGCGAACTATCTTCGGCGCTTCCCGCTTCGGAAGCGACAGATTGTGATGGGGGCGATAGGTGCCACTGATGGCGCGGACAGTGCTGCTGCCCGCCTCGTCGTGAGAGCAGGTCCGGACGCATCACTCTCGGATCGCCTGTCGCGCCTTGAAACCAACTTCGATGGGCTCTTCAACGAAGTAGGCCACATTTCAAGCCGCCTTGATGCCGAGACCAAATCCACTGGCGAGCGGCTGTCTTCCGAAGCGGAGGCTCGCAAGCACGACATTGAGACCGTGAACCGTAAGCTCGAGGCGGCGACGGCGGGCGGGCTCTATATTGATTTGTTAGGGCTAGGCTGCGTCGTTCTCGGCACCGTCATCGGTGGCATCGCACCGGAGATGGCAGATTGGTTTGGCGATCCGGAGTGCAAACCAGTTCCTTGGCGGAGCTTGTGGATGCTCCTTGCCTATTAGCGAGCCCATCACCGGTTTGGCGGTACGTGGTGGTGCGCCACGGAACGCCACAGCAGCGTTCTGAACGCCATGGGCGACCTAACGTAGCAGACGCCGGGCGGGGCGTTATCCGAATCTCGATTGATATCATTGGTGAGCCCGTCGGGATTCGAACCCGAGACCCCATGATTAAAAGTCACGTGCTCTACCGGCTGAGCTACGGGCTCACTCGCCGCTGTGGTTAGGATGCCAAGGCGGCAGGGTCAAGGCCGGCGGCGGCAGGGCCTTGGGAAAGATGCGCCGGGCCCGCGCAGGGCCTGTGCATATCCCAAGCCCATTGACCGGCTGGCCCCCCATGCCCACCATGGCTCTTCATTGCTCCTGGAATTGCCATGCCCGTCCATAATCACATTGCCTCCGGCGCCGACGAGATCGCGGCCTGGCGCCAGGATTTCCATCGCCATCCCGAACTCATGTACGAGCTGCCCCGCACCAGCGCCGCAGTGGCCGAGAAGCTGCGCGCCTTCGGCTGCGACGAGGTGCTCACCGGGCTCGGACGCACCGGCGTGGTCGCCATCGTGCGCGGACGCGGGGACGGACCCATGATCGGGCTGCGGGCCGACATGGACGCACTGCCCATCTTGGAGCAGACCGGCGCCGCCTATGCCTCCCAGGCCCCCGGCGTCATGCATGCCTGCGGGCACGATGGCCACACCGCCATGCTGCTGGGCGCCGCGCGCCACCTGGCGGAAACCCGTGCCTTCTCCGGCACCGCCGTGCTCATCTTCCAGCCGGCGGAGGAGGGCGGGGCCGGCGCCAAGGCCATGATCGACGACGGCCTGTTCGCCCGCTTCCCGGTGAGCGAGGTCTACGGCATGCACAATCTGCCGGGGCTGCCCGTGGGCCGCTTCGCCATGCGGCAGGGCGGCATCATGGCCTCGTCCGACCGCATCGAGATCCTGGTGGACGGTCGCGGCGCCCATGCCGCCCGGCCCAACCAGGGGGTGGACGTGGTGCTCACCGGCGCCGCCATCGTCACGGCCCTGCAGCAGGTGGTGTCGCGCAATCTTGATCCGCTGGCCGCCGCGGTCATCTCCATTCCCATGTTCCATGCGGGGGAGGCGGACAATGTGCTGCCGCCCCGCGCGCGGCTCGCCGGCACCATGCGCGCCCTCGATCCCCATGTGCGCGAGATCCTGCGCACCCGCATCGCCGCGGTGGCGGAAGGGGTGGCCGCCGCCCACGGCGCCACGGCGACGGTGAGCTTTTCCCAGGGCTATCCCGTCACCCGCAACCACGCGGCGCAGACCGCGTTCGCGGCTGAGGTGGCGGCCGAGGTGGCCGGCCTGTCGGAAGTGGACGCCTCCGCCCCGCCGCTGATGGCGGCGGAGGATTTCGCCTTCATGCTGGAGGCGAAGCCGGGGGCCTACATCTTCATCGGCAACGGCCCGTCCGCAGACCTGCACCATCCGCAATACGACTTCGCGGATGCCGCCATTCCCTTCGGCGCGTCCTATTGGGTGCGGCTGGTGGAACGGGCGCTGCCGCTTTCGGTCTGACGCAGCATCGGGCTTTCAGCCCGGACCGTTCGGCATTCTGCCGGGCTTTCAGCCCGGCTTGCGCAGGACGAAGGTGAGCAGGCCTTCCGCCACCGTGCGCTCTTCCAGTGCGGCGCCCGTCTCCTGTGCCAGATGGGGAATGTCGATCACCGCCATGGGATCGGTGCAGGTGACCACGAGGCGGGTTCCGGCGACCGCTTCCTTCAGCGCCTTGCGCGTGCGCAGGGCCGGCAGGGGGCATTTCAGCCCCCTGAGATCCAGCTCCACCGTCTCGGGCGCGGGCGCCTTCAAGCCGCCTGGTCCTTCAGCCGCGCCAGGCTCTCGTCCCGGCCGAGCACGGTGAGCACGTCGAAGATAGGCGGGGAGGTGGGCTTGCCGGTGAGCGCGGCCCGCAGCGGCTGGGCCACGGCGCCGAGCTTCACGCCCTGCGCCTCCGCATAGGCGCGCACGGCGGCCTCGGTGGCGGCGGCGGTCCATTCCACCTGCTCCAGCGCGGGCACGAGGCGGCCGAGATGGGCGCGAGCCTCGGGCGAGAGCAGGGCCGCCGCCTTGTCGTCCAGCGGCAGCGGGCGCTCCACGAAGATGAATTCGGCGTTGTCCACCAGTTCCACCAGGGTCTTGGCGCGCTCCTTCAGCCCCGGCATGGCGGCGGCGAGCTGGGCGCGGCGCTCCGGCGTCATGCGGGCGAGGCGGTGCTCTGCATCGGGCAGATGGGGCACCAGCGCATCGATGGCGGACAACAGCTCCGCATCGCTCGAGGCGCGCATATAGTGGCCGTTGAGGCTCTCCAGCTTCTGGAAATCGAACCGGGCGGCGGAGCGGCCCACCTTGTCGAGGTCGAAGAAGCCGACCATCTCCTCGGTTGAGAAAACCTCCTGGTCGCCATGGCTCCAGCCAAGGCGCACCAGATAGTTGCGCAGCGCCGCCGGCAGGTAGCCCATGTCGCGATAGGCATCCACCCCGAGCGCGCCATGGCGCTTGGAGAGCTTGGCGCCGTCCGGCCCATGGATGAGCGGGATGTGGGCCATGCGCGGCACCTCCCAGCCCAGGGCGCGGTAGATCTGGGTCTGGCGCGCCGCATTGGTCAGGTGGTCGTCGCCGCGGATGACGTTGGTGATGCCCATGTCGTGGTCGTCCACCACCACCGCCAGCATGTAGGTGGGCGTGCCGTCCGAGCGCAGCAGGACGAGGTCGTCGAGATCCTTGTTGGGGAAGGTCACGGTGCCCTGCACCATGTCCTCGATCACGGTCTCCCCCTCCTGCGGCGCGCGCAGGCGGATGACGGGATCGCGATCCTTGGGCGCCTGCGAAGGGTCGCGGTCGCGCCAGCGGCCGTCATAGCGCGGCGGGCGGCCCTCCTTGCGGGCCAGTTCGCGCATCTCGTCCAGTTCCTGGGGCGTGGCGTAGCAGCGATAGGCGTTTCCCTGCGCCAGCATCTCCTCCACGGCGGCGCGGTGCCGCTCGGCCCGGGCGAACTGGTAGATGGGCTCGCCGTCCCAGGTGATGCCGAGCCACTCCAGCCCCTCGATGATGGCCTCGATGGCCGCCTTGGTGGAGCGCTGGCGGTCGGTGTCCTCGATGCGCAGCAGCATCTTGCCGCCGGTGTGGCGGGCATAGAGCCAGTTGAACAGGGCCGTGCGCGCCCCGCCGATGTGCAGGAAGCCGGTGGGGGAGGGGGCGAAGCGAGTGACGATCTGCGACATGGGGGAACTCGGCGAGGCTCGGTCCATGGGAGCGGACGGGCGAGCGGACGGGGCAGGGCAGCGCGCGGGCGATGCACGGGCCGGCAGGGGCAAGAGCTTCGGCAGGCGCTTCAGCACGGGCCCCACTTGCCGACCGCGCGGGAATGCACGCACCATGGCACGCGGGAGGCGCCCGTGTAGCATAGGCGCCGGGCACAAGGAACACGGCCGCCCGTTCCGGCGGAGGGAGGGGGCAGGTGCCCTCGGATCGGAATCGGCCGTAGCGGGGCATCTGGGGCGACATGACGCAGCAGGACCAGCGCCCTGCACGAACGAGTGGACGCGTCGCCGTTCTCGGCGGCGCGCGCGCTTCTGCGCTCCGGGCGACACCCCCTGGCCTTGCCCGCGTCCTCGATGCGCTCAGGGCCCGCCTTGCCGCAGATCTCGCCGCCGAGGCCGCCTCCGGCCGGCTGATCCTGTGGCTTCCGGCGGCTTTCGCCCTTGGCATCCTGCTGTATTTCGGCGCGGCGCAGGAACCGTCCCTTGCCGTCGCCGTCGGGCTTTTTTCCGTCCTCGTCGGAAGCGCGATCGTGCTGCGGGCGCGGCCGGTGGCATTCGGGGCGGTGGTGACCGTCGCCGCGGTGGCGGCGGGCTTCGCCACGGGTTGCGTGCGCACCGCGCTGGTGGCGCACGAGATCGCCGCGCCGGGCAAAACGCCGGTGCGGCTGTCGGGCTTCGTGGAGCGGGTGGAGCATCGCCCCAAGGGGGATCGCATCCTGCTGCGGCTGGACAGCGGGCCGGTGAAAGGTCTCGACCCGGTGCCGCGCCTCGTCCGGCTCACCCTGCGCAAGGGCTGGGCGCCGCCGGTGGGCACCCATGTCACCCAATTGACCCAATTGCTGCCGCCGCTGGGCCCGGCCATGCCCGGAGCCCACGATTTCGGGCGGACGCCCTGGTTCGCCGGCATCGGCGGCGTGGGCTACGGACTGGGGCGGCCCAAGCTCGCCGGGCCGGCCGAGCCGCCCCTGTCGGTGCGGCTCGCCATGGCGGTGGATGCGGCGCGCGACAGCCTGTCCCGCCGCATCCGCGCCTCGCTCGCGGGCACGCCGGCGGAAATCGCCGTGGCCCTGGTGGCGGGCGACCGCTCCGCCGTCGCGCCGGAGGTGGAGGAGAGCATGCGCGTGTCAGGGCTCACGCACATCTTGTCCATTTCCGGCCTGCACATGGCGCTGGTGGCGGGCACGCTGTTCGCGTTCGTGCGCGGCGGCCTGGCTCTGGTGCCGGCGCTGGCGCTGGGCTTTCCCATCAAGTCGCTGGCGGCCATCGTCGCCCTCACGGGCAGCGCGGCCTATCTCGTGCTCTCGGGCAATGATGTGCCGGCGCAGCGGTCGTTCGTGATGACGGCGCTGGTGCTCGCCGGCGTGCTGGTGGGACGGCCGGCGCTCACGTTGCGCACCGTGGGCGTGGCGGCGGTCTGCGTGCTCGCCTTCACCCCCGAGGCGGCGCTCGATCCCGGAACGCAGATGTCGTTCGCCGCCACCCTGGCCCTCGTCGCCGCCTATGAGCGCCTGCAGCCCCTGCGCGCCCTGCCGCGCCCGGACGGGTGGGTGG
>NZ_JAIVFO010000130.1 GCF_029991245.1 Xanthobacter autotrophicus
GGGTCATGGGGTCCTCGCCCGGAAACGCCTTGGCCCGCATCAGGGTGCGGATGGGGCCGGGATTGAACAGGTTCACCTTGAGATTGCCGGAGACGCTTTCCGCCGCCCAGGTGCGGGCGAGCACTTCCAGCCCGGCCTTGGTGAGGGCGTAGGGCCCCCAATAGGCCCGCGCCTTGTGGGCGGCGCCGGAGGAGATCATCACCACGCGCCCGGCCGGCGACAGCTTCAAGAGCGGATCGAACGAGCGCACGCAGCGCCAGTTGGCGGTGAGGTTCACCGCGACGATGTCGTCCCAGTCCTTGGGATAGACATGGCCGAGCGGCGACAGCGGCCCGAGCACGCCGGCATTGGCCACGAACACATCGAGCCGCCCGTAGCGGTCGTAGAGCGCACCGCCGAGCCGGTCGATGGCCTCGGAATCCTTCAGGTCCAGGGGCACCAGGGTGGCGGTGCCGCCCACGGCGCGGATGTTGTCGTCGATGTCCTGAAGCCCGCCGTCGGAGCGGCCGACGCAGATCACATGGGCGCCGGCCCGGGCCAGCGCGATGGCGGTGGCCGCGCCAATGCCGCGGGTGGCGCCGGTGACGAGGGCGATCTTGTCGGCGAGGGGCCGGTCGGCGGTCATGCGGCTTCCGTGGACTGAAGGGAAAAACACCCTCCCCCGCAGATTGGGGGGAAGGTTTTTCAAGAGGCGCGGTTCAGCTCGCCTCGGCCAGAAGCGAGAGCTGCTGCTGGCCCACGGCACCCGCCCGGTCGGTGAGCGGGGTGGGATAGTCGCCGGTGAAGCAATGGTCGGTGAATTGCGGCTTCACCGGGTCGCGGCCCTCATGGCCCATGGCGCGGTAGACGCCATCCACCGAGAGGAAGGCCAGCGAATCCGCGCCGATATAGCGCCGCATGCCTTCCAGGTCGTGGGTGGCGGCCAGCAGCTTGTCGCGGTCCGGGGTGTCGATGCCGTAATAGTCGGGATGGGTGATGGGCGGGGAGGCGATGCGGAAATGCACCTCCCGGGCGCCGGCATCGCGCATCATCTGCACGATCTTCACCGAGGTGGTGCCGCGCACCAGGCTGTCGTCCACCAGCACGATGGAGCGGCCTTCCACCACCGAGCGGTTGGCCGAATGCTTCATGCGCACGCCCTGGTCGCGGATGGACTGGGTGGGCTGGATGAAGGTGCGCCCCACATAATGGTTGCGGATGATGCCCAGCTCGTAGGGGATGCCCGAGGCCTGCGAGAAGCCGATGGCCGCCGGCACGCCGGAATCCGGCACCGGCACGATGACGTCGGCATTGGCGGGGCTTTCCTCCGCCAGCACGCGGCCCATCTTCTTGCGCACCTGGTAGACCGACAGCCCGCCCACCACGGAATCGGGCCGGGCGAAATAGATGTATTCGAAGATGCAGGGCCGCGGCGCCATCTCCGGGAACGGCTTGAAGGACTGCAGGCCGTCCTCGTCGATCACGATGACCTCGCCGTTCTCCACGTCGCGCACATGGCGCGCGCCGATGATGTCGAGGGCGCAGGTCTCGGAGGCGAGGATGGGCGAGCCGTCCAGCATGCCCAGCACCAGCGGGCGGATGCCGAGGGGGTCGCGGGCGCCGATCAGCTTCTTGTTGGTGAGGGCCACCAGCGAATAGGCCCCCTCCAGCGCGCGCAGGGCGTCGGTGAAGCGGTCGATGAAGCGCGGCTTCTTGGAGCGCGCCACCAGGTGGAGGATGGCCTCGGTGTCGGTGGTGGACTGGGTGATGGCCCCGTCCCGCACCAATTGCTTGCGCAGGGTGAGGCCGTTGGTGAGGTTGCCGTTGTGCCCCACCGCGAAGCCGCCGGCATCGAGCTCGGCGAACAGGGGCTGCACGTTGCGCAGCAGGGTCTCGCCGGTGGTGGAATAGCGCACGTGGCCCACCGCCATGTCGCCGGGCAGGCGCTCGATGACGCTGGCGTCGGAGAAGGCGTCGCCCACGAGGCCGAGGCGCCGCTCCGAATGGAAGCGCTTGCCGTCATAGGAGACGATGCCGGCCGCCTCCTGCCCGCGATGCTGGAGCGCGTGCAGGCCGATGGCGGTGATGGCCGCCGCCTCCGGGTGATTGTAGATGCCGAAGACGCCGCATTCCTCGCGGAGGCGGTCGCCGTTCAGGTCGAGATCCGCCTGTTCGGCCCGCGCAAGCTCGGCCCGCTGGGGATGGTCGTCCTCGGAAAGGGGCCGCTCGCCCCGCCCCCCCGCGTTCATCGGGGCGTCACTGTCGCAATCCATCATGCACCTCCGCTCGGGCGGCTCACTGGCCGGCACCGCGCGTGCTGGCGACGAGCTGGTCGAGGCCCTGGCGATCCGTGGAGCGGAAGGGTTTAACCCCCGCCGCGGATGCGTCAGCCGACCCGGCTGGTCGTGTGGTGCCCCCCAAATCGGTACGCGGCCCCCCCGTCGGGGCGGCCGGGGCGGCGGGCGTGTCGCCCTCCTCTCCGGCGGGCGGCTTCTTCAACTTGTTCAAGATGGTGTTTTCAGGGTCATCCGGCAACTGCGCCTTAAGCCACTCCCCCGCGCTCTTGATGGCGGGGAGCGATTTTGCGTTGGCAACCCACGGCGGCAGCTTCTCCGGCGGCACCAGCCAGTTGAAGAACAGCATGGCGATCACCATGAGGAGCAGGCCGCGCGCCAGCCCGAACATGAAGCCCAGCGTGCGGTCCAGCGCGCCGATTCGGCTGTCGAGCACCACGTCGGAGATGCGCGCCGTGATGATCGTCGCAAGAAGAAGCGTGCCGAGGAACAGCACAGCCACGGTGACGGCAAGAGCCGCCGTATCCTGAGCGATGTATTGTTTTACGACCGGCAGCAGCTGCTTCTGGAAATACACGGTGACGCCGGCTGCAACCACCCATGAGAGGATGGAGAAGACCTCGCGCAGGAAGCCGCGGACCATGGCCAGCAGCCCCGAAATCAGCATGACCGTCAGAACGATGATGTCGAGCAAAGTCACAGGCATCGGCGCAGTGTTCCGTCATCCGCGCACCGCGACGCGCGCATGCGCGCGGCATGCCGTCCAGGTGTTGCCTGGTGGGAGCCCGCCGCGCGGCTGATATAGCTTGCGCGCCGGCCCGCGTCACCTTCCTGCGTCGTGGCTTGGGCGATCAGCTCTCATCCTCGGCCCATTCGGCGTGCTCCACGGCCCGGGGCCGTGCCTCCCGCGGCGCTGCGCCCTGCGAATCCCGCATAACAGGCCGGCGGGGGGCGCAGGCCGCGATGGCGGCCACCAGCTCCGCCAGCGAGCCGACCGGCTGCAACGCCACCTGCGCATCCACCCCGTCGAGGCCGCCGGAGGGCAGCACGGCGCGGCCGAAGCCGAGCTTCGCCGCTTCCTTCAGGCGAGCCGCCGCCTGCGCCACCTGCCGCACCGCGCCGGTGAGGCTCGCCTCGCCGAAATAGACCGCGTCCGCCGGCAAGGGCGCGCCGGTGAGGGAGGAGACGAGGGCTGCCGCAACGGCAAGGTCCGCCGCCGGCTCGCCGATCCTCAGGCCTCCGGCGACGTTCAGATAGACATCATGTCCGCCAAGCCGCACGCCGCAGCGCGCGTCCAGCACGGCCAGCACCATGGACAGGCGGTTGGGGTCCCAGCCCACCACGGCGCGGCGCGGGGTGCCGAGCGAGGAGGGCGCCACCAGCGCCTGGATCTCCACCAGCACGGGGCGGGTGCCCTCCATGCCGGCGAACACGGCGGTGCCCGGCGCGCCGGCGTCGCGGTTGGACAGGAACAGCTCGGAGGGGTTCGCCACCTCGGAGAGGCCACGCCCGGTCATCTCGAACACGCCGATCTCGTCGGTGGGGCCGAAGCGGTTCTTCTGGGCGCGCAGGATGCGGAACTGGTGCCCGCCGTCGCCCTCGAAGGAGAACACGGCATCCACCATGTGCTCCACCACCCGGGGGCCAGCGATCTGCCCGTCCTTGGTGACGTGGCCGACCAGGATCACGCAGGCCCCGGTCTGCTTGGCGTAGCGCACCAGCAACTGGGCCGAGGTGCGCACCTGCGTCACCGTGCCGGGGGCGCTCTCCACGCTGTCCGACCACATGGTCTGGATGGAATCGATCACGACCATGTGAACAGGCGGGCCGCCTGCGAGGGTGGCGATGATGTTCTCCGCATTGGTCTCGGCGGCGAGGCTCACCGGCGCCTGCTCCAGCCCGAGGCGCTGGGCGCGCATGCGCACCTGGTCCACCGCCTCCTCGCCGGAGACGTAGACCACGCGCTGCCCGCTCGCCGCCAGCGCCGCCGAGGCCTGCACCAGCAGGGTGGACTTGCCGATGCCCGGATCGCCGCCGATGAGCAGCACCGAGCCGGGCACGAAGCCGCCGCCGGCCACCCGGTCCAGCTCGCCGATGCCGCAGACCATGCGCGGGGCGGGCCTGGCGGTGCCCTGAAGGGTTTCCAGCACCACCGCGCGCCCCTTGCGGCCGGAGCGCTGGGCAGCGGGCACGCTGGCGACCACCGCCACTTCCTCGGCGAGGGTGTTCCAGGCGCCGCACGCCTCGCACTTGCCCTGCCAGCGGGTATAGGCCGCGCCGCAGGACTGGCAGATGAAGGACGTGTCGCGCTTTGCCATCATCCCGTTCCGCTGGAGCACGCACCGATCAGATTGCGGAGCGAATCTCCATGCGCTCATCCATTAGAGCACAAAATAGGAACATATGGTCCAGATGGCCCCTCACCCGCCCACGTAATGCCGGGCGTAGCGGGCGCCGAGCGAGGTGAGCACCTCGTAGCCGATGGTGCCGGAGCGGGTGGCAAGGTCGTCCACGCTGATGCCGTCGCCGAGGAAGATCGCGGTGTCGCCCCGCTGCACCACGCCTTCCGGCAGGTCGGTGATGTCGAGGGTGGCGAGGTCCATGGAGACGCGGCCCACAAGATGGCAGCGCTGGCCGTGGAGGATCGCCTCCACCCCCCTGGTGGCGTCGGTGGAGCCGCCGGCGCGGAACAGGCCGTCCGCGTAGCCGATGGAGACGGTGGCGAGCCGGCTCGGCCGCTTCAGGCGCTGGGCGGCGCCATAGCCCACCGTCTCGCCGGCCGGGGCGGAGGAGACCTGCACCACCTTCACCTCCAGCCGCACTACGGGCCGCAGGGGCGGAACCCCGGTGATGGCGACGCCGCCGTAGAGGAAGATGCCCGGCCGCACCAGCTCGAACCGGAAATCGCGGCCGAGCAGGGTGCCGGCCGAATTGGCCAGCGATCCCGGGATGCCGGGGAAGCGCCGCACCACGTCGGCGAACACCATGCGCTGGCGCGCGGTGAGCACGTGGCCCGGCGTGTCGGCGCAGGCGAGGTGGCTCATGATCAGGCTTGGGGTGAAGCCCAGCAGGCGGAAGGTGCCGGACAGCTGCACCGCCTCCTCCAGCGACAGGCCGAGCCGGTGCATGCCCGTATCCACATGGATGGCGGCGGGCAATTTGGCGCCGTTGTCGCGGCAATAGTCGCTCCAGTCGGAGATTTCCGGGGCCGATCCCAGCACGGGGCGCAGGTTGGCTGCGGCATAATCGCCGGCGCAGTCCGGCAAAAGGCCGTTCAGCACATAGATGATGGCCTCGGGCAGCAGGGCGCGCAGGGCGACCGCTTCCTTGAAATGGGCGACGAAGAAATTGCGTGCACCGGCCCGCCACAGGGCGGGGGCGACCCGATCGATGCCAAGGCCATAGGCGTTGGCCTTGACCACGGCGGCGCATTCGGCCGGGGCGGACAGCGCCGCCAGCGTGCGCCAGTTGTCGGCGATGGCGCCGAGATCCACGGTGAGGATGGCGCCGGCTTCCCGCGCCTCCCGCTCTGCGGTCTCATGCGCCGCGGCGCGGACCGCGGCCTGGGCGGCAGCCTCCTCGGGGGAGGGCGCGCTCAGTGGCGCTCCGGCAGGTGGTCCTCCCGCGCCAGGTTGGAGAAGCGGGTGAACTGGGGCTCGAAATGCACCTTCACCGTCCCCGTGGGGCCGTGGCGCTGCTTTCCGATGATGACCTCGGCCGTGTTCTCGGCCGCCTTCATCTCGATCTCCCACTTGAACCACTCCTCTGTGCCGGCCTTGGGCTCCTTGTTCTTAAGGTAATATTCCTCCCGGAACACGAACATGACCACGTCGGCGTCCTGCTCAATGGAGCCGGATTCGCGCAGGTCCGACAATTGCGGCCTCTTGTCGTCTCGCGATTCCACCTGACGGGACAGCTGCGACAGCGCCATGATGGGCACTTGCAGCTCTTTCGCCAAGGCCTTCAGTCCGGTGGTGATCTCCGTGACCTCCTGGACGCGGCCCTGGGATGCATTTTTGGAGGAGCCCGACAGCAGCTGGAGATAGTCCACCACCATGAAGTCGAGCCCGCGCTGGCGCTTCAGCCGCCGCGCCCGGGCCACCAGCTGGGCGATGGAGAGGCCGCCGGTGTCGTCGATATAGAGCGGGATGGTCTGCATGGTCTGGGCGGCAGCAGCGAGCTTGGAGAATTCGCTCTCCGAGATGTCGCCGCGGCGGATCTTGTAGGAGGCGATCTCGGCCTGCTCGGCGAGGATACGGGTGGCGAGCTGCTCGGCCGACATTTCCAGCGAGAAGAAGCCGACGATGCCCCCCGATACGGTCTCGATGGAGCCGTCGGGCCGCGTCTCGCCGCGATAGGCGGCGGCGATGTTGAAGGCGATGTTGGTGGCGAGCGCGGTCTTGCCCATGGCCGGGCGGCCGGCGAGGATGACAAGGTCGGACGGCTGCAGGCCGCCCATCTGGTGGTCGAGGTCGTCGAGCGCGGTGGCGATGCCGGAGAGGTGGCCGTCGCGCTGGAAGGCCTTGGAGGCCATGTCCACCGCCGCGCGCAGCGCCTCGCCGAAGCGCTGGAAGCCGCCGTCGTAGCGGCCGGTCTCGGCGATCTCGTAGAGCCGCTTTTCCGCCTGCTCGATCTGGTCCTGCGGGGTGGCGTCCACCGGGGCATCGAAGGCCTCGTTGACGATCTCCTCGCCGATGCGGATCAGGTCGCGGCGCACCGACAGGTCGTAGATGGTGCGCCCATAGTCCTCGGAATTGATGATGGTGGTCGCCTCCGCCGCGAGGCGGGCGAGATATTGCGGGCCGGTGAGGCCGGCCACATCGAGGTCCGAGGGCAGGAAGGTCTTCAGCGTGACCGGCGTGGCGAGCTTGCCGGCGCGCACGAGGGCGCTCGCCAGCTCGAACACGCGGGCGTGGATGGGCTCGTAGAAATGGCGCGGCTCAAGGAAGTCGGAGACCCGGTAGAACGCCTCGTTGTTGACGAGGATGGCGCCCAGCAGCGCCTGCTCCGCCTCCAGATTGTGCGGGGCCTGACGATAGGACGGTTCGAGATCGCCCGTGTTGGGGAGGTCGAGCATGGCGCCAAGGTTCCGCTGGATGGGTCACTTCCATACCAAGTCCGGGGTCCTGAGCACAGTAAGTTCTTTGTTTGTTCCGAAATCAACCCGCTCCCTTTTTCCACAGGGCGCTGGATCTGGGGATAGCGGGTACAAGCCGCGTCCGGTTCGGCGCGGGGGCGCTGCGCCGGCTTCCCTTCCGGTCCCGGTCCGTTCCGGCGACTTCTCGCTTTGCTCGCTCCCGCAAGGTGGGATAGAGCCGGTGCCAGCGGCACCAATGCGAAGGGAATCGTCATGGGCGGAAGTCTCGGCGGCGTGTTTGGCCGCGCCATGCTGGTGGTTGCGGTGGTCGGCCTGTCCTTTTCCGCCCTCGCCCAGAGCGGCAATCCCCTGGCGCCGCCGCCGGACCTTGGTGCGGCGGGCCTGCCGGTGCCGCTGGACGGCACCGCCATCTATGGCCAGAACACCCCGCCGCCCGAAGGCATGATGGCCATTCCCGTCCCGCCCTCCACCTGCGGCGGCATCGCCCAGGTGGTGCGCACGAAGGGCCTCATCCTGATTCCCACCGGCAACGGCAATGCCCAGCGCTATGTGCGGGACGAGCGCTTCTGCGCCGGGGACCAGGTCACCACGCCCGCGTGGATCGCCACGTCGGACAATCCGCGCTGCTTCGTCGGCTATACCTGCGGCGAGAGCAACGACGACGGCGCCAACTGAGCCGGCCACGGCCCGCAGCTCACGTCACCGCCTGGGCATCGTGCTCGCGCCATTGGATGGCGGCGGGCGGCACCAGCAGCTTCAGCGCGCCGGGGGCGATGGCATAGCGCAACGGCAGCGTTTCGCGCTCCACTTCCCCGTCCGTCGCCACCCAGGCGCGCTCGCGCCGCGCATGGATGGTGACCCGCCGGGCCTGGAAGGCATGGATGCCCGGCTTGTCGCGCCAGGCATTCACCAGCACCTCCGCGCCGGTCTTCAGCCGCGCCAGGGTGCCGCGATCCTCCGCCACCAGCACCTCCAGCAGCCCGCCGTCGAGCCGCGAGCGGTGCCAGCCGGGGGCGTCGAAGGCATTCACCGTCACCAGCGCCGCATAGGCCTCGATGGGCTCGCGCACGCCGGCCACCTCCACCTCGATGGACATGCGCCCGGATCGCACCAGCGCCTTTCCGAGGGCCATGAACCATCCCAGCACCCGGCCGCGATGGGCGCGCAGCTGTTCGCGGGCCAGCGCCATCTGGCTGAAGAAGCCCACCCCCGAGACCCCGTGGAAGGCCCGCCCGTTCAGCAGGCCCACGTCCACCCGCATGGGCCGCGCCGCCTGCAGGGCGTCGAGGGCGCTCGCCAGGTCGCGCGGCAGGCCGATGTCGTAGGCCAGCATGTTCATGGTGCCCAGCGGCAGAACGCCGAGGGTGACCTCGGTATTGGCGAATACCGATGCGGCATAGGAGACCGTGCCGTCGCCGGCGCCCACCACCACGGTGTCGTAGCCCTCGCGCTCGGCGGCGGCGATGGCGCGGGCGATGGCCTCGCCCTGGGCCACCACCACGTCCACATCCGTCCCCGGCCGCGTCAGGGCCTCGTCCACGATGGCGCGCACCCGCTCGGGGCCCATGTCGTGGACGGTCCCGGCTTTGGCATTGAGTACGACCCGCATCCGCCGCATCGTGGCATCCTCCAGACCGGCACAAGCGCCGGCGCGGCCTTAATGTTCCCGTTACGGGGCGCGCGGCCGGGCCGGGTTCATATCATCAAGGGTTTCCACCATGGCCAACGTGCCCCCGCCGTCCAGCGCCCCCTCGCCCGATCCGACACCGTCCAGAAGGGCGTCCTCCCCCTCCATCCTGCGCTTGCGGGCCGGGCTGCTGCTTCTGGTCGCCTCGGTGGTGCTGTGCGGCGCGGGCGGGCATTTCGTGGCGCGCCAGTTCGGCCTGGGGATCGGCTGGGCGATCCTGCTCGCCGTGGTGATCTGGGTCGGCGTCGGCATCCTGATTGCCCGGCTCGATACCCGGCTCTTTTTTGGTGCTGCGGCGCTGGTCACGGCGTTTGTCGCCTATTTCGTCTATGATTTTTCGGCGTCGGCGCTCGGCTGGTCCAGCGGTGTCTCATTGGTGCTCGCCCTGGTCGCCACGCTGTTCCTGACCTTCACCTTTTACGACTTCCGGCGTCTCAAGCACGAGCTGCGCCTGTGGGCCTACAAACGATAGGGCAGGATGCGCCTCGCGCCCGAAGCCGGACCGCGAAGCGCGCGAGAGATCTTTGAGACAAGAACGCGGTGTCCGGCCAGCTTGCGTCGCAGGCTGGCCGGTGCCTGCCCCGGGACTTGACTTTTGGCGTCCTGCCACATTCAAGTTGCGTTGTGGCGGGTTGCAATGTAGGGGCGTGCGACGCCGAGGCGGCGCGGCCGTCCAGACGCAAAGGGAGGCGTCCCGCGCGCGGGCGTCCAAAGGCAAACAATGTCCGAGGGACGCCTTTATCTCCTGGCCGGCCCGGCCATCTCGCTCATTGTCGCCTGCGTTTTTCTCCTGGTCTGGCTGCACCACCGCGAGCGGCGCCATGTCCTGCTCTTCGTGGTGGCCTTCTGCGCCTATTCCATCGCCGCGCTTTCCCAACTGCTCTGGATCCCGCCGGACGTCGGGCTCAACACCATGGTCTCGGGCCTGATCTACACGTTCAGCATCTTCTGCCTCGTGGAAGGGGTGATGGCGCGGTTCGGGAAGGCCCGCGCCGCCCCGGTCCTTGCCGCCGTGGCCGTGCTGATCCTCGGGCTGCTCTCTTACTTCATGTATGTGGACCGCAACCTCGTCGCCCGGATCTATGTGCAGAATTTCGGCTACGGCTTCATGTTCCTGTTCGCCGCGGTGCAGATCTTCAAGGTCAGCGGCCGGCGGATGGTGGACCGGATCCTGTTCTGGGTCGTCCTTGTGTTCGGTCTCCATTTTTTCGGACGCACCGTGCTGACCATGGCCCTCTCGCCCGAACTCTTCGCGCTGGACCGGATGCGTGCGGAGGGGGCCGACCGGAATGCCATGGTCCTGCTGTTTGCGCGCTCCGCGTTCTGGCAGGTGCTCAACTTCTCGTTGCTGGTCAGTGGCCTGCTGGTGGCGCTCGCGTTGCTGGGCGCGATCGCCGCCGATGCCATGGACGAACTGAAGCGGCAGGGCAGCATCGATCCCCTCACCGGGCTCGCCAACCGCCGCGGCTTCGACGAGCGCGCGCGGGAACTCATGGCCCGCAAGGAAAGTCATCCCCTGAGCCTGGTCTATTTCGACATCGACCGCTTCAAGGTCGTCAACGACAGTTTCGGCCATGCGACGGGCGACCTCGTGCTCGCCACCGTCGGCGGCCTCGTCGCCCGTGCCGTGACGCCGCGGGATGCGGCGGCCCGGCGCGGCGGGGAGGAATTCGTGGTGCTGCTGGCCCGCACCGGCGCCCGCAGCGCCTTCCGGTTCGCCGAGCGGGTGCGCGCCGAGCTGCGGCGTACCCCCTTCGCCATGCTGCCGCCCGGAGCCATCGTCACCGCCAGCTTCGGCATCGCCGAGCGCCGGCCGGGCGAGGACCTGGCCGACCTGCTCCACCGGGCCGACCAACTCGTCTATGCGGCCAAGCACGCCGGCCGCGACCGCATCCTCGCCGACGATGCCGCGCCGGTGGCGTCGTCCGTGGGACATGGCGCCGGTTGATCCAGATCAACGTCGCGCACGGGGCGGGTGCCTAGCCTTCCGAAAAACCATCGGGAGGTCCAAGACATGGCTGCGCAGACTGCTCTCGTCGTGACCGGTATCGTCGTCGCCTTCGTCGGTTTCGCCCTGGTCCTCGCCTTCGCGGATTATTATACCCACGCCGGCCGCAAGTCCTGACGCCGGAGTCCGGCAGTCCGGCCCGGTTTCCCTTCCGTTGGTTCGCGCTCTAAGCTAGGCGCGAGGGACGGAACGGGAGTGTCGGCCATGGGGTTTGCAGCCCGAACGCTCCGGGCGCGGAGGCGCTGCGGCGTGGTGCGGTTCATGCTGCCGCTCGCGCTTTCGGTTGCCGGTCTGTCTCCGGCCGGGGCGACCGGCAGCCTCAATTGCAGCATCGACGACAAGGCCATCGCCTTCGAGGCGCAGGCGGTGTTTTCCCACGGGCTCGCCTCCGACTTCAGCAATTTTCGCGCGGAGCTGAACGCCACGGCGAAGGATGCCCCGCCCGCCTTCGCCAAGGTGGAGATGGACGGAGCAGCCCTCGCCCATCACTGGTTCCACGGCAACGAGCTGAGGCTGCACCTCTATCAGGAGCGGACCGAGGCGCCGTTCGGATCGCTGGAACTGGTCCTGCGCACCCGCAGCCGGGACGCGGATGAAACCGCCTTCGCGGGGCGCTACGAACTGAGGCTCTTTGTTGCCGGCGTGGACGGCGGCAAGGATTTCGAGCGCACTTACAAGGGGCGGGCCACATGCTCCGCCGGATGAGCGCCGCGGGCGCGGGGTGCCTTCTCGCCCTCGCTGCGGGTGCGGCCATGGCCGCGCCGGCCGACAGCCCGGCCGCGGACGGCCTTCCCGCCTTCGACTGCGCCGGCCCCTTCGCCCGGGATGCCAGCGAAGCGTCGCTTGCCGCAAGGTTCGGCGCCCGCAACGTGGTCTTCCGCACCGTGCCGGGGGCCGAGGGCACCAGCTTCAAGGCCACCGTGCTGTTTCCCCGCGATCCGGCGCGGCGGGTGGAGATCGCCTGGAAGGACGAGAAGCGGCGCCGGCGACCGCAGCATGTCTCGGTGGCGGCTGCCTCCCGGTGGATGACGGCGGAGGGCCTTGGCGTGGGGTCGAGCCTTGCCGCGGTGGAGGCGGCGAACGGCAGGCCCTTCACTATGGCCGGCTTCGGCTGGGACTATGGCGGCACCGTCACCGACTGGAACGGCGGCCGGCTGGCGCGGCCCGGATGCCGGCTGCTGCTGCGGCTGGAGCCGACGCCGGGCGCCCCGGCGGACGACGTGGACGGCGACCGGGATTTCCGTTCCGACGCGCCGGCCATGCGCGCGGCCAAGCCCGTCATCTACGAGATGATGCTCGTGTTCGAGTGAGCGGACGTGGCGGGTGCGGTGTGCTAGAGGGGCGCCCATGAGCAGCCCCGAAGACACCCCCCGGGACGATACCCGCCGGGACGACATCGCCCCGGACGCCCCGGCGCCCGATGGGGCCAGCCTCCCGTTCTGGCGGGCGAAGCCCCTGGCGGCCATGAGCGCGACCGAGTGGGAGAGCCTGTGCGACGGCTGCGGCCGCTGCTGCCTCGTGAAGCTGGAGGACGAGGACACCGGCCGGGTGGCCTATACGGACGTGGCCTGCCGCCTGCTGGATGCCGCCACCTGCCGCTGTTCCGACTATGAGCGGCGTTCCGAGATCGTATCCGACTGCGTGCGCCTGACCCCTGAGAGCGTGGCGGAGCTGAACTGGCTGCCCCCCACCTGCGCCTACCGGCTGGTGGGCGAGGGCAAGGACCTGCCGTTCTGGCATCCGCTGGTATCGGGAGACGCGGGAAGCGTGGCGGCGGCGGGCATAACGGTTTCGGGCAAGGTGGCCGGCAGCGAAAACGAATTCGGCCTGTTCGAGCTGGTGGACCACATCGTCGCCTGGCCGGTGCGCTGGCCGCGCGGGGCGAAGGGCGGTGCCCAGACTGGCGTCAAGACTGGGGTCAAGACTGGGGCGAAGTCGCAGACCGGAGCGCGCGGCCGGCGTCCGAAGGCGGACGAACAGAAGGCCTGACACGATCGAGGTCCGGCGCGGTGCGCCTGAGGCCGAACTCACCCCACGCCGGGCCCTGTCTCCGTTTGAAAAGAACCGCCGGTAAACCCTTCTCTGCACCCCGCGCCGGCCAACTCCCTCTCCCGCGTGCGGGGGAGGGGTGGGGAG